>JBCECL010000035.1:0-35829 GCA_039207135.1 Brevundimonas sp.
GCCGTGCGAACCACGTCGGGGTCGAGCGATGAGATCGGCGGGAGACGTGCGCGCATCAGTTGCTCGCGCGGCCTACGGTGACGCCATGACCGAAAGCACCGCACCCGTCCGCCGCGCCCTCGTCACCGGAGCCTCGTCCGGCATCGGGGCCGCGACCGTCCGCCGCCTGCGCGCGGACGGCTGGGACGTCGTCGCCACCGCCCGCCGCGCCGACCGCCTCGCGGCGCTGGCCGCGGAGACCGGCGCCGAGGTCTTCGCGGCCGACATCACGCAGGAGGCCGACGTCGCTGCGCTCGCGGACTACGTCGAGCAGACCGGTGGCCTGGACGCGCTCGTGAACAACGCGGGCGGGGCGTTCGGGCTCGACCCGGTCGCCACCTCGGACGTCGAGCAGTGGCGCGCCATGTACGAGGTCAACGTGCTCGGCACCCTGCGGGTCACGCAGGCCGTTCTCCCGCTCTTGCGCGCGGCCGGGGGCGGCGACGTCGTGGTGCTCACGTCCACCGCGGCCGACGGCGCGTACGAGGGTGGTGCCGGCTACACGGGAGCCAAGCACGCCGAGCGGATGCTCGCGACGACCCTGCGGTGGGAGATCGTCGACGAGCCGATCCGCGTCATCCAGATCGCGCCGGGCGCCGTCGCGACCGAGGAGTTCTCGCTCGTGCGGTTCGGCGGCGACGCCGAGCGCGCGGCAGCCGTCTACGCGGGGTACGAGCCGCTGGTCGCCGACGACGTCGCCGATGCGGTCTCGTGGACCCTGAGCAGGCCGCCGCACGTGAACATCGACCTGCTCGTGGTGCGGCCGCGCGCGCAGGCGAGCAACACGAAGACCTCGCGCCGCACGACGTAGCCCTCAGAGGTGTCTCGCGGCGTACAGGTGCAGGGCGTCACGCACGAAGGTCGCACCCGTCCGGCCGCCGTAGCTCGCGCCGAATCGCTCGTCGTCCACGTACAGGTCAGCGAGCCCGACCACGTACTCGCGGCTGCCCGACGCCGGCTCACCGCCCGCGCCGTGCGCCGGCGTCCCAGGGATGGAGGCGAGCCAGGTCACGTGCCGGCGCGCGAGGTCCTGGGCGAGATCTCCGGCGGGATCGTGACCGTCGCCGGCAGCGCTGGCCCACTCCTCGGCCAGGGCAGCCGTCTGCGACTTCCACGCGGCGCGCTCGTCGTCGCTCATGGCGCGCCACCAGGCGTCCGACGTGTCGTACGCCGTGCGTCCCCAGCGGCGGACCACCTCGTCCTCGTGACGGGCGTGGTCGAATCCGTCGAACATCTCCTCAGCCATGATCGTGCCTCCGTGCTCCCTCGTCCTGATCGTGCTCTCGACCGCGGCGATCCGCCGGTCGAGTCGTCGTTTCTCGGCCTCGAGCGACCTCAGGTGCCGCCGCAGGGCCGCGGTGTCGTCCGGCTCGTCGTCGAGCGCCCGTGCGATGTCGGCGAGCCCGAGCCCGAGGTCGCGCAGCAGCATGATCCGCTGCAAGCGCGTGAGCGTGCGCTCGTCGTACCAGCGGTAGCCGTTGCGCCCTACGCGGCTCGGCGCGAGCAGACCGACGGCGTGGTAGTGCCTCAACGTGCGGCTCGTCGTGCCTGTCAGCCGCGCGACCTCCTGGATCGATACCTCCGTGCCAACCGCTTCCATGTGAACCACGCTAGAACTTGACGTTGCGTCAAGGTCAAGCGGAGCCGACTCGTCCGCGGCGTCATGCGCTCGCAACATGCGTGCCCTAGCGTGCGGACGTGATGACGAGCGAAGCCGCTGGCGAGCCGGTAGTGCGCGAGGTGCTGTCCTACGAGCGGTTCGGCCGCGCGGTGCGCGAGCTCGCGCAGGGCGTCGCCGACTCGGGCTACGTCCCCGACGTCGTCGTGGCGATCGCGCGCGGCGGGCTCCCGCTGGGCGGTGCGCTCGCGTACGCGCTGGGCACCAAGGCGGTCGGCACGCTGAACGTCGAGTTCTACACGGGCATCGACGAGCGCCTCGCGGATCCCGTCGTGCTACCGCCGCTGCTCGACACCGATGCGCTGCGCGGCAGGAGCGCGCTCGTGGTGGACGACGTCGCCGACACGGGCGAGACGCTCGCGCTCGTCGTCCGGCTGCTCGCCGAGATCTGCGGCGACGTCCGCACGGCCGTGCTGTACACGAAGCCCCGGTCGGTCATCGTGCCCGACTACTCGTGGCGCGCGACGGACGCCTGGATCACGTTCCCGTGGTCCGACGAGGACCCCGTCCGCCCGCAGGAGCAAGGCAGCGCCTGAGCTCACAGCCCCAGACGCGCGGTCACGGCGGCGACGAGCGCGCGCGGGTCGCCGACGACCTCCACCGCGCCCGCGGCCTCGAGCTCGCCGGGCTCGGCGTAGCCCCACGCGACGCCGATGCAGTCGACGCCGTTGGCGCGGGCGCCGGTGACGTCGTGCTCCCGGTCGCCGATCATGAGGCGGCGCTCGGCGGCGTCGCGGCCCGTGAGCGCGCGCTCGATCACCGCAGCCTTCCCGGCCTTGCCGGCCTCGAGCGACGCGCCGAAGATGCCGTCGACGAGCGGCGCGATCCCGAGGCGCTCGCAGATCGGCAGCGCGTACACCTCGGGCTTGGACGTCGCGACGACGAGTGCGGCGCCGCGGTCGCGCAGCGTGCGCAGGGCGTCGGGGATGCCGTCGAACACCGAGTTCTCAAACATGTTGCCGCCGCCGTACGCGTCGCGGTAGTTCTCGACGAGCTCGTCGGTCAGCGCGCTCGAGAAGCCGCGGGCGCGCAGCGCGTCGTGCAGCGGAGGCCCGACGAACCCGCGGAGCTCGCCGGGCGTCGGCACGGTGAGGCCGGCCGCCGTGAAGGCGTGCACGATCGACGACGCGATGCCGGGGTAGGAGTCGGCCAGGGTGCCGTCGAGGTCGAGGAGCAGCAGCGGCTGGGTCACCCGACCAGTCTGGCGCAGGCGTTCGTGCTCCGACGACGTCGGCTAGGCTTGCTCCACAGGCATCGACCCGGCCATCACCGGTGAGCCTCCGGAAGAACGGGACCCCTCGGGGAACTCAGTAGAACCGGACGGGTAGGCCCGTCACAGCCCGGATGAACAAACAAGTGGTCGACGCCCAGCGCACTCCGGTGAAGAGCGGGACGCCGGCAAGCGAGGTGGTACCGCGGTGGTCCCGGTCCGTACCGGGGTGATCGTCCTCGCAGCCGCACGCGAACGACCACAGGAGACCGCACCGTGGCCCCGAACTACCCGTTGCACCGGACCAATGCAGCCGACGCCGACGCGCGCGCCGCGGTGCCAGCGTCCCCGGACCTGCCCGCGCTCGAGCGCGACGTGCTGGCGTACTGGGAGACCGACGGAACCTTCCAGGCGTCGATCGACCAGCGTGACGCCGGCGAGAACGGTGCGAACGAGTTCGTCTTCTACGACGGGCCCCCCTTCGCCAACGGCCTGCCGCACTACGGCCACCTGCTGACCGGCTACGCCAAGGACGTCGTCCCGCGCTACCAGACCATGCGCGGCCACCGTGTCGAGCGCAGGTTCGGCTGGGACACGCACGGCCTGCCGGCCGAGCTCGAGGCGCAGCGGATCCTCGGCATCACCGAGAAGTCGCAGATCGACGAGCTCGGGATCGACAAGTTCAACGCGGCCTGCCGCGAGTCGGTGCTGAAGTACACGGGCGAGTGGCGCGACTACGTGACGCGCCAGGCGCGCTGGGTGGACTTCGACAACGACTACAAGACGCTCGACACCCCGTTCATGGAGTCGGCGATCTGGGCGTTCAAGCAGCTGTACGACAAGGGCCTGGCCTACGAGGGCTACCGCGTGCTGCCGTACTGCTGGGTCGACGAGACTCCGCTGTCGAACCACGAGCTCGGCATGGACGACGACGTCTACCAGTCGCGCCAGGACCCCGCGCTCACCGTCGGCCTGCGCCTGGAGACCGGCGAGCTCGCGCTCATCTGGACGACGACCCCGTGGACCCTGCCCAGCAACCTGGCCGTCGCCGTGGGTCCGGACATCGACTACGTGACGGTCGAGCCCGCCCCCGACTCGCCGTTCGCGCTGGCCCACCCGGGCGAGCGCGTGCTGCTCGCGGAGCCGCGCCTTGCGGCGTACGCGCGCGAGCTCGGTGAGGCGACGGTCGTCGCGACGGTGCGGGGCGCCGACCTCGCGGGTCGGCGCTACACGCCGCCGTTCGACTACTTCACCGACCGTGGAGGCGTCCACCAGGTCCTCGTCGCCGACTTCGTCACGACCGAGGACGGCTCGGGCATCGTGCACCTCGCCCCGGCGTTCGGCGAGGACGACATGACGGTCTGCGAGGCCGCGGGCATCGCCCCGGTGGTCCCGGTCGACGAGGGTGCGCGGTTCACCACCGAGGTCCACGACTACACGGGCCTGCAGGTCTTCGAGGCGAACAAGCCGATCATCGCGGACCTCAAGGCGGGCACCGGCCCGCTCGCGCGCGTCGCGGCCGAGCAGCGCAGCGTCGTCGTCCGGCACGAGACCTACGAGCACTCCTACCCGCACTGCTGGCGCTGCCGGAACCCGCTGGTCTACAAGGCCGTCTCGAGCTGGTTCGTGCGCGTCTCGCAGTTCCGCGACCGCATGGTCGAGCTCAACCAGCAGATCACCTGGACGCCCGAGCACATCAAGGACGGCCAGTTCGGCAAGTGGCTGAGCAACGCGCGCGACTGGTCCATCAGCCGCAACCGCTACTGGGGCACGCCCATCCCCGTGTGGGTCTCGGACGACCCGAGCCACCCCCGGGTCGACGTGTACGGCAGCCTCGCCGAGCTCGAGGCCGACTTCGGTCGGCTGCCGGTCGACGAGAACGGCGTCACGGACCTGCACCGCCCGTTCATCGACGACCTGACGCGCCCCAACCCCGACGACCCGACGGGGGCGAGCACCATGCGCCGCATCCCCGACGTGTTCGACGTGTGGTTCGACTCGGGCTCGATGCCGTTCGCGCAGGTGCACTACCCGTTCGAGAACGCCGACTGGTTCGAGCACCACTACCCGGGCGACTTCATCGTCGAGTACATCGGTCAGACCCGCGGCTGGTTCTACACGCTGCACGTGCTGGCCACCGCGATCTTCGACCGGCCCGCCTTCAAGAACGTCATGTGCCACGGCATCGTGCTGGGCGATGACGGCCGCAAGGCGAGCAAGTCGCTGCGCAACTTCCCCGACCCGGTGATCATGTGGGACAAGTACGGCTCCGACGCCGTGCGCTGGTCGCTCATGTCGAGCTCGATCCTGCGCGGCGGCAACCTCGTCGTGACCGAGGAGGGCATCCGCGACGGCGTCCGGCAGGTGCTGCTGCCGCTGTGGTCGACGTACTACTTCTTCGCGCTCTACTCGGGCGCGGCCGCGGGCGGCACGGGCTACACGGCCAAGCGGGTGGATGCCGACCGCGTCGCCAAGATGGCGCCGATGGACCGCTACGTCCTGGCACGCACGGGCGACCTCGTCACCGAGGTCACCGCGCACATGGACGCGTACGACATCGCGGCGGCCTGCGAGGCCGTGCGCGTGCACCTCGACGTGCTCACCAACTGGTACGTCCGCACGCAGCGGGACCGGTTCTGGGCCGAGGACGACGACGCGTTCGACACGCTGTGGACCGCGCTCGAGACGCTCACGCGCGTCATGGCGCCGCTCGCGCCGCTCGTCGGCGAGGAGGTCTGGCGCGGGCTCACGGGCGAGCGCAGCGTGCACCTGACGGACTGGCCCACGGCCGACGGCGCGCTCGCCGCGGACGCAGACCTGGTGCGGGCGATGGACCAGGTCCGCGCGGTGACGTCCACGGCGCTCGGCCTGCGCAAGGCGCACTCGGTGCGCGTGCGCCAGCCGCTGCGCCGCCTGACGGTCGCGGTCGACGACCTGTCGGCGCTCGCCCCGCACACGGAGCTGCTCGCGGCCGAGCTCAACGTCAAGGCGATCGACCTCGAGCAGGCCGACAGCGGGACGGCGGAGCGGTTCGGCATCAGCCAGCGGCTCGCGGTCAACGCCCGCGCTGCCGGGCCGCGCCTGGGCCGGGGGGTCCAGGCGGTCATCCAGGCGTCCCGGTCGGGTGCGTGGCGCGTCGACGGCGAGACCGTCGTCGTGACGACGGCCGACGGGGACGTGCCGCTCGAGCAGCCTGAGTTCGAGCTGACGACGGTCGTGTCCGGCGACGCGCAGGGCGAGAGCGCGGCCGCGGTGCTGCCCGGCGGAGGTTTCGTCGTGCTGGACCTCGCGCTCGACGACGCGCTGCTCGCCGAGGGCTACGCGCGCGACGTCGTGCGTGCCGTGCAGGACGCCCGCAAGGCGGCCGGCCTGCAGGTGGGCGACCGCATCGTGCTCTCGCTCGACGTCCCGCGCGACCGCGTGGCCGACGTCCAGGAGCACCAGGACACCATCGCGGCGGAGACCCTCGCGGTGAGCGTGACGATCGACGTCGCTCCGACGGCCGACCTGGCCGTGCGGGTCGAGGCCGTCGAGGGTGGGGGATACGAGGCATGAGCGGCGGAGCGGAGCACACGCGCCGGGAGGCGGAGCGCGAGGCGCGCACGGCGGCCGACGAGGTCTACGCGGCGATCCTGTCGCGCGCACCGGAGCACGACATCGATCCGACGCTCGAGCGCGTCCGCCAGGTCTGCGAGCTGCTCGGCGACCCGCAGAAGGCCTACCGCGTGGTGCACCTGACGGGCACCAACGGCAAGACGTCGACCAGCCGGATGGTCGAGCGGCTCGTGCGCGAGCACGGGCTGCGGACCGGTCGCTTCACGAGCCCGCACCTGACCCGGGTCACCGAGCGGATCGCGATCGACGGCGAGCCCATCAGCGACGAGCGGTTCGTCGAGGTGTGGCAGGACGTCGCGCCGTACGTGCACCTCGTCGACCAGCGGTCGGCGGAGCGCGGCGAGCCGAGACTGTCGTTCTTCGAGGTGTTCACGGTCATGGCCTTCGCGGCCTTCGCGGACGCCCCCGTCGACGTCGCGATCATCGAGGTGGGGCTCGGCGGGCGGTGGGACTCGACGAACGTCGCTGACGGCGACGTCGCGGTCATCACGCCCATCGCGATGGACCACGAGCGCTACCTCGGCGACACCCTGGTCGAGATCGCGTCCGAGAAGTCGGGCATCGTCAAGGACGGCGCGACGCTCGTCCTCGCCCACCAGGAGGAGGACGTGGAGGGCGTCGTCCTGGCGGCTGCGGCGGAGCGCGGAGCTCGCGTCGTGCGCGAGGACGTCGAGATCGCGGTGGTCGAGCGGACTGTCGCGGTCGGCGGCCAGCTGCTCACGCTGCGCGGCACCGGCGGCACCTACACGGACATCTTCCTGCCCCTGCACGGCCGCTTCCAGGCGCACAACGCGCTGCTCGCGCTCGCGGCGGTCGAGGCCCTGATCGCCGGCGGCGGGTCGCTCGAGCCCGGGATCGTCGAGGCGGGCTTCGCGGACGTCGACTCGCCGGGCCGGCTCGAGATCGTGCGCACGAGCCCGACGATCATCGTCGACGGCGCGCACAACCCCGCCGGGGTCGAGGCGCTCGTCTCGTCGCTCGACGAGGCGTTCGCGTTCCAGCGGGTCGTCGGCGTCGTGGGTGTCATGGCCGACAAGGACCCCGAGGGCATCTTGTCCGTGCTCGAACCGGTGCTCGACGAGATCGTCGTGACGGCCGCGTCGACGCCACGCGCATTGCCCGCCGACGAGCTCGGCGAGGTCGCCATCGACGTGTTCGGCGAGGACCGGGTGCACGTGGTCGAGCGGCTCGACGAGGCCGTCGACCTTGCTGCGGGCCTCGCGGAGCGGGACGTCGAGCGGGGCGCGGCCGTGCTGGTCACCGGCTCCATCGTGCTCGTCGCGGAGGCGCGGATCCTCGTGGGCCGCGGCTGACGAGCGGACTGCACGAACGTGCACGTCGAGCGCACGTTCTCGCCTTGACGCCCCCGACGCCCCACGTGAAGGTGGGGATCGGGGGTAGTCCGAGTGCACACCAGTCCGAAGCCGCTGGCCGGGCGCCGATGCCCGCCGAAGGGATGGTCGTCGTGAAGAAGCTCATCAACGATCCGCGAACCGTCGTCGCCGAGTCCCTCGAGGGCTTCGCCGCCGCCCATGCCGACCTTGTCGAGGTGCATTCCGACCCCGACTTCGTGACCCGCAAGGGCGGGGCCGTGAGCGGCAAGGTCGGACTCGTCTCGGGCGGCGGGAGCGGCCACGAGCCGCTGCACGCGGGCTTCGTGGGCGAGGGGATGCTCGACGCCGCGGTGCCCGGTGCGGTGTTCACCTCACCGACGCCCGACCAGATCACCCCGGCGCTGCAGGCCGCCGACGGTGGCAAGGGCGTGCTCGCGATCGTGAAGAACTACACGGGCGACATCCTCAACTTCGAGACGGCTGCCGAGCTCGCCGACGCCGAGGGCGTGACCGTGCGGACCGTCGTGACCAACGACGACGTCGCGGTGGAGGACTCGCTGTACACGGCGGGCCGGCGCGGCGTCGCGGGCACCGTGTGCGTCGAGAAGATCGCCGGTGCGGCCGCCGCCCGCGGCGACGACCTCGACGCGGTCGTCGCGATCGCCGAGAAGGTCAACGCCAACGTCCGGTCGATGGGCGTCGCGCTCACCGCGTGCACGGTCCCGCACGCGGGCAAGCCGTCGTTCGACCTGCCCGAGGACGAGATCGAGATCGGCATCGGCATCCACGGCGAGCCCGGTCGTCGTCGGATCCCGCTCGCGAGCGCCGACGAGATCACCGAGCTGCTGCTCACGCCCGTGGCCGACGACCTGGGCCTGTCGGGCGGCGAGCAGGTGCTGCTGTTCGTCAACGGGATGGGCGGCACGCCCGCGTCCGAGCTCTACGTCGTCTATCGTCGGGCCCGCGCGCTGCTCGAGGAGCGCGGCGTGCAGGTGACCCGGTCGCTCGTGGGCAACTACGTCACGTCGCTCGAGATGCAGGGCGCTTCGGTGACCGTGCTGCGCCTGGACGACGAGCTGACCGCGCTCTGGGACGCGCCTGTGCATACGGTTGCGCTGCGTTGGTGATGTACGTGGATCTCGAACCGGTCGAAGGAGCGTGTGGATGAGCGTCGACGTGGCGTGGGCCGTCGAGTGGGTGCGCCGTAGCGCGCAGACCATCGCCGAGCACAGGGACGAGCTCATCGAGCTCGACCGGCAGATCGGTGACGGTGACCACGGCGAGAACCTCGACCGCGGCTTCCGCGCCGTCGTGGCCAAGCTCGACGCGCTCGACGAGGCGCCGGCTCAGATCGGCGACGTCCTCAAGCTCGTCGCGACGACCCTGATGTCGACGGTCGGCGGTGCCGCCGGTCCGCTGTACGGCACCGCCTACCTTCGCGCGGCCAAGGCCACGGCCTCGGCGGACCTCGACTCCGCCGGGGTGGTCGCGCTCATCGAGGCCGCGCTCGACGGCATCGTCGCGCGCGGCAAGGCCAGCGCGGGGGAGAAGACGATGGTCGACGCCTGGACGCCCGCCGCCGAGGCCGCCGTGGCGGCGGCCGACGCTGGTGGCTCGCCCGCCGACGTGCTCGCGGCCGCGGCCAAGGCCGCGAGCGTGGGCGCGGAGTCGACGATCCCGCTGACCGCGACGAAGGGCCGGGCGAGCTACCTCGGCGAGAGGTCGGCCGGGCACCTCGATCCGGGTGCACGTTCGACCGAGCTGCTGCTCGCCGAGGCCGCCGCGGCGGCCGCCGCGTGAGCGACGACGCCACGGGCGTCGACCCGACGGGCGACGCCGCCCGGGTGTCGCTCGTGCTCGTCTCCCACTCGCGCGACCTCGCGCGGGGCGCGGTCGAGCTGGCCGGTCAGATGGCGCCCGGTGTTCGGCTGATCCCGGTCGGCGGCACGCCGGACGGCGAGCTGGGGACCGACTTCGACGGCATCGAGCGCGCGTTCGCGCAGGCGCTCGAGGGATCTCGCAGCGCGGTCGTGCTCATGGACCTGGGTTCGGCGGTGCTCACTGCCGAGTCCGTGCTCGACCTCGCGGACGAGGCGACGCAGGCCCGGGTCAAGCTCGCGGACGCCCCGTTCGTCGAGGGCGCCGTCGCGGCCGCGGTGACGGCGCACGGCGGTGCCGACCTCGACGCCGTTCTCGCTGCTGCCGAAGGGGCTGGTCGCATGTACGACGGCGCGCGCGGCGAGGCGGTGCCGGCCGCGGATGCGAGTGCGACGGAGGGCGGAGCGGGGGACGCGGTCGCGGACGACGGGGTCGTGCGCGTGACCCGCACGCTGCTGAACCCCATGGGCCTGCACGCGCGACCGGCCGCAGTCGTGTCCCGGATGCTCGCGGGCTACGAGGCGAAGGTCACCGTGAACGGCGTGAGTGCCGCGAGCGTCCTCGCACTGATGAAGCTCGGCGCGACGCAGGGGACCGAGCTGCGGATCGAGGCGACCGGGCCCCAGGCGGCCGAGGCGGCCCGGGTGTTCGCCACCGAGGTCGAGCGGGGTTTCGGCGAGATCTGAGGTTCGACCGGACCCGGTGTGATCGACGGCACGGAAATGCAGTCCCTGCAAAGTTGCAGTCCGTGTAATGTTCCGGGGTGCCCATCGAGACGCGAAGCGAGGCAGCGCCGGAGTCCGGCCTGCGCGAACGCAAGAAGCGCGCGCGCCGCGCGGCGCTGATCGACGCGACGCACCGCCTCGTCCTGGAGCACGGCCTCGACGCGGTGACCGTCGACGCGATCTGTGCCGAGGCCGGCGTCTCCACCCGGACGTTCTTCAACTACTTCGAGACCAAGGACGACGCGGTGCTGGGCCACGTGCCGTGGCCGGGCGACTCCGAGGCCTCCGCCACGTTCGCGGCCGGCGGCCCCACGGGTCACCTGCTGACCGACCTCGAGCACCTCGTCGGCTCGTTCCTGCTCGACCCGCCGGTCGGGCGCGAGCGCTTCGCACGCGCCTTCGAGATCGCCGCCCGCGAACCGCGGCTGCTGGCGCGCCACCTCGCGTGGTTCGAGCAGCACAAGGGCCAGATCGTCGAGCTCGTCGAGCGACGGCTCGGCACCGAGCCCGAGCACAGCCCGCTCGTCGTCGCGACCCTCGCGATCTTCCTGACCCACGCGGCCTTCATGCGCTGGGACGAGTCGTCCGGCGCGGGCGACGGCGGCGACCACCTCGCCTTCGTCGTCGCCGAGCTGCGCGCGATCGTCTCCGACTGAGGGCCGAAACCCCCGAATTCCCCCGAGCTCCACCCTGCACAGAACGAGGACCCGCATGACCACGGCAGTACCGCACACCACGGACAGCGCGACCGACAAGCCGCTCATCGTGCTGACCCCCCGCACCGTCTGGCTCATCTTCGGTGCGCTGATGGCGAGCATGTTCCTGTCCTCGCTCGACCAGTCGATCGTCGGCACCGCGATGCCCACCATCGTGGGCGAGCTCGACGGCGTGGCCCACCAGGGCTGGGTCGTGACGGCCTACATCATGGCGATCGCGATCGTCATGCCGCTGTACGGCAAGTTCGGTGACCTGTGGGGGCGGCGCTGGCCGTTCCTCGTCGCGATCGGGCTGTTCACGCTCGCGTCCGCGGGTGCAGGTTTCGCGCAGTCCTTCGGCGAGCTGGTGCTGTGGCGCGGTGTGCAGGGGCTCGGCGGCGGCGGTCTGATGATCCTGTCGCAGGCGATCATCGCCGACATCGTCCCCGCCAAGGACCGCGGCAAGTACATGGGCCCGATGGGTGCGCTGTTCGGCATCTCGGCCGTCATCGGCCCGCTGCTCGGAGGCCTGTTCACGCAGCACGCCGACTGGCGCTGGTGCTTCTGGATCAACATCCCGATCGGCATCGCGGCCTTCGTGACCGCGTGGTTCACGCTCAAGCTCCCGACCCACCGCTCGGGCAAGAAGATCGACGTCGCGGGCATCTTCTTCATGGTCGTCGCGACGTCCGGCCTGGTCCTGGCCACGAGCTGGGTCTCCTGGTCCGGCAACTCGGACTACGACTGGAACGACGGCGCCCTTCTCGCGCTGGTCGCCGGCACGGTCGTCGCGATCGCGGCGTTCATCTTCGTCGAGCTGCGCGCGAGCGAGCCGATCTTGCCGCTGCGCCTGTTCCGCAACCCGACCTTCACGATCGCGACGGTCATCGGCTTCATCCTCGGCATGGGCATGTTCGCCGCGCTGGCGTTCCTGCCGACGTTCCTGCAGATGTCGACCGGCGCGAGCGTCACGCAGTCCGGCTTCCTCATGCTGCCGATGATGGTGGGCGTCATGCTGACCGCGATCGGCTCCGGCATCGCGATCACCAAGACCGGGCGCTACAAGGTCTTCCCGGTCGTCGGCCTCGCGATCACGGCCGGCGGCCTGATGTGGCTCACGCGCATCACGGGCGACATGTCGATGTGGCTCTTCGGAGCGATGATCTTCGTCCTGGGTGCCGGCATGGGCCTGGTGATGCAGACGATCGTGCTCGCGGTGCAGAACGCCGTCGACCCGCACGAGCTCGGCACGGCGACGTCCGCGAACAACTTCTTCCGCGAGATCGGCGCAGCCGTCGGCACGGCCGTGTTCAGCACCATCTTCACGACCGCGCTCTACAGCAAGCTCACGGACGTCTTCGCCGACGCGCCCGCGGGCACGGGCGGCGGCGCGGCCAACCTCACGCCGGACGTCGTCGAGCAGCTGCCCGAGCCGTACAAGAGCGGGGTCGTCGACGCGTTCGCCAGCACGCTGGCCCCGTCGTTCTGGTACTTCGTGCCGCTCATCCTCGTCGGGCTCGTGCTCGCGCTGTTCCTGCGCGAGGTCAAGCTCTCGGGCGTGGCCGGCATGGTCGCGCGTGGCGAGGCCCTCGCGGCCGACGGCACGGGCGCTGACGGCGACGCGATCGCCGAGGCCACGGTCGTCGACGAGCTCACGGCCAGCGCGCAGGAGGAGCCGAACGAGGTGCTCCCGACGCAGCGCTCGTCGGACTCCGACGTGCCCGCCGGTACCCTGGACCGGTGACCTCCGAAGCGCCGGTCGTGCGCCGCAAGCGGCCCGCGAAGCCGCAGTTCGCCCAGACGATGCTCATCCTCGAAGCGTTCTGCGTGTTCTTCGCGACCCTCGTGGCGTACGGCCTGAGCGCGGGCGAAGACCCCTGGATCGAGGTCGATCCCACCCTGGTGTGGGTCGTCGGCGGCGGGCTGACGCTCGCCCTGCTGGTCATCTCCGGGATCGTTGCTCGCCCGGGCGGGTACGTGGCCGGCTGGATCGCGCAGGTGTGGGTCGTGGCGGCGGCGCTCGTGCTGCCGTCGGTGGCGCGCGGCATGGCGCTCGTCGTCGCAGCGGTGTTCATCGCGCTGTGGTGGGTGTCGCTCCGGCTCGGGGGCCGCATCGACGCCGAGCGCGCGGAGTACGACGCCGCGCACCCCGGTGAGGTCGGACCCTGACGTGCCGTTAGGGTTTCGACCATGACTGACGCACCTGTCCAGCAGCGCACCCTCGTCCTCGTCAAGCCGGACGGCGTCCGGCGCGGCCTGACCGGGGAGATCCTGCGTCGCATCGAGGCCAAGGGCTACACGCTGGTGGCCGTCGAGCTGCGCCAGGCGTCCGACGAGCTGCTCGCCGAGCACTACGCCGAGCACGCGGGCAAGCCGTTCCTCGCGCCGCTCGTCGAGTTCATGGGCTCGGGCCCGCTGCTGGCAGTGGTCGTCGAGGGCCACCGCGCGATCGAGGGCTTCCGCTCGCTCGCCGGTGCGACGGACCCCACGGTCGCGGCGCCGGGCACGATCCGCGGCGACCTCGCGCGCGACTGGGGCCTGAAGGTCATCCAGAACCTCGTGCACGGCTCGGACTCGGCGGAGTCGGCTGCGCGCGAGATCGCGCTCTGGTTCCCGCAGCTCTGACCGAGCGCGCGCTCCACGGCGCACGGCCCTACGCGCTCTAGGCTGCCTCCGTGCACCTCAAGACCCTGACCCTGCGCGGGTTCAAGTCGTTCGCCTCCGCGACGACGTTGAGCTTCGAGCCGGGTGTCACCTGCGTCGTCGGGCCGAACGGCTCGGGCAAGTCCAACGTCGTCGACGCGCTCGCGTGGGTCATGGGGGAGCAGGGCGCCAAGTCGCTGCGCGGCGGCAAGATGGAGGACGTCATCTTCGCCGGCACGTCGGGCCGCCCGCCGCTGGGCCGCGCCGAGGTCTCGCTGACGATCGACAACTCCGACGGCGCGCTGCCGATCGAGTACACCGAGGTCACGATCTCGCGGACGCTGTTCCGCAACGGCGGCTCCGAGTACGCGATCAACGGCCAGGGCTGCCGCCTGCTCGACATCCAGGACCTGCTGTCCGACTCGGGCCTGGGCCGCGAGATGCACGTCATCGTCGGGCAGGGGCAGCTCGACGCCGTGCTCCGCGCGACGCCGGAGGAGCGTCGCGGGTTCATCGAGGAGGCCGCGGGCGTCCTCAAGCACCGCAAGCGCAAGGAGAAGGCGCTCCGCAAGCTCGACGCGATGCAGGCCAACCTCACGCGCCTCGGCGACCTGACCGGCGAGATCCGCCGCCAGCTCGGCCCGCTCGGGCGGCAGGCCGAGGTCGCGCGCAAGGCCGCGGTCGTCCAGACCGACCTGCGCGACGCGCGGGCGCGCCTGCTCGCCGACGACCTCGCGCAGCTCACCGCGCAGCTCGACCAGGAGATCGCCGACGAGACCGCGCTCGCGGCGCAGCGCGCCGAGGTCGAGGCGGTCCTGACCCAGACGCGGGCGCACCTCGCGACCCTCGAGCGCGAGGCGGCCGAGGCAGCCCCCGCTCTGAGCGAGGCGAGCGAGGTCTGGTACCGCCTGTCGTCGCTGCGCGAACGTCTGCGCGGCACGTCCTCGCTCGCGGCCGACCGCGTCCGGCTGCTCGGTGTCGCGGCTCCCGAGCGCAGCGGTGGATCCGATCCCGACGACCTCGCGGCCCAGGCCGAGCGTGTGCGCACGGCCGAGGCCGAGCTGGCCAGCGAGGTCGAGCTCTCGCGGGCCGGCCTCGAGGCCGCCGTCGCGGCCCGCCAGCAGGCGGAGCAGGAGGCGGCGGCAGCCGAGAAGGACCTGGCGACGTCGTTGCGCGGCGCCGCCGACCGGCGCGAGGGCGTGGCGCGCCTCGCCGGTCAGGTCGCCGCGCGGCGCAGCCGGGTCGAGGCCACCCAGGCCGAGCTCGGGCGGTTGCGCGAGTCCCTCGTCGCGGCCCAGGCGCGCGGCACCGAGGCGACCACGCAGTTCGCCGCGCTCGAGTCGCAGGTCGCCGGCGTCGAGGAGGGCGAGGAGGGGCTGGACGCGGAGCACGAGGCCGCGCTCGAAGCCCTCGAGCACGCGAACGAGCAGGTCGCCGACCTCACCGAGCGGCTGGGCGCCGCCGAGCGCGAGCGCGCCGCGCTCGATTCACGTGCCGAGACCCTCGAGCTCAGCCTGACCCGCAAGGACGGCGTGGGCGCGCTGCTCGCGGCCGACGGGCTCGGCGGGACGATCGGCACGGTCGCCGCGCTGCTCGCCGTGGACCCGCGCGACGAGGAGGCCGTCGTCGCGGCCCTCGGCGCCCTCGCGGACGCGGTAGCGGTGGACTCGGTCGAGGCAGCCGTCGACGCGATCCGGTTCCTGCGCACCGAGGACGCCGGGCGGGTGTCGCTGCTCGTCGGTGGCGCGCAGGCGCCGTCCGGCTCGCGTCCGGCGATCGAGGGCGCGCAGTGGGCGATCGACCTCGTCACCGCGCCCGAGCACGTGCGCGGTGCCGTCGCCGAGCTGCTCGACGGCGTCGCGGTCGTCGACGACCTCGCCCAGGCGCGCGCGCTGCTCGCCGCGCACCCCGAGCTGACCGTCGCGACGCGCACGGGCGACGTGCTCGCCGCTCACCGTGCCTCCGGTGGCTCCGCGACGGCGCCGAGCGCGCTGCACCTGCAGGCCGCGCTCGACCAGGCACGCCACGGGGCGGCGGAAGCCACGGCCTCGGCCGAGCGCCTGCGCTTCGAGCTGGCGGCCGCCACGACGGCACAGGCCGCGGCGGCCGAGGCGCACGACGCCACGCTCGACCGGCTGAACGAGTCCGACGCTGCCCTCGCAGCGGTCGCCGAGCAGCTCGGTCACCTCGGCTCCACGGCGCGCGCCGCTCGTGCCGAGGCCGAGCGCGTCGAGGCGTCCCTCGAGGTCGCCTCGCGCACGCTCGAGCAGGACACGGCCGATCTCGCCGAGCTCACCGAGCGGCTCGCCGCCGCCGAGGTCGAGCCGGCCGAGAGCGAGGCCGCGATCGTCGAGGGCTCCGCGCGCAGGGACCGGCTCGCCGAGCTGGCGACCGGTGCGCGGGCCCGCGAGACCGAGGCGCGCCTGACGCTGCGCACCGTCGAGGAGCGCGCACGTGCGCTCGCCGGACGGGCCGAGTCGCTCGAGCGCGCGGCGCGTGCCGAGCGTGTCGCCCGGGAGAAGGCCGCCGAGCGCGAGCGCGCCCGCGCGCGGCAGGTCGTCGTCGCGCAGGCCGTGCGGGTCGGCGCCGACCGCGCTCTCGCCGCGCTCGACGTGTCGTTGCGCCGCGCGTCCGACGAACGTGACGCGGCAGAGGCCGCCCGCGGGGAGCGGGACCGGCTGGTCGCAGCGACGCGCGCCGACGTGGAGCAGCGCGCCGCCGAGCTGGCCCGCCTGACGGACGTCGCGCACCGCGACGAGGTCGCCCGCACGCAGCAGCGCCTGCGGGTCGAGGCGCTGCAGAACCGCTCGATCGAGGAGCTCGGGCTCGACCCCGCGGTGCTGCTCGACGAGTACGGCCCGCACCAGGACGTGCCCGTCGTCGTCGCACCCGGGACCGACCCGGACCCCGACGCACCCACGGCCGTCCCGTACGTGCGCGAGCAGCAGGAGAAGCGGCTGCGCGCCGCCGAGCGCGCGCTGTCGCTGCTCGGCCGCGTCAACCCGCTGGCCCTGGAGGAGTTCGCGGCGCTCGAGGAGCGGCACAAGTTCCTCACCGACCAGCTCGCCGACCTCAAGAAGTCGCGCGCCGACCTGCTCGTCATCGTCAAGGAGATCGACGAGCGCGTCGAGCAGGTGTTCGCCGACGCGTACCGGGACACGGCCGCCGCGTTCGACGTCGTCTTCCCGCGCCTGTTCCCCGGCGGCGAGGGGCGCCTGGTCCTCACCGACCCCGACAACATGCTCACCACGGGCATCGACGTCGAGGCCCGCCCTGCCGGCAAGAAGGTCAAGCGGCTGTCGCTGCTCTCGGGTGGCGAGCGGTCGCTGACCGCGGTCGCCATGCTCGTCGCGATCTTCAAGGCCCGGCCCAGCCCGTTCTACGTCATGGACGAGGTCGAGGCCGCGCTCGACGACGCCAACCTGGGTCGCCTGCTCGAGATCTTCCGCGAGCTGCAGGAGGACTCGCAGCTCATCGTCGTGACGCACCAGAAGCGGACCATGGAGATCGCCGACGCGCTGTACGGGGTGACCATGCGCGGCGACGGCGTCACGACCGTGATCAGCCAGCGGATGCGCGAGGACGTCGCCGTCTGAGCGTCGGTCGAACTCTGGCCGACCCCGGTGTGGAGATTGTGTGGCGGGTTCGTCGGGGTCCGGCCGTGCGGAGGCGCGGGGCACCGGTCCGCGCACAGACTGGGCCGATGGTCGTCGTCATCGGAATCCTGCTCGCCCTGCTCGTCGCCGGCCTCGTGCTGCTCGTCGCGAGCGTGATGAGCGGCTCGACCGAGCACGAGTCGCCGTGGCGCACGTTCAAGGCCGGCTGGGCCGCGCGCAAGACCACGGACGAGGTCGACGAGGCCCCGCCCGTGGACCTCAAGCTGCTCGAGTTCCTCGCCGTGACGTCCGACGCGGGCGACGGCTACCTGAATCCCGAGGAGCTCGGTGAGGGGCTGCTGCACGCCCGGGACCGCGCTGTTCGTGCGCTGCCGGGTGCGCGCCGAGCCTGAGGGACGCCGAGCCTGACCGCGCCTCGGCCTGACACACTGTCCCGGTGAACCCGGACACCTGGACGTACCTGATCGCAGCCGGCATCCCGGCGGCCCTTCTCGTTGCCGCGAGCACGGTGCTCGTGCGCCGCCGTCGTGACCAGGCCGACGACACCACCGACCGTGCTCCGGATGGCGCTCCCGGCGGCACGGTCGTCGCGGACGACAAGCCCGTCGCGCCGACGGTCGCGAGCACCGCGCCTGACCTGCTGGTGGCGCCGCCCTCGGCTGACGTCACGGCGCCCGACGACGTCATCGCGCCCGACGACGTCGCGGCGGCCACCGACGTCGAGCTCGAGGTGCCCGCGCCGGTCGCCGGTCGCCTCGCCAGGCTCCGCGGTCGGCTCGCGCGTTCCGGGTCGCCGCTGGGCTCGCGCCTCCTCGCGGTGCTGTCCCGCGACCACCTCACCGAGGACGACTGGGACGAGCTCGAGGAGACGCTGCTCCTGGCCGACGTCGGTGCAGGGCCGTCCGGCGACCTCATCGAGGCGCTGCGCACGCGCGTGCGCATCGAGGGCCTGCGCGAGCCGGGCGCCGTGCGCGCGGTGCTTCGCGAGCAGCTCATCGCTCTCGTCGACCCGTCGCTCGACCGCTCCCTCAACCTCGCCCCGGGCGAGGACGCAGCGGGCTCGGCGACGCCCGCGGTCGTGCTCGTCGTGGGCGTCAACGGGACCGGCAAGACGACTACCGTGGGCAAGCTGGCCCGCGTGCTCGTGGCCGAGGACAAGTCCGTGGTGCTCGGCGCGGCGGACACGTTCCGCGCGGCAGCGGCCGACCAGCTCGAGACGTGGGGCTCGCGCGTCGGCGTGCCGACGGTGCGTTCCGACCGCGACGGCGCCGACCCCGCCGCCGTCGCCTTCGACGCCGTGCGCACGGGCAAGACGTCCGGCGTCGACGTGGTGCTCGTCGACACCGCCGGCCGCCTGCAGAACAAGGCCGGCCTGATGGACGAGCTCGGCAAGATCACGCGCGTCATCACGCGCGAGGCGCCCCTGTCCGAGGTGCTGCTGGTGCTCGACGCGACGACCGGCCAGAACGGGCTCAACCAGGCGCGCGTGTTCGGCGAGGTGGCGGGCGTGACTGGCATCGTGCTGACCAAGCTGGACGGCACCGCCAAGGGCGGCATCGTCGTGGCCGTTCAGCGCGAGCTCGGCGTCCCGGTCAAGCTCGTCGGCCTTGGCGAGGGCCCGGACGACCTGGCGCCGTTCGACGCGGAGTCCTTCGTCGACGGGCTGCTGGAGGGCTGAGCCGTAGCGCAGCGATCGGTGGGGGTCGCGCAGCGGCACCCGCCGATCGCGGAGCGAAGGCTCAGCCCGACCACAAGCACAGTGGGCTGAGCCGGACCGCCGCGTGAGTCATCGCCGACCTGGACACGCGCTCACCCCGAAACCGAACGTTTACGCCCGCGTGATGCTTGTCACTTGCCCGTAACGCGCCCCGCGACCGATCGAAACGCCCATCCCCGACTGTAAGTGCGGACCAGCCACCCCGGGCTGGCGAGGGGAGAGGCACTCTCGATGGACTTCACACTAGACAGCGGCAACACAGCATTCATGCTGCTCGCTGCGTCCCTCGTGCTGCTGATGACGCCTGGGTTGGCGTTCTTCTACGGCGGCATGGTGCGCGGCAAGAGCGTCCTGAACATGATGATGATGAGCTTCGGCGCGATGGGTCTCGTCGGGCTCATCTGGGTGCTGTACGGCTACTCGGCAGCGTTCGGCTCTGACGACCTCGGCGGGATCATCGCGAACCCGACCACGTACTTCGGCCTGCAGGGCGCCACGGACGGCGAGAGCCTGATGGCGGCCGCCGGTGTGCCGTTCCTCGTGGGTGCTGGCTTCCAGCTCACGTTCGCGGTCATCACCGTGGCGCTGATCTCGGGTGCGGTCGCCGACCGCATGAAGTTCAACTCGTGGCTGATCTTCGGTGGCATCTGGGTCACGCTCGTGTACGTCCCGCTGGCCCACATGGTCTGGGGCGGCGGCAAGCTGAGCGCGAACGGGATCACGAAGTCGATCTCGACCCCCATCGACTTCGCCGGTGGAACGGTCGTCCACATCAACGCCGGTACGGCGGGCCTGGTCCTGGCGCTGCTGCTCGGCCTGCGCAAGGGCTTCGGCAAGGAGCCCATGCGGCCCCACAACCTGCCGTTCGTGATGCTCGGTGCCGCGCTGCTGTGGTTCGGCTGGTTCGGCTTCAACGCCGGCTCGGAGTTCGCCGCCGACGGCACGGCCGGTCGCGCCTGGCTCAACACGACGCTGGCCACCTGTGTCGCGATGCTCGCCTGGCTCCTCACGGAGAAGATCCGCGACGGCCACGCCACCTCGCTCGGTGCCGCGTCCGGTGTCGTCGCGGGCCTGGTCGCCATCACGCCGGCTGCCGCGGCGGTCGACAGCTACGGCGCCATCGCGGTCGGCGCGATCGCCGGTGTCCTGTGCGCCCTCGCGGTCGGCCTCAAGTACAAGTTCGGCTACGACGACTCGCTCGACGTCGTCGGCGTCCACCTGGTCGGCGGTGTCGTCGGCACCCTGCTGATCGGCTTCTTCGCCACGAACGGCAACAGCGCCTGGCTCCCGGACGGGGCCAAGGAGGGCGTGTTCTACGGCGGCGGCTTCGACCAGCTGCTGACGCAGGCCATCGTCGCCGCCTGCGCGATCGTGTTCAGCTTCGTGCTGACGTTCGTGATCGGGATCATCCTGAAGAAGACCATCGGCATCCGGGTGACGGAGGAGGTGGAGGTCGGCGGTATCGACCTCGCCGTGCACGCCGAGTCCGCGTACGAGACGCTGGGCGCGGGTTCCCGCGTCGTGACGGAGGTGAAGTGATGACGAAGCTCGTGACGGCGATCATCCAGCCGCACCGCTTGGACGACGTGAAGTCGGCCCTCGAGGCGGCGGGTGTCCGCGGCCTGACGGTCTCGGAGGCCAGCGGCTACGGCCGGCAGAAGGGCCACACCGAGGTCTACCGGGGTGCCGAGTACACGGTCGACCTGGTGCCGAAGGTCAAGATCGACGTGCTGGTCAGCGACGAGGACGTGGCGAGCGTGACGGACGTCCTGGTCAAGGCCGCGCAGACCGGCAAGATCGGTGACGGCAAGGTCTGGGTCGTGCCGGTGGACGACGTGGTTCGCGTCCGCACCGGCGAGCACGGCGACGACGCGCTCTGATCGGATGACGAACGAACGGCCGCCCGTGGGGGGCGCGGTCGGGGATGAGCAGCCGCAGGTCCCGCACTCCGTTGGGGTGCGGGACCTGCGTGTCGAGAGGCTCGACCTGGCCGCCGGACTCACCGGCCCGCAGACCGACGGTGTCGCGCGTCGCGCAGCCGTGTCGTCGCTCGTCGTGCAGCGCCTCGCCGAGCTGTGGGACCAGGCGACGCAGGGTCACGACGTGAGCGGCGTCGCGCTCGGCGCCGTCGGGAGCATCGGGCGCGGCGACGCGAGCCCGGTCAGCGACCTCGACCTGCTCCTCGTGCACGAGGGGCGCGGCCACAGCGCCGAGGATCTCGCGGCGCTCGCGCAGCGCCTGTGGTACCCCATCTGGGACGCCGGCCTCGACCTGGACCACTCGGTGCGCTCGCTCGCGCAGTGCCGGCAGGTCGCCTCCAAGGACCTGCCCGCCGCGGTGGGCCTGCTCGACCTGCAGCCCGTCGCGGGTGACGCCGTCGTGATCTCGCGCGCGCAGTCCGCGCTGCTGGAGGACTGGCGCGCCGCGGCGCGGCGACGGCTCCCCGAGCTGCTCGCGTCGACCAAGGAGCGGGCCGATCGGCACGGCGAGCTCGCGTACCTCATCGAGCCCGAGCTCAAGGAGGCCCGCGGCGGGATCCGCGACGCCGTGGTGCTCTTCGCGCTGAGCGCGACGTGGCTCACCGACCGCCCGCACGGCGCGGTCGACCGCGCGTACGCGCACCTGCTGGACGTGCGGGACACGGTCCAGGTCGTCACCCGGCGCCACACCAACCGGCTCCTGCTCGCCGACCAGGACGAGGTCGCGGCGCTCGTCGGCTTCGACGACCGCGACGACCTGCTCGCCTCGATCGCGGAGGCCGGTCGCGTGATCTCCTACGCGCTGGACACCACCGCGCGCAACGCCCGGCAGGCCCTGCAGCGCCCCGCGCGGGGACCCGTGTTCGTGCGGGGTCGGCGCACGCCGCCGAGGCTCCGCGCGATCGCGGAGGGCCTGGTCGAGCACGACGGCGAGATCGTGCTGGCCGTCGACGCGAAGCCGGCCGAGGACCCGCTGCTCGCGCTGCGGGCTGCGGCGACGGCTGCCCGTACGGGCCTGGTCCTGTCGCCTGTCTCGGTGGCCAACCTCACCGCGACGCCGCCCCTGCCGACCCCCTGGCCCAAGGCCGCCCGCACCTACCTGCTCCAGCTGCTCGCCTCCGGGCACGCGCAGACGCCGATCTGGGAGGCGCTCGACCTCGCGGGGGTCGTCACCACCTGGATCCCCGAGTGGGCGGGCGTCCGCAACCGCCCGCAGCGCTCGCCCGTGCACCGGCACACGGTCGACCGGCACCTCGTCGAGACGGTCGCCAACGCGGCCGCCGAGCGCCGCGACCTCGAGCTCGGGGACACGCTGCTCGTCGCCGCGCTGCTGCACGACATCGGCAAGCGCGCGGGTGCGGGGGACCACAGCGTCGAGGGCGCGCGGCTCGTCGGGCCGATCGTGCTGCGCATGGGGTTCGGCGAGGAGATGGCGGCCGACGTGGTGCGCCTGGTGCGCGAGCACCTCACGCTCGTCGGGCTCGCGACGACCGCGGACCCGGACGACCCGGAGACGGTCGAGCGGCTGCTCGTCGCGGTCGACCACCGTGCGGACCTGCTGGCCGTGCTCCGCGTGCTGACCGAGGCCGACGCGGTCGCCGCCGGTCCCGCGGCGTGGAGCAGCTGGCGGGCCACCTTGTGCGACGACCTCGTGGCACGAGCCGAGCGTGTTCTGGAAGGTACCCTGGACCGTCCCTGATCCATCGAGCCGTGAGGACCGCCAGGTGTTCGCCACCCTGTCCGACCGACTGACGTCGACGTTCAAGAACCTGCGCACCAAGGGCCGGTTGTCCGAGGCGGACATCGACGCCACCGTGCGTGAGATCCGCCGCGCCCTGCTGGACGCGGACGTCGCCGTCCCCGTGGTCCGCTCCTTCACGGGCGCGGTGCGCGAGCGCGCGCTGTCGGTCGAGGTGTCCCAGGCGCTGAACCCGGCGCAGCAGATCGTCAAGATCGTCAACGAGGAGCTCGTCGCGATCCTCGGTGGCGAGACGCGCACGCTGAACCTGGCCAAGACCCCGCCGACCGTCATCCTGCTCGCGGGTCTGCAGGGTGCCGGCAAGACGACGCTCGCGGGCAAGCTCGCGCTGCACCTCAAGGCGAACGGGCACACGCCGCTGCTCGTCGCGGCCGACCTGCAGCGCCCCAACGCCGTGACCCAGCTCCAGGTGGTCGGCGAGCGCGCGGGCGTGCCCGTGTTCGCGCCGCACCCCGGCAACCAGGGTTCGGACGATGTCCTGCCGCTCGGTGCCGACCCCGTGGGTGTCGCTCGCGCGGGCCTCGCGACCGCGCAGCAGCGTCAGCACGACGTGCTCATCGTCGACACCGCCGGCCGCCTCGGCGTCGACGCCGAGCTGATGCAGCAGGCCGCGGACATCCGCGACGCTGTCAGCCCCGACGAGATCCTGTTCGTGATCGACGCCATGATCGGCCAGGACGCGGTGCTGACCGCGCAGGCGTTCGCCGACGGCGTCGGGTTCACCGGCGTGGTGCTGTCGAAGCTCGACGGCGACGCGCGCGGTGGCGCGGCCCTGTCCGTCGCCTCGGTGACCGGCCGCCCGATCCTTTACGCGAGCACGGGCGAGAAGCTCACCGACTTCGAGGTGTTCCACCCCGACCGCATGGCGTCGCGCATCCTCGACATGGGTGACGTCCTGACCCTCATCGAGCAGGCCGAGAAGAACTTCGACGCCGAGCAGACCGAGAAGATGGCGGGCAAGCTCGCCGCGGGCGAGGACTTCACGCTCGAGGACTTCCTCGAGCAGATGAACCAGCTCAAGAAGATGGGCTCGATGAAGAAGATGCTCGGGATGCTCCCGGGCATGGGCCAGATGCGTGAGGCGATCGACAACTTCGACGAGCGCGAGGTGGGCCGCATCGAGGCGATCATCCGCTCGATGACCCCCGCCGAGCGCCAGAACCCCAAGATGATCAACGGCTCGCGCCGCTCACGCATCGCCAAGGGATCGGGCACCACGACCACCGACATCAACCAGCTGCTCGAGCGCTTCGACGGCGCGCAGAAGATGATGAAGCAGATGGCCAAGGGCGGCGGCATGCCCGGCATGCCCCCCGGCATGGGCAACCTGCCGGGCATGGGCGGCAAGAAGTCGCGTGGCCGCACGCAGGCTCCGGTGCGTCGCAAGGGCAAGTCGGGCAACCCGGCGCTGCGCGCCCAGCAGGAGCGTGGCATCGCGACGAAGCCCACCGCCCCCGCGGGCTCGGCCTTCGGGCTCGGTGCCACGCCGCCGAAGGACGTCGACCCGTCGACGCTCGAGCTGCCGGCCGGGTTCGACAAGTTCCTGGGCGGGCGCTGACCGCGGTGACCGCACTGCACCTCAAGGGCACCGTCGTCCTGGACGACGAGCGCGAGGTGGGCGAGGTCTGGGTGGTCGGCGGCCGGCTGACGTTCACGCGTCCGACGGGCCCGACGACGACGATCGAGGGCTTCGTGCTGTCCGGGCTCGTCGACGTGCACTGCCACATCGGCCTCGCGTCCGACGGCCCGGTGCCCGACGAGGTCGCCGAGGCCCAGGCGATCGCGGACCGCGACTCGGGTGTGCTCCTGATCCGCGACGCTGGCTCGCCGGCGGACACCGGCTGGGTGCACGCGCGCGACGACCTCCCGCGGCTGATCCGCAGCGGGCACCACCTTGCGCTGCCGAAGCGCTACCTGCGCCAATACGGCCGCGAGCTGGAGTCACCGTCCCAGCTGCCGCACGCCGTCCGCGAGGAGGCTGCGCGCGGCGACGGCTGGGTCAAGCTCGTCGCGGACTGGATCGACCGGTCGCTCGGGGCCGATGCGGACCTGACGCCCTTGTGGGGGCGCGAGGTGCTCGCCGAGGCGATCGACGCGGCCCACGCGGCCGGAGCGCGGGTCACGGCGCACACGTTCGCGACCGAGTCGCTCGACGACCTGCTCGACGCCGGCATCGACTGCCTCGAGCACGCCACCGGTGCGTCGACTCACCAGATCGACCGCATCGCCGCGGCCGGCATCCCCGTCACGGCGACCCTGCTCCAGATCGCGCAGTTCCCGGCGATCGCCGACCAGGGCGCGCGGTTCCCGCGCTTCGCGGCACGCATGCGCGCCATGGGGGAGCGGCGCTACGAGCACGTCCGCAACCTGCACGAGGCCGGTGTGCCGGTGCTCGTCGGGACCGACGCGGGCGGAACCATCGGCCACGGACGGATCGCCGACGAGGCGATCGAGATGTCGCGCGCGGGAATCCCAGCCCGCGAGGTCGTCGCCGCCGCGAGCTGGCGGACGCGCGCGTGGCTCGGAGCAGCTGGCATCGAGGAGGGCGCGAGCGCCGACGTGGTGGTCTACTCCGACGACCCTCGCGAGCACATCGAGGTGCTTCGCGCGCCCCGGTCCGTCGTGCTGCGTGGTACCGCCCGACCGTAGCCGGGTGTGACGCGTCCGTGGTTGGGCGCCCTCGGTCCCATCTGGCACAATGGTCGGCTGTACCCGATGTCGGCAGCCCCTCTACCTGCCTTCGTCGTGTCCTTCGCGCCACCGGCGAGCCCAACCCCACGGGCACGCGGCGGCGCAACCACAGCAGACCTCAGGAGAAGACCACACCGTGGCCACCAAGATTCGCCTCAAGCGCCTGGGCAAGATCCGCGCGCCGTACTACCGCATCGTTGTCGCCGACTCGCGCACCAAGCGCGACGGTCGCGTCATCGAGGAGATCGGCAAGTACCACCCCACCGAGGAGCCCTCGTTCATCGAGGTCGACTCCGAGCGTGCGCAGTACTGGCTCGGCGTCGGCGCGCAGCCGACCGAGCAGGTCGCCGTCCTCCTCAAGATCACGGGTGACTGGCAGAAGTTCAAGAACCTGCCGGGCCAGGAGGGCACCCTCCGCACCAAGGCCGACAAGGTCGACCCGAAGGCCGCCGTCGAGGCCGCTGCCGCCGACGCCGAGAAGGTCAAGGCGAAGGCTTCCGAGAAGAAGGCCGCCGCGGCCGAGGTCGAGGCTCCCGCAGCCGAGGCCACCGAGGACGAGCAGGCCTGATGCTCGCCGAGGCGCTCGAGCACCTGGTGCGCGGCATCGTCGATCATCCTGACGCTGTCCGCGTGAGCTCCTCGTCGCTGCGACGCGGCGAGCTGCTGGAGGTCCGGGTCCACCCGGACGACCTCGGTCGAGTCATCGGCCGCGCCGGTCGGACCGCCCGCGCCTTGCGCACCGTCGTCGGAGCACTGTCTCCCGACGGCTCTGTGCGGGTCGACGTGGTCGACGTCGACCGTCGCTGACCAGCCTCGGTAACGCACCACCCTTCGTCGAAGGCCCGGTCCCCTAGCCTGGGGGCCGGGCCTTCGATCACGTCATGGGAGAGAACAGCATGGAGCTCATCGTCGCGGTCGTCGGCCGCGCGCACGGACTTCGCGGTGAGGTAGGTCTCGACCTGCGCACGGATGCGCCCGAGGAGCGGCTGGCTGTCGGCTCCGTCCTGACCACCCAGCCCGCGTCCGCGGGACCGCTGACGGTCGCCGGCACGCGGATCCAGCAGGGGCGCTGGTACGTGCAGTTCGCCGAGGTTGGAGACCGCACTGCGGCCGAGGCGCTGCGCGGCACGACGATCGTCGCCGACGCCGTCGAGGACGACGACGAGGACGCCTGGTACCCGCACGAGCTCGCGGGGCTGCGCGCCGAGCACGTCGACGGTCGCGTCCTGGGGGAGATCATCGGCCTCGAGCACCTGCCCGCGCACGACATGCTCGTGCTGCGCGAGCCCGACGGCGCCAGGACGCTCGTCCCGTTCGTGCGAGCGATCGTGCCCGTGGTGGACGTGCCGGGCGGCCGGGTCGTGCTGGACCCGCCGGGCGGACTGCTCGCGTCGGACGCCGCGAACCTCGTCGTGTCCGACGAGACCCGCGGTCCGAGCGAGGACTGACGTGCGCATCGACGTCGTCTCGATCTTCCCGGACTACCTCGCGCCGCTCGAGCTCTCGCTCGTGGGCAAGGCGCGTGACGCCGGGCTGCTCGACCTGCGCGTGCACGACCTGCGTGGCTGGACCACCGACCGGCACCGCACGGTCGACGACACGCCCTTCGGCGGTGGCGCCGGGATGGTCATGCGGCCCGACGTGTGGGGGACCGCGCTGGACGACGTCCTCGACGAGGGCGCTCACCTGCTGATCCCCACGCCGTCAGGCGCCCCGCTCACGCAACGGACCGCCGAGGCGCTCGCGACCGAGTCGCACCTCGTGGTCGCGTGCGGACGGTACGAGGGGATCGACGCGCGCGTCGCCGAGCACTACCGGGCGCGGCCGGGGATCCGGGTCACCGAGTTCTCGATCGGCGACTACGTGCTCAACGGCGGGGAGGTCGCGGCGCTCGTCGTGGTCGAGGCCGTCGGCCGGCTGCTTCCGGGCGTGGTCGGCAACCCGGAGTCGCTCGTCGAGGAGTCCCACGGCGCGGCCGGGCTCCTCGAGTACCCCGTCTACACCAAGCCGCCGGTCTGGTCGGACCTCGAGATCCCGGACGTCCTGCTCTCGGGGCACCACGCGCGCATCGAGAGGTGGCGGCGGGACCAGGCCCTCACGCGGACGGCCGAGCGGCGGCCCGACATGCTCGCGGCCCTCGACGTGGACACGCTCGACAAGCACGACCTGGCGACGTTGGCGGGGCTCGGCTGGGTTCCGACGGACGGCCGGCTCGCGCGCGCCTGACGGCTGCGGTCGCCCACGGTCCGCCCCGCCACGATTTCCGGCCCGGTGTGCTGCTGTGGCAGACTTGTGCGCTGGTGCGCGTACGACCGCGTCTCTGCCACAGGGGAGACGATCACGGCCACCCGGGACAGGTCTCGACCAAGACCCGGACGCACCGGAACCAGACCACGGGGACGCCGTTCCTCGCCTGCTCGCGCGGGCGGCGGCTGCCCATGATGACGCTTCTGACCTGTGGCAGGGCGGGAGAGTGAACACCATGCACACGCTCGACCAGGTCGACGCAGCGTCGCTGCGCTCCGACATCCCGGACTTCCGTCCCGGCGACACGCTCAAGGTCAACGTCAAGGTCGTCGAGGGCAACCGCTCGCGCATCCAGGCGTTCCAGGGTGTCGTCATCGCCCGTCAGGGCGAGGGCGTCCGCGAGACCTTCACGGTCCGCAAGGTCAGCTTCCAGGTCGGTGTCGAGCGCACGTTCCCCGTGCACTCCCCGAGCCTCGAGTCCATCGAGGTCGTGACGCGCGGTGACGTGCGTCGCGCCAAGCTGTACTACCTGCGCAAGCTCCGCGGCAAGAAGGCCAAGATCAAGGAGAAGCGCGACTCGGTCCCGGCCAAGAAGGCCTGACGGTCCGACGCATCACGCTCCGACGACGACGGGCGGCCACCTGCGGGTGGCCGCCCGTCGGCGTATCCGGGCGCGCGCATCTCGTCCGTCGGAGTGGTGCGCGCGGCACAGCGGAGCGTGCGAGAGTGTGCGGGTGATCGAACCCGCCGACGACGTCGCGCCCGCAACTGAGACCCGGGCCGGTGTGCCGTCGACGACCGGGAGCGCCGTCCCGCGGCACGCTGCCGAGCCCGGACGGCGCGGCAAGCAGCGCAGCGCGGGGGCCTCGTTCCTGCGCGAGACGGTCATCATCCTGGTCAGCGCGCTCGTCCTGTCGCTGATCGTCAAGACGTTCCTGGTGCAGGCGTTCTTCATCCCGAGCGGCTCGATGAACGACACGCTGATCGAGAACGACCGCATCCTGGTGAGCAAGCTGACCCCGGGGCCCTTCGACCTCAAGCGCGGCGACATCGTCGTGTTCAAGGACCCGAACAAGTGGCTCGCGGAACCGACCCCGACCGAGCGTGGCCCGCTCGCGACCGTCGTCCGCGACACGTTGACGTTCGTCGGGCTGTACCCGGACGACGCGGGCGAGCACCTCGTCAAGCGCCTCATCGGGCTCCCGGGCGACCACGTCGCGTGCGAGGGGGCGGGCAAGCCCGTCACCGTCAACGGCGTCGCGCTCGACGAGCCGTACCTCGCGCCCGGCTCGCAGCCGAGCGAGTTCGCGTTCGACATCGTCGTGCCGCCGAACAGCATGTGGGTCATGGGGGACAACCGCCAGCACTCCGCGGACTCGCGCTGGCACCAGGGCGACGCGGGTGGGGGATCCGTGCCGCTGTCCAACGTCGTCGGCAAGGCGTTCGTCATCGTGTGGCCCGCCGAGCACTGGAACGTGCTGCACAACCCGGGCGCGACGTTTGCGGACGTGCCGGACCCGTCATGAGCGTGAGCACGACGCCCGTCGTCGTGCGGACCCGCACGACGCGCCCCGGACCGCACCTGAGGCACGAGCGCGTCCTGCTGCGTGAGGGCGCGCGGCTCGTGGCCGGGATGGACGAGGTGGGGCGCGGTTCGCTCGCGGGTCCCGTGAGCGTGGGCGTCGTCGTCGTCGACGCCACGACGCGCTCCGCCCCGCGCGGCGTCGCGGACTCCAAGCTGCTCACGCCGCTCGCGCGCACCGCGCTGCTCCCGTCGCTCGGCCGATGGGGCGTGGCGCGCGCGGTCGGTCACGCGAGCGCCGCGGAGATCGACGAGATCGGGATCATCGCGGCCCTGCGCCTCGCTGGGACGCGCGCGTTGACGGTCGTCGCGGCGCTCGTCGGGCCTGTCGACGCCGTGCTGCTCGACGGGTCGCACGACTGGCTCAGCACGCCGGCCCAGGGCACCTTGTTCGACGACGCCGAGGACGTGCTCGCCGGTCCGCGCGTGCACCTGCGCGTCAAGGCGGACAGGACGTGCGCGAGCGTGGCGGCTGCGAGCGTGCTCGCCAAGTGCGAGCGCGACTCGATGATGACGGCGCTCGCGCCCGAGCACCCCTCCTACCGCTGGGAGGAGAACAAGGGCTACGCGTCGCCCGAGCACCTCGCGGCGCTCGCCCTGCACGGGCCGAGCGAGCTGCACCGGCGCTCGTGGCGGTTGCCGGGCGTGCAGCAGGGCGTCACCGGTTCGGTCGAGGGTGGGGGATGATGAGCGCGTGAGTGCCGAGGACCTGGAGAACTACGAGACCGACATGGAGCTCGCGCTCTACCGCGAGTACCGCGACGTCGTCGGCCTCTTCTCGTACGTGGTGGAGACCGAGCGGCGGTTCTACCTCGCCAACCAGGTGGACCTGCAGGTCCGGTCCGCCGCGGGCGAGGTGTACTTCGAGCTCACGCTCGCGGACGCCTGGGTGTGGGACGTGTACCGCTCCGCGCGGTTCGTGAAGTCCGTGCGGGTCGTGACGTTCAAGGACGTCAACGTCGAAGAGCTCGCCAAGGCCGAGCTCGACCTCGGGGGCGGCGCGGGCTTCCCGCGCTGACGCGACCTCAGGCGCTGTGGATGGTGCTTCCGTCCACCGATCTCCTTGCCGTGCCCCTGGAGGGCAGCGTGCGCGCGGCACGCTCGTCGCATGCGAGCCAAGGATGCAGTCGGACGGTACGGCGAGGACCTCGCCGCGCGGCACGTGCAGCAGGCGGGCTGGCGCGTGCTCGACCGCAACTGGCGGTGCCGGGACGGTGAGATCGACCTCGTCGGCCTCGACGGCGACGAGCTCGTCGTCGTCGAGGTCAAGACCCGGCGGACGAGCACGTACGGCCACCCCGCGGAGGCGGTGACCCGGCTCAAGCTCGCCCGCGTGCGGCGGCTGGCAGCCGCGTGGCTCGACGCGCACGACGTCCGCGTCGCGTCCGTGCGGGTCGACGTGATCGCGATCGTGCTGCCGCGTCGCGGCTCGGCGGTCGTCGAGCACCTCGTGGGGGTGGTCTGAGTGGTGCTCGGACGAACCCTGGCCGTCGCGCTCGTCGGGCTGACGGGCCACGTGGTCGAGGTGGAGGCCCACCTGGCCGCGTCCCTGCCGGCCTTCACGCTCGTCGGCCTGCCCGACGCGTCGCTCGCCGAGGCGCGTGATCGCGTCCGCGCCGCGGTGACCTCGTCCGGGCTGGCGTGGCCGAACCGGAGGGTCACGGTCAACCTCTCGCCGGCGACGCTCGCCAAGTCGGGGTCGTCGTTCGACCTCGCGATCGCGGTCGCCACCCTGGCGGGAGCAGAGCTGCTCGACGTGTCTCGCGCGGCCGGCGTGGTCCATCTCGGCGAGCTCGGCCTCGACGGTCGCCTGCGTCCCGTGCGAGGCGTGCTCCCGGCGGTGGCTGCGGCCGTGGCCGCCGGGCACCGCCGCGTCGTCGTCCCGCATGCGAACGCCGCCGAGGCGGCCCTCGTACCTGGTGCTCTCGTGACCGGCGTGGGTTCGTTGGCGGAGGTCGCCGCGCGGTACGGCGCCGACGTCGAGGTGCCGGAGCTCGCGGCCGTCGCGGCCGACACCGCGCCGGCGCCGCCCGTGACGCACAGACTCGACCTCGCCGACGTCGTGGGCCAGCCCGAGGCGCGCGAGTGCCTCGAGGTCGCGGCCGCCGGGTCGCACCACCTGCTGATGGTCGGACCGCCGGGGACCGGCAAGACGATGCTCGCTGCGCGGCTGCCCGGGCTGCTCCCCGACCTCGCCGAGGCCGACGCGGTCGAGGTCACCGCGGTGCACTCCGTCGCCGGCACGTTCGACCCGGGCGGCGGCCTGCTGCACCGGCCGCCGTTCGAGGACCCGCACCACACGGCGACGCCCGCGAGCGTCGTCGGCGGCGGGTCCGGCACGCCGCGGCCCGGAGCGGCCTCGCGAGCGCACCGGGGAGTCCTGTTTCTCGACGAGGCGCCCGAGTTCTCGACGGCTGTGCTGCAGACGCTGCGCCAGCCGCTCGAGCACGGCGAGCTCGTGCTGCACCGCGCCCAGGGCGCCGCGCGGTACCCCGCCAGGTTCCAGCTCGTGCTCGCCGCGAACCCGTGCCCGTGCGGCCGTGCCGTCGGCAAGGGTCTGGACTGCACGTGCCGCAGCGAGCAGCGGCGACGCTACTTCGGCAAGCTGTCCGGGCCGTTGCTCGACCGCGTCGACCTGCAGGTCGAGCTCCAGCCTTCGCGCGCCGGGGGAGCGGACGGTGAGTCGACCGCCGCGGTCGCCGCGCGAGTCGCGGCGGCGCGCGAGTCGGCAGCGACGCGACTGCGTGGGACCCCGTGGCGGACCGGGGGCGAGGTGCCTGGTGGCTGGCTGAGGGAGCGGCTCGGCCCGGACGCCGCGCTCGTGTCCGAGCTGGACCGCGCGCTCGATCGGGGCACCTTGAGCATGCGGGGCGTGGATCGGGTGCTGCGCGTCGCGTGGACGCTCGCGGATCTCGCCGGTCGGGCCGCACCCAGCAGGGCGGACGTCGGACGCGCGCTGCTCCTGCGGACCCGGGGGCACGGGGCGTGAGCGCGCCGCAGTGGTGGGAGGGCGAGCGGGTCGACGAGCGGCGAGCGCGCGCGGCGTGGTCGGCGCTCGCCGAGCCGGGCGACCTGGTCGCGGGTGCGCTCGTCGGCTCGCTCGGGCCGGTCGACGCGCTGGCGCTCGTGGGAGTCGCGGCGCGCAGCGGTCTGCACGAGGCGTGGGCGCGGGTCGTCGGCCCCGGGCCTGACGCGGACGGGAGCTCGAGAGCCCACGATCCGCGGCTCGAACGCTCGGTGCAGCGATGGGCCGCGCGGTTCGCCGACCTCGACGTCGACGCCGACCTCGGGGCGCTCGCGGAGCTCGGCGGCGTGTTCGTGGTGCCGCAGGACGAGGCGTGGCCCGGCGGTCTGGACGGCCTGGGTCTGGCTGCGCCGTTCGGGATCTGGGTTCGCGGAGCGGCCGATCTGGACGTCGGGCTGAACCGGGCTGTGGCGCTCGTGGGCGCGCGCGCATCGACCTCGTACGGCGAACGGGTCGCGCTCGAGCTGGCCGCGGGCGTGGTCGACGCCGGCGCGTGCGTGGTCTCGGGCGGTGCGTACGGCATCGACGCGGCCGCCCACCGCGGCGCGCTGGGCCGCGGTGGGCGCACGGTCGTGGTGCTCGCGGGCGGGGTCGACCGCGCGTATCCAGCGGGCAACGCGCGGATGTTCGAGGCCGTCGTCGGCGAGGGCGGAGCTCTGCTCGCGGAGGTCCCGCCGGGCCGGACGCCGACCAAGAGCCGGTTCCTGCAGCGCAACCGCCTCATCGCCGCCGCGGCGAGCGCGACCGTCGTCGTCGAGGCCGCGTGGCGCTCGGGAGCGATGAGCACCGCGCACCACGCAGCGCGCCTCCTGCGACCCGTGGGCGCCGTGCCGGGACCCGTCACGTCGGTCGCGTCGGCCGGGTGCCACCGGCTCCTGCGCGACGGCTCGGCCGTGTGCGTGACCGATGCGGCCGAGGTGATGGACCTCGCGGGTCTGGTCGGTCGCGACCTCGCCGACGAGCCCGTGACCGACGCCCGGAGCGGCGACGAGCTCGACCCGGAGACCGCTCGCGTCCTCGACGCGCTTCCGCGGCGCGTGGGCGTCGACGTCGCTGCCGTCGCGGCCAGGGCCGGTGTCACCGCGCACGAGGCGGAGGCCGCACTCGGCCTGCTCGAGCTGCGGGGCCATGCCGCGCGGGCCGGTGCGGGGTGGCGGCTGTCGGCGAGCGCCGGCTCAGGGAGGGGCCCGGCGGCGCGATCGTGAAGGATTCGGCCCGGCGTTTCGCGGCGTGTGGCCCGATCTATGCAGATTCGTCGCATCGGCGTGTCGCCGTCGCCCGAATGGCCGAATGTGCCACCGTGGTGGATGTCTTTGGTCCTAAGGTCCTGCGAAGTTGACGCCCGAGCGGGTGAAAAAAACGGACTGTGAGCCAAATCACCGGCAAACAATCGGACATACCGGGGACATTCGGCTGCCATTAGCCCGGGCAGGTGAATTCTGTGCTTGTCCTGAGTGTGTGTTTCGGGTCACGGTAGCCCCGTGGCCGTGACGAAGATCATCGAGGAGGCGCCCAGCCGGGCGTCTCTTCTTGATGACTTCTCGGCGTACGTCAGCGCCCAGCGAGGCCTGTCGGCCCACACCGACCGGGCGTACCGCGGCGACGTCGACGCCCTCCTGAAGTTCGCGGTTCGCCACGGCGCGACCACCCTCGACGACATCGACCTGCGGACGCTGCGCGCCTGGCTCGCATCGCAGGCGGCCGCCCGACGTAGCCGGGCGACCCTGGCCCGCCGCGGAGCCGCGGCGCGCACGTTCTTCGGCTGGGCGGACCGCACCGGCCGGATCGCCGGCGATCCTTCGCTCCGGCTCGCGACCCCGCGCGTCGACGCGTCGCTGCCGACGGTCCTGAAGTCGACCGCCGCCGCCGAGATGATCGACGCCGCTCGGGACCGCGCGGCGGACGGCGGTGCCGTCGAGCTGCGCGACTGGGCGATGCTCGAGCTGCTGTACGCCACGGGAGTTCGTGTCGGCGAGCTGTGCGCCACCGACCTGCGCGACGTCGACCTCGCCGAGCGCACCGTGCGCGTGCTGGGCAAGGGTTCGAAGGAGCGCGTCGTCCCGTTCGGCTCGCCCGCCCGCACGGCGCTGCTGCGCTGGCTCGACGCGGGCCGTCCCGCACTCGCCCAGGCCGACTCGCCCGACGCCCTGTTCCTCGGCGTGCGCGGTGGTCGGATCGACCCGCGTCAGGTGCGCGACGTCGTGCACGGCGCCAGCACCGCGGCCGGCGTCGAGGACCTCGCCCCCCACGGTCTGCGCCACAGCGCGGCCACGCACCTCCTCGAGGGCGGCTCGGACCTGCGCAGCGTGCAGGAGCTGCTCGGCCACGCCAGCCTCTCGACGACCCAGCGTTACACCCACGTCTCGGCGGAGCGTCTTCGCTCCGCCTACTCCCTCGCCCACCCCCGCGCCTGAGCACACACACGGAGCCGATGATGACGACGTTGACCGAGGTGGATGCCGCAGCCGCGTGGCTCGCGCACGTGGGTCCCGATGCCGCGCCGACCGGAGTCGTGCCCCAGCCGCGGCACGAGGGGGACGTCGACGACCACCTCGAGATCGAGGTCGTCGCGATCGCTCCCGAGATCCCGACGCAGCGCAACCCGATCGCCGACGAGGTCAGCGCCGCGGTCGCGCTCCTGTGGGTGGCGTTCAAGCGCGACAAGTGTGCGAGCTCGCGGCAGAGCCTGATCCTGCACTACGCGCCGCTCGTTGCCGCCGTCGCCGGCCGCGTCGGCATGCGCCTGCCGAGCACGGTCGAGCACGCGGACCTCGTCTCGTACGGGATGTTCGGGCTGATCGACGCGATCGAGAAGTACGAGACGGACCGCTCCGTGAAGTTCGAGTCGTACGCGAGCTCGCGCATCCGTGGGGCGATCATCGACGAGCTGCGCGCGATGGACTGGGTCCCGCGCTCCGTGCGGACCAAGGCGCGCGCCGTGGACCGTGCGTGCGCCGAGCTGGAGGCCAAGCTCCACCGTGCACCCACCGAGGCCGAGATCGCGCGGCACATGCAGGTCTCCCTCGCGGACCTCCGCGCCGTCTACACGCAGCTGTCGTCCGTGAACGTCGCGGCGCTCGACGAGCTGCTGGGCGGCGGCGAGGACCGGGTCGGCGGCGTGTCGCTGGGCGACACCCTGGGTGACGACCGCACCGAGGACCCGGCGAGCAGCATCGAGGCCGCCGAGACGTCGTTCCTGCTCTCGCGGGCGATCGAGCAGCTGGGCGAGCGCGAGCGCATCGTCGTGGTCATGTACTACTACGAGGGCATGACCCTCGCGGAGATCGGCCGCGTCCTCGGAGTGACCGAGTCGCGCGTGTCGCAGATGCACACGGCCGCGATGCTGCGGCTGCGCGGGCGTCTCACCGCCGCGGGAGTCTGAGCTCGCCGCCGCT
>JBCECL010000036.1:0-35725 GCA_039207135.1 Brevundimonas sp.
AGAGTCCGGGGCGTGCCGCCGACGACGACTGCAACGCGTCGAGGAGGCCGACGACCCGAGCCCGGTCATGGGCGAAAGCGGATCCGACGACCTCGCGGACGTCGTCGTGGTCGGCCGCGGTCTCGTCAGCGATGTGCACGGACGCGACTCTTGCACCGAGCCGGGCGTCCGACAACGGGATTCCTTCGTCCGCGGGGTGGCCCGTGCTGGGTGACGACCTAGTCGTCGGCGAGCCCGCGCGCGGCCAGCGCGTCACCCGTCGCGCGGGCGTGCGCGACCATGCGCACCGCCGACGGGACGAGCACGGCTCGCGGGCTGCGCTCCAGACCACGCGCCCGGGCGGCGTCGCGCGCCTCGAGCGAGGTCTCCACGAGCACGGGGATGGTGCGCAGGAACAGCCCCAGGGTCAGCGCGAACGTCTCGGGGGACAGCCCGACGTGCCGCAGCGGACGGGCCGCGCGTGCCAGCACCTCGAGCAGGGTGTCGGCGCGCGTGGTCGCGGTCACGACCGCCGCGAGCAGGACGAGGGCGACGACGTCGAGCACCACCTCGACCGCGACGGCCCAGCCGCGCACCCACCACTGGTAGCCGCCGACGAGCGCGAGCGTGACGAGCGTGCCACGCAGGCCGCGCGCGGTGCTGTGCCACGGCACCCGCGAGACGACGTGGACGACGGCCGCGAGCAGCAGCGCGACGATCGCCGACACCGGCCCGCGCACGATCGCGACCGTGAGGCCGGCGACGCCGAGCCCGACGAGCTTGGCGCCCGGGGGACACCGGTGAAGGAGGCTCGTGCCCGGGTGGTAGAGGCCGAGCGGACCCGCCCACGGCTGGCGCAGCGGCCCGCTCATGTGCGCACGCACTCACTCGGCGCGCCACTCCTCGACGCGCGCTTCATCGGCCCGCCCGCACGCGCGCGCTCATGAGCGCTCGGTAGTGCGCGACCGCCGCGGCCGGATCGCCGTCGAACACGACCAGGCCTTCGTCGACGACGATGACCCTCTCGGCGCGGGCCGCCGCGTCGAGGTCGTGGGTCACGACGACGACCTGCTGCGGCAGCTCCGCGAGAAGGTCGTCGACCACCGAGCGCCAGCGCAGGTCGAGCAGCGTGGTCGGCTCGTCGCACACCAGCACGTCCGGCTCGACGGCGAGCACCGAGGCCAGCGCCAGGAGCTGACGCTGGCCGCCGGACAACGCGTGCGCCGGGACCTCCGCGCGGTCGCCGAGGCCGAACCGCTCAAGGGCCTGCCGGGCGGCGGCGTCGCGCTGCTCGGCCGACAGCTCTGAGCGGCGCAACGAGAGCGCGACGTCCTCGAGCGGGGTCGGCATGACGATCTGTGCGTCGGGGTTGGTGAACACGAACCCGACCCGACGGCGCACGGCCCGGCCGTCGGACGCCGTGTCCAGCCCGTCGACGCGAACCGTGCCGGACGCGGGCAGGACGAGCCCGTTGAGCAGCCGCGCGAGCGTGGACTTGCCCGAGCCGTTCGCGCCGATGATGGCGATCCGGCGCTCGGTGAGCGTGAGCGAGACGGGGCCGAGCAGACGAACGACCTGGTCCGCGCCGCCCTCGGGGTCGGGGGCGTACGCGGTGACCAGGACGTCGTCGAGCTCGATCATGCTCAGCGGCGGTTGCGCAGCAGGTCGGGGTACGAGCGGAACAGCGTGTAGGCGATGCCCGCCGCGGCCGCGTTCTTCACGATGTCGCCCGGGAGGTAGATCGCGTCCGCCTTGAGCGCGGTGCCGAAGTCGAGCCCGAGCTTGGACATGAGGCCGATGATGCCACCGACGTGGATCGTCAGGAGGCTGCCGAAGACCCCGGCCGAGAACAGCACCGTCCAGCGCGCGTAGCCGACGGACCGCGCGGCGGGCGATGCGAGCAGCCCGGCCAGCGCGGCGCCGAACGGGAAGGCGAGCAGGTAGCCGACCGACGGCTTGCTCAGCACGCCGAGGCCGCCGTACGCCTCCGCGAAGATCGGGACGCCGGCCAGGCCGACGGCCAGGTACAGAAGCACGGCGAGCGCCCCGCGCCGCCACCCCAGGACGAGGCCGGAGAGGATCACGGCGAACGTCTGCAGGGTGATCGGCACCCCGGTGCCGGTGGGGATCCCGGGGAGGATCGCGCACACGGCGATGAACGCCGCGAACGTCGAGATCAGTGCGATGTCGGTACCGACGGAGCTGCGGGTTGTCGCCGGCGCGGGCAGCGAGGCGGTCGAGTCCTTGGTGATGTCGGTCATGGGGACCTCTGTCCTGGTCGTGGGTGAGTGCTCGTGCATGGCGTCGTACGGCGTCGTGCGGGCTTCCAGCCGGGCAGTGCGAGTCGTTGGCGCAGTCGTTGGCGCGGTCGTGAGTGCCGCATTTCCGGCGGCAGGTCGAAACGCTAGCCCGAAGTAGACTTGGCGACGTTTGTGCGCGCGGCCAAGACCAGCGGCGCCTTCTCGGAGGAAACCATCAAGTGATCACCGCCCAAGCGGTCGAGCTGCGCATCGGCGCACGCGTCCTGCTCGAAGAGTCGTCGTTCCGCATCGCGGCCGGCGACCGCATCGGCCTCGTCGGACGCAACGGCGCCGGCAAGACGACGCTGACCAAGACCCTCGCGGGCGAGACCCAGCCGACGGGCGGCCAGATCGTGCGCTCGGGCGACGTGGGCTACCTGCCCCAGGACCCGGCCTCGGGCGACCTCGGCCAGCTCGCGATGGACCGGGTGCTCTCGGCCCGCGGCCTCGACGAGATCGTCAGCGCGCTGCGCAAGGCCGAGTCGGCGATGGCGAGCGAGGACGACTCCGTCCGCGACGCCGCGATGGACCGGTACTCGCGGCTCAACGCGCGCTTCGACGCCGCCGGCGGCTACGCGGCCGAGAGCGAGGCGCACATCATCACCTCGAACCTCGGCCTCGACGACCGCGTGCTCGGCCAGACGCTCGGCACGCTGTCGGGCGGTCAGCGTCGTCGCGTCGAGCTCGCGCGCATCCTCTTCTCGGGCGTCGACACGCTGCTGCTCGACGAGCCGACCAACCACCTCGACGCGGACTCGATCCTCTGGCTGCGCGACTACCTCAAGGCGTACCCGGGCGGCTTCATCGTGATCTCCCACGACGCCGACCTGCTCCGCGCGACCGTCAACAAGGTGTTCCACCTCGACGCCAACCGCTCGCAGCTCGACCAGTACGCGCTGGGCTGGGACGCCTACCTGCAGCAGCGCGAGACGGACGAGAAGCGCCGCCGCCGCGAGCGCGCGAACGCGGAGAAGAAGGCCGCGACCCTGCTGGCGCAGGCCGACAAGATGCGGGCCAAGGCCACGAAGGCCGTCGCGGCGCAGAACATGGCGCGCCGCGCCGAGCGCATGCTGTCCGGGCTGGAGGCGGCGCGCGTGTCCGACAAGGTCGCGCGCCTGCGGTTCCCGGACCCGGCGCCGTGCGGCCGCACGCCGCTCACGGCGACCGGGCTGTCGAAGTCCTACGGCTCGCAGGAGGTCTTCACGGACGTCGACCTGGCGATCGACCGCGGATCGCGCGTCGTCGTGCTGGGCCTGAACGGCGCCGGGAAGACCACGCTGCTGCGCATCCTCGGTGGGATCGACAAGTCCGACACGGGAACGGTCAACCCGGGGCACGGCCTCAAGCTCGGGTACTACGCGCAGGAGCACGAGACGCTCGACCTGACGCGGACGGTCGTCGAGAACCTGCGCAGCGCGGCCCCCGACCTCACGGACACCCAGGTGCGTTCGGTGCTCGGCTCGTTCCTGTTCTCGGGCGACGACGCCGACAAGCCCGCGCGCGTGCTGTCCGGTGGCGAGAAGACGCGTCTCGCGCTCGCGGCGCTCGTCGTGTCGTCGGCCAACGTCCTGCTGCTCGACGAGCCGACGAACAACCTCGACCCCGCCTCGCGCGAGGAGATCCTCGCGGCGCTGCGCGGCTACACCGGCGCCGTCGTGCTGGTCTCGCACGACGAGGGCGCGGTGCAGGCGCTCAATCCCGAGCGCGTGCTGCTGCTGCCCGACGGCGACGAGGACCTGTGGGGCAACGACTACCTGGACCTCATCACGCTGGCCTGAGGTCGATCAGGTCCGGCTCGCGTCGGGCTCCGCGAGCTGCGCGTCGACGAGTGCGTCCTCCTCGGCCTCCGCGCGCCCGTCGCGGCGGCCGGAGGTGTGCACGCGTTCCGGGCGCGGTGCGCGGGGCGCGCGCGGCGCCCACGGGTCGGGGTCGACCGGCGCGACCGGTTCGTCGTCGGCCTCGAGGATCTCGCGACGAGCGAGCCAGCCGAAGCCGACGAGCGATCCGAGCGCGAACACCCACCACTGGAACGCGTACGACAGGTGCGAGCCCGGGTCGATGCTCGGCTCCGGCAGCGTGCCGGGCTGCTCGGCGACTGCCGGGCTCTCGGAGACCAGCCCGCCGTACACCTGCCAGGACGGCGAGTCGATGCCGGCGACGTCGAGGACCTCGTCGACGGCGATCGCCTGGACCTGACCTGCGGGGGCGTGCCGCGCCGAGTCGGGCTCGGACGCGCGCAGCCGCGCGGTGACGGTCACGGTCCCGGTCGGCGGCGCGGGTGCGGTGACGTCGGCGTCAGCGTCCTCGCCCGTCGGGACCCAGCCGCGGTCGACGACCAGCACGGTGCCGGCGTCGGTCGGGCTCGCGGCGGTACCGGCCGAGGAGTCCTCGACGACGAACGGGACGAGCACGTGGTACGCCGGGATGCCGTCGGCGGGCCGGTTGCGGAGCTCGACCGTCGCAGCGGGCTCGTAGTGCCCGGTCACGAGCACCGGGCGCCACACCTCGTCGGCCGGCAGCGACTGGTCCGGCGACAGGACCGAGGACAACGGCACCGGATCGGCGCCGAAGTTCTCCTTGACGATCGCGATCTGCGCGTCACGCCACTCGTGCCGGTGCCACTGCCACCGCCCGAGGAACACGCACGCGGTCGCGAGCGACACGGCGAGCAGGCACAGCCCGATCGCGCGACTGACGGCGGGTCTCACGTCGCGGCGCCCTCGAGCGTGTCCGCCGGCACGACGGACTGCAGGAAGCCTCGGGCCTGCAGGAACTGCGTGAGGTGCTCACGGTGCTCGTCGCACGCGAGCCACACCTTGCGACGCTCGGGCGTGTGCAGCTTGGGGTTGTTCCACAGCAGTCCCCAGGTCGCATCGGCGCGGCAGCCCTTGGCGGAGCACTGGAGCTCGTCGACGGGGTCCGGCGCGAAGAGGCTCATCGGGGACCGCCGATGCCGCCGCCGTGGTTGGCGCCGGGGCCGATCTGCCGGGGATCGATGAACGTCTCCGAGGCGTCGGCGCGCTCGCGGCCGGCGTTCGCCAGGATCACGGCGGCGTACGGCAGCACCACGGCGGCGATGATGAAGACGATCGAGAGCCAGAGCGGGATGTGGTGCCACGTGATCACGGCGAGGGCGAAGCACAGCACGCGGATCCCCATCTGGATGAGGTACCGCTTCTGGCGCCGCGCGACGTCCTCGGCCAGCGGTTCGGGCGCAGATGTGATCCGGGGGATCTCCGGTTCGTCCTGCTTGCGCGCGCTCACCACCTGATTCTAGTTCCGCCGCACTGTTGTGGCTGTCCCACAACGCGGCGCCGCGAACGTGTGCCCGAACCGTCCCACACCATGCGTGTCCGCTCGGATAACGTCGTATCCCGTGCCTGAGACTTCCGACAACACAGCCCGCAGCGTCCTGATCACCGGCGCGAACCGCGGGATCGGCCGCGCGATCGCCGAGCGCTTCGTCGCCGCCGGCGACAAGGTCGCCACCATCTACCGCTCCGGGGACCTGCCCGAGGGCGTGCTGGGCGTGAAGGGTGACATGCGCGACAGCGCGTCGATCGACGCCGCGTTCGCCGAGATCGAGGCCGCGCACGGCCCCGTCGAGGTCCTCGTCGCGAACGCCGGGATCACGCGCGACCAGCTGCTCATGCGGATGACCGACGAGGAGTTCGACGACGTCCTCGACGTCAACCTCAAGGGCGCCTTCCGCTGCGCACGTCGCGCCAGCAAGGGCATGATCCGCCTGCGCCGCGGTCGCATCGTGTTCATCTCGTCCGTCGTCGGCCTGTACGGCTCGCCGGGACAGGTCAACTACTCGGCGTCCAAGGCGGCCCTCGTCGGCGTCGCGCGCTCCATCACGCGCGAGCTCGGCGGCCGCGGCATCACCGCGAACGTCGTCGCCCCCGGGTTCATCGACACGGACATGACGCGCGCCCTTCCCGAGGCCACTCGCCAGGGCTACGTCGCCTCCATCCCCGCCGGCCGGTTCGCGCAGCCCGACGAGGTCGCGGCTGCCGTCGAGTTCCTCGCCTCGCCGGGTGCCGCCTACATCTCCGGCGCGGTCGTCCCGGTCGACGGCGGCCTCGGCATGGGCCACTGACACTCACACATCCGTACCTCGTACCACCAAGAACGGAGACCGTCATGGGTCTGCTCGAAGGCAAGAAGCTCCTCGTCACCGGTGTGCTCACCGACGGCTCGATCGCGTTCCACGTCGCACGTCTGGCGCAGCAGGAGGGCGCGACGGTCGTGCTGACCTCGTTCGGCCGCCAGTTCCGCCTCACGCAGGCGATCGCCCGCCGGCTGCCCGCGCCCGCCGAGGTCGTGCAGCTCGACGTCACGTCGGACGAGGACCTCGCCGCGCTCGCGGACCGCCTGCGCGAGGTCGGCTTCGACTCGCTCGACGGCGTCGTGCACTCGATCGGCTTCGCCCCGCAGTCCGTCATGGGCGGCAACTTCCTCGCGGGCGAGTGGCCCGACGTCGCCACCGCGCTGCAGGTCTCGGCGTTCTCGCTCAAGTCGCTCTCGGTCGCCGCGCAGCCGCTGCTCGCTCGCGGCGCATCGATCGTCGGCCTCACGTTCGACGCGTCGTTCGCCTGGCCGGTCTACGACTGGATGGGCGTGGCCAAGGCTGCGTTCGAGTCCACCGCGCGCTACCTCGCGCGCGACCTGGGTCCGTCGGGCGTGCGGGTCAACCTCGTCTCGGCCGGCCCCATCCGCACCACGGCGGCCAAGTCGATCCCCGGTTTCGAGACGATGGAGGGCGGCTGGCCCGAGCGCGCCCCGCTCGGCTGGGACGTCAGCGACCCCGAGCCCACCGCCCGCGCCGTCGCTGCGCTGCTGTCCGACTGGTTCCCGGCGACCACCGCCGAGATCGTGCACGTCGACGGCGGCGTGCACGCCATGGGTCTGTGATGAGACTCTGAGTCGGTGACCACCGCGCCGACCCGTCGCCTGGTGCTGCTGCGCCACGCCAAGGCCGAGCACCCGCTGGGCATCGACGACCACGAGCGGGCGCTCGCCCTGGCCGGGCGCAAGCAGTGCAGGAAGGTCGGCGTCGCCATGGCCGAGGCCGGCGTCGAGCCGGACCTCGTGCTGTGCTCGTCGGCGCTGCGTACGCGCCAGACCTGGGAGCTCGTGCGGTCCGGGCTGGCCGTCGAGCCGCGCGTCGAGTTCCGCTCCGAGGTGTACGAGGCGGGCGCGTCGTCGATCATCGCGCTGTCGAGGACCGTGCCCGACGACGTGCGGACGCTGCTCGTCGTCGGGCACGAGCCGACGATGTCGCACGTCGCCGAGCTGCTGGCCGGACCCGGCTCCGACGAGGTCGCCTACCTGCGCGTGCAGGTGGGCGTGCCGACGGCGAGCTGGTCGGTGCTCGAGTCCGACGCGCCGTGGGAGCAGTGGGCTGCGGGGGAGGCCGTGCTGACGGGGTTGCACACCCTGTCTTGAGCGTCAGCCTGTCGTGGGCCTCAGCCTGTCGTGGCCTCAGCCTGTCGTGGTGCTCAGCGGGTGAACGGCTCCAGCGCGAGCACGGCATCGAGCCGGTCGTTCACGACGGCGTCGGCCTGGGCGGCGACCAGGGGCTTCGCGTTGAACGCGATCCCGAAGCCCGCGGCGGCGAGCATGTCGAGGTCGTTCGCGCCGTCGCCGATCGCCACGGCGTCCTCGAGCTCCGCGCCCACGCTGGCCGCGTACTCGCGCAGCGCCTCGGCCTTCGCGGCGCGGTCGATGACGGCGCCCGTGACCCGGCCGGTGAGGCGTCCGTCGGCGACCTCGAGGCGGTTCGCCCGCACCAGCGTGATGCCGAGCGACTCCGCGAGCGGCGCGACGATCTCGACGAAGCCGCCCGAGACGAGCCCGACGGACCAGCCGCGCGACTGAACCTCGGCCACGAGCTCGCGTGCGCCGGGCGTCAGCTCCACCTCCGCGAGGACGTCCGCGAGCACGCTGGTCGGCAGGCCGGCCAGCGTGGCGACCCGCTCGTGCAGCGACGCCGCGAAGTCCAGCTCGCCGCGCATCGCCCGTTCGGTGATCTCGGCGACGAGCTCGCGCGAGCCGGCGTGCTCGGCGAGCAGCTCGATGACCTCCGCGGTGATGAGCGTCGAGTCGACATCCATGACGAGCAGTCGCGGCGTGGGCTGGTTCACGTCGCGCAGGTTACCCACTCCGGACGGCAGCACGCGCCAGTGCCCGGGGATCGCGTGCTGGGCGTGCGGGTCGGCGCGCGAGTGGGTGTGCGAGTGGGCGTGCGCATGGGTGTGCGACACGCTGGGCGCGGTGCGGCGTGTCGCACACCCATCGGCGCACTCGCACGCACGCGGCCGCCGATCACCCGTGGGCGCGCTGGGCGCCAGCCGCGCGCGGCCACCGAGGTCGCTGGGCCGTCGCGTCAGGACAGGGCGGTGTCGATCGGGGTGCCGCCGGAGATGAAGCCGACCGTCCGGCCCGCGGTCTGCGGACGGGCGAGCACCGCGGCGACGACCGCCGCGACGTCCGCACGGGGTACGGAGCCGGAGCCCGTGGAGCGGACGTCGATCGCGCCGGTGGCGGGGCCGAGCGTGAGGGTGCCGGGCGCGACGATCGTCCACGCGAGCGACGAGCCACGGAGGTGGGCGTCGGCGGCTGCCTTGGCCTCGGCGTACGCGAAGAACGAGCTCTCGGCCGGCACCCCGTGGTCCGGTCCTGCGCCGAGGTAGGAGACCATCACGAAGCGGTCGACGCCCGCCTGGGTGGCTGCGTCGATCGCGCGGATCGCTGCGTCGCGGTCCACGGCGTACGTCCGCTCGCTGCTTCCCCCGCCCGCACCGGCCGACCACACGACGGCCCCCGCGCCGCGCAACAGGTCCGCGAGCGCTGCGGTGTCGAGCCGCTCGACGTCGGCGACGACGGGTTCGGCGCCGGCAGCCTGGACGTCGTCGGCGTGGTCGGGGTTGCGGATCACCGCTCGGACCGCGTCGCCGCGGGCAGCGAGCAACGGTTCGAGCAGGAGCGCCACCTTGCCGTGGCCGCCGAAGATCACGACGTCGGTCATGACCCCACCATCCGCGACGGACGCTCGTCGCACCACCGCTGGGCTCAGTCGGAGATGATCGCGCCCTTCGGGACCACCGTGATGCCCGAGTCGCTGATGGTGAACCCGCGCGCGAGGTCGTGCTCGCGATCGAGCCCGATGCGCGCACGCTCGGGGACGACCACGTTCTTGTCGATGATCGCGCGGTGCACCTGCGCGTACCGCGCGATGTGCACGTCGTCCATGAGCACCGAGTCGGTGACCTGTGCCCACGAGTGCAGGCGCACGCCGGGCGACAGCACCGAGCCGGTCACGGTCGCACCGGACACGACGACACCGGGGGAGACGATCGAGTCCGCGGCGTGCCCGAGGCGGCCCGCCCCGGCGTGCACGAACTTGGCCGGCGGCAGCCCGGTGTAGCCCGTGAACAGCGGCCACTCGTCGTTGTAGAGGTTGAACACGGGCTCGATCGAGATGAGGTCGGTGTTCGCCTCGAAGTAGGCGTCCAGCGTCCCCACGTCCCGCCAGTAGTCGCGGTCGCGCGGCGTCGAGCCGGGAACGTCGTTGCGCAGGAAGTCGTAGACGCCGGCCGTGCCGCGCTCGACGAAGTACGGCGCGATGTCGCCGCCCATGTCGTGCCGGGACGTGGCGTTCTCCGCGTCGGCCGTCACGGCCGCCACGAGCGCGTCGGCGTTCGCGACGTAGTTGCCCATCGACGCGAGGATCTCGCCGGGCGAGTCCGCCAGGCCGACGGGGTTGGTCGGCTTCTCGCGGAACGCGGCGATGCGGGTCGGGTCCGTCGGGTCGACCTCGATGACGCCGAACTGGTCGGCCTCCTCGATGGGCTGACGGATCGCGGCCACCGTGAACTCCGCACCGGAGGCGATGTGGGCGTCGACCATCTGGGAGAAGTCCATGCGGTAGACGTGGTCGGCGCCGACGACGACGACGATGTCCGGACGCTCGTCCTCGATGATGTTCAGGCACTGGTAGATCGCGTCGGCGCTGCCGAGGTACCAGTGCTTGCCGACCCGCTGCTGGGCCGGGACCGCCGCGACGTAGTTTCCGAGCAGCGACGACATGCGCCACGTCTTGGACACGTGACGGTCCAGGCTGTGGGACTTGTACTGGGTCAGCACGATGACGTGCAGGTAGTGCGAGTTGATGACGTTCGACAGCGCGAAGTCCACGAGGCGGTAGATGCCGCCGAAGGGAACTGCGGGCTTGGCCCGATGGGCTGTCAACGGCATGAGCCGCTTGCCCTCTCCACCTGCAAGGACGATTGCGAGGACGCGCGGCGCTGCCATGCCGACGACCCTAGGCCCCGAGCCCCGCCGAGGCGAGATGTGTGACCGTCGGCACGCTAGCGTGTCGCGGGTGACCGGCCGAAGGGGCCGGCGTGGACCTGGAGGTTCCGGTGCGAGTCGACCTGCTGACCCGTGAGTACCCGCCGCACATCTACGGCGGCGCGGGCGTGCACGTGGCGGGCCTGACGGCTGTCCTGAGACGCACCATCGACGTCCGCGTGCACTGCTTCGACGGCCCCCGCGACGAGCCGTCCGTGCTCGGCTACGGCGTACCGACCGAGCTCCGGGGCGCGAACGCCGCGCTGCAGACGCTGGGCGTCGACCTCGAGATGGCCGACGCGGTCGGCCGCGTGGGCGACGACGGCGTCGCGAGCGACCTCGTGCACTCCCACACCTGGTACGCCAACTTCGCGGGCCACGTGGCCGCGCTGCTGAACGACCTCCCGCACGTCATCACGGCGCACAGCCTCGAGCCGCTGCGCCCGTGGAAGGCCGAGCAGCTCGGCGGGGGATACGCGCTGTCGTCGTGGGTCGAGCGATCCGCGTACGAGGCTGCCGCGGCGGTCATCGCCGTGAGCGGGGGCATGCGCCAGGACATCCTGCGCTCCTACCCGTCGGTCGACCCTGACCGCGTCAAGGTGGTCCACAACGGCATCGACCTCGACGGCTGGCGGCGTCCGACGAGCGAGGCGGACCTCGCGCACGCCGACGCGACCGTGCGCGCCCTCGGCATCGACCCGGACCGGCCGGCCGTCGTCTTCGTCGGGCGGATCACCCGTCAGAAGGGCCTGCCCTACTTCCTGCGCGCCGCCGAGCACCTGCCGCCCGAGGTGCAGCTCGTGCTGTGCGCGGGCGCGCCGGACACCCCGGGGATCCTCGCCGAGGTCACGGGCCTGGTCGACGAGCTCCGGGCCAAGCGGTCGGGCGTCGTGTGGATCGAGAAGATGCTGCCCCGCCCGGAGCTCGTCGCCGTCCTGTCGGCGGCCACGGTCTTCGCGTGCCCCTCGATCTACGAGCCCCTCGGCATCGTGAACCTCGAGGCCATGGCCGTCGGGCTCCCTGTCGTGGGGACGGCGACCGGCGGGATCCCCGAGGTCGTCGACGACGGGGTCACCGGCTGGCTCGTGCCGATCGAGCAGGTGCAGGACGGCACGGGGACGCCGCTCGACCCCGACCGGTTCGTGGCCGACCTGGCGTCGACGCTCGTCGAGGCCGTCAGCGACCCGGCGCGCGCGAAGGTGTGGGGTCAGGCCGCGCGTCGCCGTGCCGAGGACCACTTCTCGTGGGACGCGATCGCCGCGCGCACGCTCGACGTCTACCGGGCCGCGACGGCCTGACGCACCACCGCCGGGCTACGCCCCGGGGAACGTCGTCGCCGCCGCCATCGCGCGCCGGGACATCCGGTCCACGTCGCGCAGGGCGGCCGACCGCTGGTCGGCCTGCCACAGGCTCACCGCACCGCCGTCGTCGCGGGTCGCGAGCGCGACGATCGCGCGCAGCCGCGCGGCACTGGCCAGCACGCGCGCCCGTCGGCCGTCCAGGGCGTCGGGCAGCCGCCAGGTCGGCAGGGCGCCGTCGCGAAGCGCGGCCACCAGGTCGGCGTCGTCGGGCTGCCAGCGGGCGACGTCGAGGCGCATGAGCGCCTCGGTCACGGTGATGAGCCCCTGGCGCAGGTCACGGTCGGCGTCCTGGATCGATCCGTTGCGGCCGTGCGCGGCGACGCGCCAGTCGGGGACGTCCGTGACGCGCCACGTCACCAGGTGACCCGGTTCGAGCGCCGACCCGAACTGCTCGACGTGCGGGACGGCCGCCACGGATCGCGTCGTCGTGCGGATCAGCAGGCACTCGCCCGCCTCGATCGCCGCCGCGCTCACGGCGGCCGGCGCCGCGCCTGCGTCGCCGGGGGCGAGGACGAGCGCCGTGACCTCGACCGGGCCAAGGGTCCACTCGTCGATCGCGTCCTCGAGCCTCGTCGGGGCCCCGTCGCCCTCGACGACGTCGTGCGGTTCGTCGTCGCCCTGGACGGCGTGCAGCCGCACGGCGCGAGCGGGTCCGACGCCCTGGCCGGCGCCCAGCCACAGGGCCAGCAGCACGGAACGGGGCAGGTCGAGAGCGGCTTCCACGGGGTCAACCGTAGGCGCCGCGCGACGGGGTGAGCCAGGACACGTGCGCCGCACCTCGCTCGCGAGGGTGTGGCCGTTAAGGTCGTGCCATGACCGACGTGCTCGACCTGCAGGCCGTGACGATCCGCCGGGGAACGACGACGATCCTCGACGAGGTCACCTGGACGGTCCGGGAGGGCGAGCGGTGGGTGGTCCTCGGTCGCAACGGCGCCGGCAAGACGACGATGCTGCAGGTCGCGGCGGGTCGCATGCACCCGACGTCCGGCTCCGCCGAGCTCCTCGGTGAGCGGCTCGGCAACGTCAACGTGTTCGAGCTCCGCCCGCGGATAGGGCTGTCGAGCGCCGCGCTCGCCGACCGCATCCCGTCGGGCGAGACCGTCCGCGACGTCGTGCTCACCGCGGCCTACGGCGTCACGGGTCGATGGCGCGAGTCGTACGAGGAGCTCGACGAGTCTCGCGCGAACGACCTGCTGGTCGCGTTCGGCGTCGACCACCTCGCCGACCGGTACTTCGGCACGCTGAGCGAGGGCGAGCGCAAGCGCGTGCAGATCGCGCGCTCGCTCATGACCGACCCCGAGCTGCTGCTGCTCGACGAGCCCGCCGCCGGGCTCGACCTGGGTGGGCGCGAGGAGCTCGTCGCCGCCCTGGCCGAGCTTGCCGCCGACCGTCGTTCGCCCGTGCTCGTTCTCGTCACGCACCACGTCGAGGAGATCCCGCCGGGCTTCACGCACGTGCTCCTGCTCAAGGACGGCCGCGTGCACGCCGCGGGTCCCGTCGCCGAGGTGCTCTCGGCCGAGACGTTGTCGGGCGCGTTCGGCGTGGACCTCATCGTCGACCGCAACGGCGAGCGGTGGTCGGCCCGCGCAGCGGGTTGAGGAAAACCCCAGATGACGGCAAAGAGGTCGTCTAGGATCGGTTGAAGAAGCCGATCCAACCCGGGTCGGTGACAGCCGAAGGGGGCCGCAGCCGAATGGACTGGTTGTGGTGGATCGGCGGGGCACTGGTGCTCGGCATCCTCGAGATGCTCTCGCTCGACCTCGTCCTGGTGATGTTCGCCGGTGGGGCCCTCGCCGGCGGCGTCGCGAGTGCGCTCGGAGCGCCCGTCGGGATCCAGATCCTCGTGGCCGCGCTCACGTCGGTCGTGCTGCTGTCCACGCTCCGGCCCTGGCTGCTGCGTCGCCTCAAGAAGCGCGTGTCTCTCGAGGAGACCAACGTCGCGGCGCTCGTCGGCCGCGGTGCCGTCGTCGTGTCGACGGTGACGCTCGAGGGCGGGCGCGTGAAGCTCAACGGCGAGGTGTGGAGCGCGCGCACGAGCAGCGCCCAGGCGATCCCGCCGGGTGCCCAGGTGCGGGTCGACCGCATCGAGGGAGCCACGGCCGTCGTCGAACCGTCTCCCTGATCGCAGCGGCGCGCCGCTCACAACCGCAGACCAACTCGAAGGAGCTCCATGAACGACCCCAGCACGGGTGAGATCGCGGCCTACATCGTCCTCGGCCTGGTTCTGCTGTTCGTCGTGATCGCCCTGATCCGGGCGGTCAAGATCGTCCCGCAGACGGTCGCGGTCCTGGTCGAGCGGCTCGGACGCTACTCGCGCACCCTCGACGCCGGGCTCCACCTGCTGGTGCCGTTCGTGGACCGCGTGCGCGCGGGCGTCGACCTGCGCGAGCAGGTGGTGTCGTTCCCGCCGCAGCCCGTGATCACCTCCGACAACCTCGTCGTGAGCATCGACACCGTCATCTACTTCCAGGTGACCGAGCCCAAGGCGGCGGTGTACGAGATCGCGAACTACATCACCGGCATCGAGCAGCTCACGGTCACCACGCTGCGCAACGTCGTCGGCTCGATGGACCTCGAGCAGACCCTGACGAGCCGCGACCAGATCAACGGCCAGCTCCGGGGCGTGCTCGACGAGGCGACGGGTCGCTGGGGCGTGCGCGTCAACCGCGTCGAGCTCAAGTCGATCGACCCGCCGGACAGCATCAAGGGCTCGATGGAGCAGCAGATGCGGGCCGAGCGTGACCGTCGCGCCGCGATCCTCACGGCCGAGGGCGTCAAGCAGTCGCAGATCCTGACGGCCGAGGGCGAGAAGCAGGCCGCGATCCTGAGGGCAGAGGGTTCGGCCCAGGCCGCGATCCTCAACGCCGAGGGCGAGGCGCGGGCGATCCTGCAGGTGTTCGACGCCGTCCACCGTGGCGACGCCGATCCCAAGCTCCTGGCGTACCAGTACCTGCAGACGCTGCCGAAGATCGCGCAGAGCCCGTCGAGCAAGATGTGGTTCCTGCCGTCGGAGCTCAGCGGGGCGCTCGGCGCCTTCGCGCGCGGCTTCGCCGGTGAAGGCGACGACGCGGGCGCACCGTTCGGCTCCGGGCGTCCGGCGGGGGAGTCGCCGCTCAAGGACGACCTGCCGCCGACGGCCCTGACCGACCCGGCAGAGGCGCTCGCCGAGGCGAAGCGCGAGTCGGCCGCGGCGACCGCGGACGCGACGAGCGCGGGCAACCTCAGCGGTCGCCCGTTCGACGCGAGCGCCGAGCTCGGCCAGCGGCCGGGCGCTGGTGCAGCGCCGTTGCGGCCCGCCGCCTCCGAGCCGGCGGCGCCCCCGAAGCTCGACAAGCCGGAGGACGACGCGCCGCAGCCATAAACATGGCGGAGTGAGTGCTCACTCAGTTATGGTCGCCCGATGGTCACCACGACGGATGCGCAGGGCGTGTCGGGGGCGGCTCGGTCCGCACGGGCCGCGCCGCTGCCCCCGGACGAGCGTCGCCGGGCGATCCTGACCGCCGTGCAACCCGTGCTGCTCGAGCGCGGTGCGGCGGTCACCACCAAGGAGCTGGCCCACGCCGCGGGCGTCTCCGAGGGCACGCTCTTCCGGGTCTTCGCCGACAAGCCCACCCTGCTGCGCGAGGCGGTGTTCTCCGCGCTCGACCCGGCGACGGTCGTGCCCGAGCTCGACGCGATCGACCGCTCGGCGCCCCTCGTCGAGCGCGTCACGCGCGTGCTCGAGCTCGGGTTCGAGCGCGTCGGTGTCACCATGCGCTGGTTCGGCGTGCTCCACGAGCTCGGTCGCCTCGAGGAGGCGAACGCCGCCGCTCCGGCCGTCCGCGCGGCCAAGCTCGACTGGGCGCGCTCGCAGCAGTCGCGTCAGGATGAGGTGACCGCAGCCGTCGCGCGGGTGCTCTCGCCCGACGCGGCCGCGTTCGGTCGTCCGCTCGACGAGGTCACGGCGCTGCTCGACGTCGTGCTCGTCGGAGCGGCGATGCAGAAGGTCCACGCCGCACGCCGGGGCGAAGCCCCGCACACTCCCGAGATCGACGTCCTCGTCGACCACTTCCTGCACGGGGTGCTCGCCCCCACCGACACGAGGAGCCCCTCATGATGCTCGTCCGGCTGCTGCGAGAGCAGCTCCGCCCGTACCAGGCGGCGGTGATCGCGATCGTCCTGCTGCAGCTCGTGCAGACGATGGCGACGCTGTACCTGCCCAGCCTGAACGCGCGGATCATCGACGACGGAGTCGCGGTCGGCGACACCGGCGAGATCATGCGCCTGGGCGCCGTGATGCTCGGCGTGAGCCTCGTGCAGGTCGTGTGCGCGATCGTCGCGGTCTACTACGGCGCCCGGACCGCGATGGCCTTCGGCCGCGACGTGCGCGGGCGGCTCTTCGGGCACGTCCAGACGTTCTCGGCGCAGGAGGTCGGCAAGTTCGGCGCGCCGACGCTCATCACGCGCACGACGAACGACGTCCAGCAGGTTCAGATGGTCGTGCTGATGACGTTCACGTTCCTGATCATGGCGCCGATCATGCTCATCGGCGGCGTCGTCATGGCGCTCCAGGAGGACGTGAAGCTGTCCGCCATCCTGGTGATCGCGGTTCCCGTGCTCGGCATCGTGGTCGGCCTGATCGTGTCGCGGATGGTGCCGTACTTCCGCCAGATGCAGAAGCGCATCGACGCGATCAACCGGGTCATGCGCGAGCAGATCGCAGGCGTGCGCGTGGTGCGCGCCTTCGTGCGCGAGGAGCGCGAGTCGCGCCGGTTCGGCGAGGCGAACACCGAGCTCTACACGACGTCCCTGCGCACCGGTCAGCTCATGGCGCTGATGTTCCCGGTGGTCATGCTCGTGCTCAACGTGACGAGCGTCGGCGTGCTGTGGTTCGGCGCGTACCGGGTCGACGAGGGCATGCAGATCGGGGCGCTCACGGCGTTCCTGTCCTACATCGCCTACATCCTCATGGCCGTCATGATGAGCACGATGATGTTCGTCATGGTGCCGCGCGCCATGGTCTCCTCCGACCGCATCGCCGAGATCATCGACACCTCGACCACCGTGCTGCCGCCGATCAAGGCCGTCCCGTTCGCGACCGGGGCCGGCTCGCGGCCCGGGCTGCTCGAGCTGCGCGGGGTGGAGTTCCGCTACCCGGGCGCCGAGGCCGCCGTGCTGCACGACGTCGACCTCGTGGCCGAGCCGGGCAAGACGACGGCGATCATCGGCTCGACGGGTTCGGGCAAGACGACGCTGCTCAACCTCGTGCCGCGCCTGTTCGACGTGACCGGCGGCGCGGTGCTGCTCGACGGTGTCGACGTGCGCGACCTGGATCCCGACGTGCTGTGGGCGCAGGTCGGCATCGTGCCGCAGAAGCCCTACCTGTTCTCGGGCACCGTCCGCTCGAACCTCGAGTACGGCAAGCCGGGGGCGAGCGACGACGAGCTGTGGCACGCGCTCGAGGTCGCCCAGGCGCGCGACTTCGTCGAGGCGCTCCCCGAAGGGCTCGACTCGCCGATCACGCAGGGCGGCACGAACGTCTCGGGCGGCCAGCGTCAACGGCTCGCCATCGCGCGGGTGCTGGTCAGGAGACCCCACCTGTACCTGTTCGACGACTCGTTCTCCGCGCTCGACTACGCGACGGACGCGGCGCTGCGTCGGGCGCTGGTCCCCGAGACGCGCGACGCCGCCGTCCTGGTCGTGGCGCAGCGCGTCGCCACCATCCGGCACGCGGACTCGATCGTCGTCCTCGAGGACGGCGCCGTCGTCGGCGTGGGGACGCACCACGAGCTGCTCGAGTCGAACCAGACCTACCAGGAGATCGTGTACTCGCAGGTCAGCGCGGAGGAGGCGGCATGAGCACGCAGCAGACGGTTCCGCGTCGGCCGCCGCAGCGCGGGCCCGGGCCGATGGGCGGCATGGGCATGCCCGGCGAGAAGTCGGCCAACTTCAAGCAGTCCGGCAAGCGGTTCCTGCGCGAGCTGCGCCCCGAGGTCCCCAAGATCGTCCTCGTCATGGTCCTCGCGGTCGCCTCGGTCACCCTCGCGGTGATCGGCCCCAAGGTGCTCGGCTCGGCCACCAACGTGATCTTCGCGGGGGCCGTCGGTGGCTCTCCCCAGATGCAGCAGTTCCAGGGCCACTCCCAGGAGCAGGTCGTCGAGTCGCTGCGCGCCGCAGGTCAGGACACGCTCGCCGACACGATCTCCGGGATCCCCGGGCTCGTGCCGGGCCAGGGGATCGACTTCGACCACCTGCGCAACATCCTGCTCGTCGTGCTGCTCATCTACGTCGGCTCGTTCCTGTTCGGCTGGTCGCAGGGGCGGATCACCGCCGGCGTGGCGCAGCGCGTGGTCCTGCGCCTGCGGGCCGACGTCGAGGCGAAGCTCGGTCGGCTGCCCCTGCGGTACCTCGACTCGCACCCCCGCGGTGAGCTGCTCTCGCGCGTGACCAACGACATCGACAACGTCGCGCAGACGTTGCAGCAGACGCTCAGCCAGCTCATCACCTCCGTGCTCACGGTGGTCGGGGTGCTGATCATGATGTTCTGGATCTCGCCGCTGCTGGCCGTGGTCGCGCTCGTGACCGTCCCGCTGTCGATGATCGTCGCCGCGGTGATCGCGAAGCGCTCCAAGCCGCAGTTCATCGAGCAGTGGGCCGTGACGGGGCGCCTCAACGCGCACATCGAGGAGATGTACACGGGACACACGCTCGTGACGGTGTTCGGTCGACAGCACGAGGCCGCGGAGGTGTTCTCCGAGCGCAACGAGAAGCTGTTCGACGCGAGCTTCAAGGCGCAGTTCATCTCGGGCACCATCCAGCCCGCGCTCGGGTTCCTGGCCAACCTCAACTACGTGATCGTCGCCGTGGTCGGCGGCCTGCGCGTGGCGTCGGGCACGATGACGCTGGGCGACGTGCAGGCGTTCATCCAGTACAGCCGGCAGTTCAGCCAGCCGATCACGCAGATCGCGTCGATGGCGAACCTCCTGCAGTCGGGCATCGCCTCGGCCGAGCGCGTCTTCGAGCTGCTCGACGCCGACGAGCAGGACCCCGACCCCGACCCGGCCGAGCCGCTGCCGTCGCCCGTGCGCGGTCGAGTCGCCTTCGAGCACGTGGCGTTCAGCTACTCGCCCGACAAGCCGCTCATCGAGGACCTCTCGATCGTGGCGGAGCCCGGCCAGACCATCGCGATCGTCGGCCCCACGGGGGCCGGCAAGACCACGCTGGTCAACCTGCTCATGCGGTTCTACGAGGTCGACTCCGGGCGGATCACGCTCGACGGCGTCGACACGCGGGCCACGACGCGCGACGCGCTGCGCTCGCAGATGGGCATGGTGCTGCAGGACACCTGGCTGTTCGGCGGCTCGATCGCGGACAACATCGCCTACGGCGTCGAGCACGCGACGCACGAGCAGATCGTCGCGGCGGCGGAGGCCACGCACGTGGACCGGTTCGTGCGCACGCTGCCCGACGGCTACGACACCGTGATCGACGACGAGGGCGCCAACGTCTCCGCGGGCGAGAAGCAGCTGCTCACCATCGCCCGCGCCTTCCTGGCCGACCCGACGATCCTCATCCTCGACGAGGCCACGTCGTCGGTCGACACCCGCACCGAGGTGCTCGTCCAGCAGGCCATGAACGCGTTGCGCGTCGGGCGGACGTCCTTCGTCATCGCGCACCGCCTGTCGACGATCCGCGACGCGGACATCATCCTCGTGATGGAGAACGGCGCGATCGTCGAGCAGGGGTCGCACGACGAGCTGCTCGAGGCGGGCGGCGCGTACGCACGCCTGTACGCGAGCCAGTTCGCCGCGGCGGTGACGGAGTAGCCGGCGGGCCACGACCAGGGTGGTGACAAACAGGGCATAGCGGACGGCGCCCATCTCCCGGTAGCGTCGAGATGCCCCTCGGGGCCGACACGAGGGGGTGGCGCCGTGCGGGGTCTCGCGCGAGTGCTGGGCCGGGGGGCCGTCCGCGTCCAGCAGGAGCCCAGCCCCGACGTCCTCGAGCTGCGCGTGCACGGCGTGGCCAACACGCCGCCCGCGGCGATGCTCGGGCTCGACCCCACGCAGGTCGAGCAGGTCGACGGCGACACCCTGGGCAGCTTCTGGACCGCGACCGCGCGCGCCCTGGGCACGGAGCGACCCGAAGGGGACCCGCGGGTCCCGCCACCGGGCGTGCGTCGTGAGGGGTACTCGTGGGGCGCGATGGCACGCCTGTCGACCGTGCCGGCCGTCGGCAAGGCGAGCGGCTTCGTGGCGGGCATCATCCGGGTCCTGTGGGTGCTGATCGTGCCGTTCGGGCTCGCGAACGTCGCCTACTGGAGCAGGGACGCCGAGGAGCCGACCGGGCGGCGCTCGTCGGCGGCGGGCGGCCTCGTGCGGCTGTTCGGGCTCGCGCTGACGCTGCTGTGGGTCGCGACGGCGGCGACGGTCTCGCTCGGGATCGTCGGAGCGCAGTGCTACGGGCCACGCTCCACGCTCACCGTGGACGTCCCCGGTCAGGGCTCCACGAGCGTCGACTACGTGATGACGTGCTCCGCGCTGCCGGACCAGCTCGAGTCCTGGGCGCGGTGGTCGGCAGGCTCGCGCACCGCGGTGCTGGCGGTGCTCGCCGCGCTCGCCGTGCTGGCGCTGGCCGCGGTCGGCTCGACCGGCCGGCTGCGGTACGAGCGTCGGATGTCCGGGACCAAGGCCAAGGGCAGGGCGAAGGGCGCGGCGCCCACGCGCGGCGAGGGCTGGCCCATGCTGGCCCGGGCGGACTTCTGGACCCGGGCCAAGCGCTCGTCGGTGCTCTGGTACCAGCACCTGTCGGCGTCGTTCGCGCTCCTCGCGGTGCTGCTCGCGTGGCACTTCCTGTACCGCGACCAGCCGGACTGCTGGCACGCGACCGGGTTCGGCGCGCGAGGGTGCCTCGCCTCGGACGTGTGGACAGGTCCCGGCAAACCCGCGTGGGCCGCCATGATCGTGATCGGCGTCGTGCTGCTCGTCGTCGTCGCGTGGCGGGTCGCTCGCGTGCGTCTCGACCCGCCGCCTCGCAGGAGCCCGGCTGGTGAGGCGCGCGACAGGGACGTGTCGCGGGTGCCGGACGCGACGCTCTTCGGCGTCGGGTTCGCGCTGTTCGCCTGGGCGGTCATCGTCGTCGCGGGAAGCGGTGACGAACCGCTGCGGCCGAAGGACCCGTCGGCGGTGCCGTTCCTGGGTCTGGCCGCGGTGCCGAGCCTGCTCATCGGGCTCATGGTCCTGCTGTGCGTCGCGGCGGTCGGGCTGCGAGCCCGGCTGCGCGCGCTGATCTGGGCGCCGTGCGTCGTCGCGGCGCTCGGCGGGGCCGTCGTGGCGTTGATGTGGCCGGACGGCGCCGGCGCGGTCGTCGCGCGGTCCGTAGCCGGCCTGGCGTTCGTCGTCCTGGTCGTCACCGCCGTGCGGGCGAACGCGAAGCACGCGACGCGACGCCGTGAGGGGTGGTCCGGCCGCGGACCCTTCGTGTTGCTGGCGACCTCTGCGGGCGTCGCCATGGTGCTCAGCGCGTCGACCGTGCTCGGCGTCGTCGCCTGGCTCGAGAGACCAGGTGCGCCCGAGAACGCGACCGTCCCGGCACAGGTCACGGACGCGCTCGACGCGCTCGCGGCCGCCGACCGCCTGCGAGACCCGGTGACGGTGCAGGTCGCGGCCTCGGTGCGGCTCGTGACACCGCCAGGGTTCGTCGAGTTCGGGGTGGCCAGCGTGGCGGTGCTCGCGATCGGCGCACTGCTCATCGGCGTGCTCGCGGCACGCATGGCGGCCCTGAGGGGAGCGCTGCTGCCCGTCGTCCCGGGTGATGAGCCGCCGCCCAAGTCGCCCAAGGGGGTGGACCAGGCGATCCAGCGTGGGCGGCGACGCGCCGCCCTCGCGCACCGGGCCGAGCACATCGTGGGGATCGTCGGGACGACGTTCTTCCTCGCCCTTGTCGCGACCTTGCTGCTGCCCGACCCCGACGCGGAGATCGCCGGGTTCTGGGGCGACCTGTGGGCGCTCGGCGTTCAGTGGTCGACGAAGGCCGTCGTGCTCATCTTCGGGCTCGTCGTGGCCAGCGTCGTCGGTGCGGGTTCGAAGAAGTCCCTCGCGCGGCCGTGGGGTCTGCTGTGGGACCTGATGTGCTTCCTGCCGCGCTCCGCCCACCCGTTCGCGCCGCCCTGCTACGCCGAGCGCGTCGTGCCCGAGCTCCGCGGGCGGATCGACTCCTGGCTCGGCGACGACGTCGACCCGGAGACCTTGTCCGCCACGCGCCGCAAGGAGCTCGCGCGACGCAGGGTCGTGGTGTCCGCGCACAGCCTCGGCGGCGTCGTCGCGGTCGCCGCGCTGCTGGCCCGGTGGGACGGCCCGCACGGCCCGCACGACGAGCGCGTCGCGCTGCTCACCTACGGCACCCAGCTGCGCGCGTACTTCGGTCGCTTCTTCCCGGAGCTGTTCGGGCCGGACGTGCTCGGGACGCAACCGGCGGCACCCGCGCGCCTGTGGGCCGCCGACCCGTGGGCGACGCCGGCGCTCGCGCCCAACCCGCCCGACGTCGTCACCGTCGTCGAGTCGCTGACGACCACCAAGACGGGCGTCGTCCGGTGGCGCAGCCTGTGGCGGCGCACCGACTTCATCGGCTTCCCGGTCGACGCCTACGCGCGCTCGCCCATCGACCACGCCGCGCAGGAGGTGGACGAGAAGGCGTACCTGCTCACGATCGCCGCGCACAGCGGCTACCCGTTCGCGCCCGAGTACCGCACCCAGCTCGACGCGCTCGTCACGGTCCTGAGAGAGGACGAGGGGTAGCTATCCTCGGGACATGGCACCCGAACCGCAGGTAGATGCGGTGCAGGATCGATTTCGACGCGACCGGCTGACGTTCACGTTCTACGGCAGCTTCGTCATCTGGGGCTGGGTGCTGTACAGCTTCAACCCGAGCGTGACGCTGCTGGCAGACGACTTCGACATCTCGCTCGCACAGGCCGGGCTGCACGGCACGGCCATGGCGGCGGGCGGCATCGGCGCCGCGTTCGCCGCGCCGCGCCTGGTGCGGCGGTACGGCCGACGGGCCGCCCTGCTCGTCGCCTGCGGGGGCGTCATCGTCGGGACGGCCGCCCTGGTCGCGGCGCCGAGCCTGCCGTGGAGCCTGTCCGCGGTGCTCGTGCTGGCCCTGGGCGGGAACATGGCCATCAGCGCCTCACAACCAGGCCTCGCGCTGCACCACGGCGCCGCCGCGTCGGCCGCCGTCACCGAGGCCAACGGGGTGGGTTCGTCGATCGGTCTCATCGGGCCGCTCGCCGTCGGCCTGACCGTCGCGATCGGCTGGGGCTGGCGGCCGGCCGTGGCCGTGACGATCGCCATCGCGGCGGCCACCGCGGTTCTCGTCTCGCGGCAGCCCGTGGGGGGCGCGATGACACCGCCCGCGCACCAGGGGGACACGCTCACCGCGGGCGAGCCGTTGCTGATCGGCTCGGTCGAGGCGCTCGCGGTCGCGGTGGTCGACCCCACCGACCCGCACGACGACACCGACGACCGCCGCGCCCTCAACAGGCTCCCGGCGTGGTGCTTCCTCGCCTCCGTGGTCGCCGCGATCGCCCTCGAGATGACGACCACCTACTGGTCGACCGACCTCGTGCGCGAGCAGACGGGCGCGGGCGCGGGGATCGCGACCGCGACCACCGCCGGCCTGGTGGCGGGCATGTCGGCGGTCCGGTTCGTCATGGGGCCGCTCTCGCTGCGCATCCCGCCGGCGCTCATCCTGGTCGCCGGCTTCCTGGTCTCGATCGGTGGCTGGGCGATCCTGTGGACCGCGACCGCCACGGGCGTCGCGATCGCCGGCCTCGTGGTGGTCGGCATCGGGTACGGCGTGCAGTACCCGATGTCCATCACGCTGCTCATCGGCACGGCGCCGCGCGCGGGGGACGCCGCGCAGGCGAGGGCCACGCTCGCGGGGGCGGTCGCCGTCGGCATCGCGCCGTTCGCCCTCGGCGCGCTCGCGGACGCGGTCGGCATCCACTCGGCCTTCGCCGTCGTCCCGGTCCTGGCGGTGCTGGGTGCCGTCGTCGCCGGGGCCGGCGGGTACCTGGTGCGCACTGCGCGCTCCTGACGGCTGGAAGAATGCTCGTCGTGCTCCTCGACCTGCAGCTCGAACTCCGCCTCGCCGCGAGGCGGGCGACCCGATGATCGAACCGATCGACGACCCCCGCGACCCGCGGCTCAGCGACTACTTCGACATGACGGACGTCCGGCTGCGCCGGACGAAGGAGCCCGCCGAGGGGCTGTACATGGCGGAGAGCTCGAAGGTGATCGAGCGCGCGCTCGCGCTCGGGCACCGGCCGCGCTCGCTGCTGACGACCGAGCGGTGGCTCTCGACGTTCGACGACCTGATCGAGGACGCAGAGCGCCAGTTCGGGCAGATCCCCGTCTACGTCGGCACGTCCGAGGTCGTCGAGCAGCTCACGGGCTTCAACCTGCACCGCGGGGCTCTCGCGGCGATGCACCGGCCGCCGCTGCCGTCGATGGTCGAGCTCGTCTCGTCGGCTCGGCGCATCGCGGTCCTGGACGGGCTCGTCGACCACACCAACGTCGGCGCCCTGTTCCGCAGCGCGGCGGCCCTCGGCATCGAGGGCATCGTCCTGTCGCCGGACTGCGCCGACCCGCTGTACCGGCGCTCGGTGCGCGTCTCGATGGGGGCCGCGCTCACCCTTCCCTACACGCGCGCCGTCTCGTGGGCCGACGACCTGCAGGCGCTGCGGAGCGAGGGCTTCACGCTCGCGGCGCTCGCGCTGAGCGACGACTCGGTGGACCTCGCCGACTTCGCGGCCGCGCTGCCCGACCGCGTCGCGTGGATGCTCGGCTCCGAGGGGCACGGGCTGTCCGCGACGGCTCTGGAGGCCGCTGACGTCGTCGTCCGGATCCCGATGCAGCTGGGGATCGACTCGCTCAACGTGGCCGCGGCCAGCGCCGTCGCGTTCTGGGCCTCGCGCTAGGCGAGCGCGAGCCCCTCGATCACCTCGACGCCCGGCATCGTCGCGAGCAGCGCGCCGGGCAGCGCGATCTTCGAGTGCCGCACGCCGCTGCCGATCACCACGATGCCGTGCGCGTCGGGGTCGTCGACCGTCACCCTCGCGTCGAGCAGCAGCCGGTAGCCGTCGGGCAGCCCGATCGGCGTGATGCCGCCGTACTCCATGCCCGACTCGGCCGTCGCGCGGTCCATCGGCAGGAACGAGCACTTGCGCACGTCGAGCAGCCGCTTGACGGTGGAGTTCACGTCGGCGCGCGTCGTCGCGCGGACCAGCGCCGCGGCGATGCGCTCGGCGCCCTCGCGGCGACCGGCGACGAGGACGCAGTTGACCGACGCGGACGGGGGCAGGTCGAACGCCGCGGTGAGCGCGGCGGTGTCGGCCAGGTCGGGGTCGATCTGCGCGACGAGCACCTCGTCGGCGACGCGCGGGTCCGTCGCCGCCCACCGGGTCAACGTCGCGGCGGTGCTCGGGGCGACGAGGTCGAGGTGGTCGAGCGCGCGGGCCCAGGTCAGGGTGCCGAGTGTCATGCCCGGCAGGTTACCCAGCGTTCTGGTACGTCGGCACGATCAGGGCCCTGGCGATCGTGTGGAACACCACCGCGGTGTTCGCGGCGCCGGGCATCGCGTCCTTGCTGAGGCCGAGCGTCGGGACGTCGAGCGCGTGCACGACGAAGAAGTAGCGGTGCACCTGGTCGCGCGGCGGCGGCGCGGCGCCCTTGTAGACGGGTTCGCCGTCGTCGCCGCGCAGCATGAACGAACCGGCGGGCAGGGAGCCACCGGGGGAGCCGGCACCGCGTTCCAGGCTCGTCGTCTCCTTGGGCAGGTCGACGAGCGTCCAGTGCCACCACCCGGCCGGGCCGGGTGCGTCGGGGTCGAAGCAGGTGACCCAGAACGACCGGGTCTGCTCCGGGAAGCCCGACCAGCTCAGCTGCGGCGACACGTTGTCGCCCCGGTCCGTGTTGGTGTGCAGGTCGGGGAGCCGGGTGTCGTCGGCGATGTCGTCGCTGGTGACGGTGAAGCCCGGCACCGGCGGGAGCAGGTCGTACGGGTGAGGGGCCACTGGCCGCGTCAGGTTGGTCATGCCGCCATCATGATTCGCCTCAGGCCCGGCTGCCCGACGAGCCGCCGACGATCGCCCGCCTGGGCAGCAGACGGTCGATGCCGACCAGCGCGAGGCCGAGCAGGAAGAACCCGATCCCGTAGATCACCACGTTGAGCAGCAGGCCGTCGTAGCCGATGTCGGAGACGTCGACGAACGGGTAGGGGTACGCGCTGTGCGGCGAGACGAGCCCTCGGACGGTGGCGAACGCGCAGTACGCGACCGGGTAGAGCAGCCACCAGGCCGCGTGCGACACCCGCAGGCGGCGGTGGGGAACCATGAGCACGAAGTGCACGAACGCGGCGATGGGCGTGAGCCGGTGCACGATCTCGGCGTGGGTCAGGCCGAGGGCGACGACCTCCTCGCCCGACGGCGCCGGGTCGAGGATCAGCCACGCGACCAGGCCGGTGATGAGGATGAACAGGGTGACCGCGCCGATCAGCCACAGCGGCGGGCCCAGGCGGCGCGTGAGTGCCGCGACGCCCGCCCAGGTCATCACGACCGCGAGCAGCAGGTTGGACTGGTTGGTGAAGTACACGTAGTCCGTGAGCTCGAAGTGCAGCCCGGTGCTGGGCGCCCAGAACAGGGCGACGAACGTGATGGCGGCGAGCGCCAGCCGGTAGGTCCCGACGACGATCCTCATGCGTTCGTTCTCCGTCCCTCGTGCCGCGACGCTGCGGCCTGCGTGAACGTATCCGAGGTTGCCCCGCGGGGCCATCGGCACGCCGGTGCACCCCCGTCGCAGATTGACACCGCAGGTCGTGTGGGCGTCTACTGGCATACTCGAACATGTGTTCGACGAACGTGTCGATTTCGGACGAATCTGCAGGTCAGGGCACCGCAGGTCAGGGCATCGCGGGAGGTGATGGCATGGGGACCGACACCTTGAGCAGGGAGGACCGAGCGGCTCGGGCGCGTGCCGTCCTCGCGCGTGCCGAGCAGCGCACCGGGGCGCGCAGCGTGCTGCGCGAGAGTGCCGACCTCCGTGCGCCGATCGCCCCTCCTGCGGCGGACGAGGTGGTGCCGGTCGACGAGCAGAGCACCTTGCGCGGCACCGCCCTGATCACGTCCGAACGGCCGTCGTTGCCCGTGCCCGACCAGCTCGCCGAGATCCTGCCCGACGGGCTGCGTCGCGGGGCGACCACCACGGTGCTCGGGTCCACCTCGTTGGTGCTGGCCCTGCTGGCGCACGCCTGCGCCGGCGGCGCCTGGTCCGCCGTGGTCGGGCAGTCGACCATCGGGCTGCTGGCCGCGGCGCAAGCAGGTGTCTCGCTCGACCGGCTGGCGTTGGTCCCACGACCAGGCGCCGACCCGGCCGGGGTGCTCGCGGCCCTGGTCGACGGGCTCGACATCGTGGTGGTCGGCCCCGAGGTCGCGCTGCGGGACGCGGACCAGCGCAGGTTGTCCGCGCGCGCCAGGGAGCGAGGCGCCGTGCTCCTGACCACGGTCGCGTGGACGGGGGCGAGCGCTGTGCTGTCCGTCGAGCAGGCGCGCTGGACCGGGGTCGGTGCGGGAGACGGCAGGCTGCGCACCCACGACCTGCGGATCGCCCGAACGGGCAGGGGGAGCGCCGCCGTCCCGCGCGTGGTGGAGGTGACGCTCCCGCTCGGGTCGTCGTCGCCCGCACCCGTGCGCGTGGAGCGTCGGCTGGAGTGGTCGGAACCGGCGCTGCGGCTGGTGGGGTGATGAGCACGCGGACCACCGTCTTGTGGGTGCCGGACTGGCCGGTCGTTGCTGCGGCAGCCGCCGACGAGATCCCCCGCCACCTGCCCGTCGCCGTGCACGACGGGCAACGGGTCACGGCCGTCTCCGCCCTCGCGCGCGTGCAGGGCGTACGCCGCGGCATGCGTCGTCGCCAGGCGCAGGGCTGCTGCCCTGAGCTGGTGCTGCTCGCCGCCGACGACGTGCGCGACGTGCGGATGTTCGAGCCGGTGGCGGTGGCCGCCGAGAGCGTGGTCGCGGGCATCGAGGTGGTGCGTGCCGGCATGCTCCTGCTGCCCGCCGGAGGGGCCAGCCGGTACCACGGGTCCGAGGAGGCGCTCGCGGAGCGCCTGGTCGACGCGGTGGCAGCGGGCTCGGGGCACGAGTGCGGGGTGGGGACGGCCGACGGGATGCTCGCGGCTGTGCTCGCGGCCCGCACGGGCGCCCAGGTGCCACCGGGGAGCTCGGCGGCGTTCCTGGCCGACCGACCGGTGGGCGAGCTCGTGCACGCGACGGTGTCCGACGAGGTCGCCGCCCAGGTGGTCGACCTCGTCGACCTGCTGGGCAGGCTCGGTCTGCGCACCCTCGGCCGGCTCGCCGCGCTGCCGGCGACGGATGTGCACGCCCGCTTCGGGCGGCTCGGCGCCTGGGCGCACCTGCTGGCTCGCGGGGAGGACGAGCGGCCGCCCGCGCGGCGCCGTCCCGAGGCTGATCTCGAGGTGTCCGTCGAGCTCGAGCCGCCGGTGCACCGCGTCGACACCGCCACCTTCGCGGGGCGCCGCCTGGCCGAGGAGCTGCACGAGATGCTCGTGCAGCGATCGGTCACGTGCGGGCGGCTGCAGATCGCCGCGCGCACCGACGAGGGCCAGGACCTGGTGCGCACCTGGCGGACCGACCTGGGGGGCTGGGGAGGGCTGACGCCCGCGCGCATCACCGACCGCATCCGCTGGCAGCTCGAGGGGTGGCTCACCTCGAGCGCCGTGACCACCGCGCGGGGTCTGGCCGCCGACGCGCGGGCGGTGGGCGCGCGTGGGCCGCGCGCGTCCGCCGGACCCGGCGGTCGCGGTCGGGACGACTGGCCGGTGGACGACCTGGACCCAGGTGTGCCGGACCACGACGATCCCGGGGTCGCGCTCGTTCGCCTGGCGGTGACCGCGCTGGACGTCGCTCCCGCCGGTGCCGAGCAGGGCAGGCTCTGGGGCGGCCCGTCGGGCGGTGACCTGCGCGCGCACCGTGCGCTGGATCGCGTGCAGGGTCTCGTCGGCGGCGCCGGTCTGCTGATCGCGACCCTGCAGGGCGGGCGCGACGTGCGTGACCAGGTGCATCTGCGGCCCTGGGGCGAGCAGACCCCGCCGCCGCGGCCGGTCGATCGTCCGTGGCCCGGCCGGCTGCCCGAGCCGTCCCCGGCCACGGTGCTCACCAGGCCGCGCGCCGTCGAGGTGCGTGACGCCGACGGCAGGGCGGTGGTCCTCGACGTGCGAACCGGGATGAGCGGTGAGCCTGCGTGGGTGCGGGTGCTTCCCGAGCAGGACGAGCGCGACGAGCCCGACGCGCCGTCCGCCCAGAGAGCCGCAGGCCGGGCCGCACCGGCGACGCCTCGAAGGGCCGTTGTGCCCGAGGCGCGTCAGCTCAAGGTGACCGGGTGGGCCGGCCCGTGGCTGCTCGGCGAGCGGTGGTGGACGGGTGACGCCGCACCGGGCATCCGGGCTCATGTGCAGGTGACGTTCGACGAGGGGCCGGCGATGCTGCTCGCCTGCGCCCAGGGCGGGTGGACCTACGAGGCGACCTATGACTGAGCCGCGCCTACGTGCACCTCGCTACGCAGAGCTGCACGCCCACTCGGCCTTCAGCTTCCTCGACGGCGCGAGCCAGCCTGAGGAGCTCGCGGCGCAGGCCGCGCGGCTCGGGCTGAACGCGCTCGCGCTGACCGACCACGACGGCCTGTACGGAGTGGTGCGCTTCTCCCAGGCGGCCAAGGCGGTCGGGCTGCCGACCGTGTTCGGGGCCGAGCTGCACCTGCCGGCACCCGACGGCCGTCGCCACCCGCGCGAGCGCACTCGTGCCACCCCCGGCCTGGCGGTGCTCGACCCCCCGACCGGCGTGCCCGACCCGCGGGCGTCCCACCTGCTCGTCCTGGCGCGCGGACCGGCGGGGTATCGAGCGCTGTCGAGCGGCATCGCCGAGGCGCACCTGCGCACGGGACGCAAGGGCGCCGCTGACTACCGGCTCGAGGAGCTGGCTGCGAAGGCCGACGGCCAGTGGCTGGTGCTGACCGGGTGCCGCAAGGGGACGGTGCGTCGTGCGCTCGCGGGTGGAGACCCGTCGAGCGTGGCCGGCGTCGCCCCGGGTGGCTTCGACGGCGCCCGCAAGGAGCTCGACAAGCTGGTCGCGCTGTTCGGGCGCGACAACGTCGCGGTCGAGCTCACCGCGACCGGTGATCCGTACGACTCGGAGCGGGCCGACGCGCTCGCCGACCTGGCCGCAGCCGCCGGCCTGCCGCTCGTCGCGACGGGGAACGTCCACTACGCCACCCCGCGCGACGCCGACCTCGCGTCCGCTCTGGCTGCTGTCCGCGCGAGGTCGTCGCTGGAAGACCTCGACGGGTGGCTGCCAGGCGGACCGATGGCGCACCTGCGCTCCGCCGCCGAGATGCTCACGCTGCACCGACGGCACCCGGCAGCCGTCGCAGCGGCGGCGGACCTGGCCGACGAGTGCGCGTTCGACCTGTCGCTCGTCGCCCCTGACCTGCCTCCCTACCCGGTCCCGGACGGCCACACCGAGGCGTCCTGGCTGCGTGAGCTGGTGCGCCAGGGCGCCCTGGAGCTGTACGGGCCGCCAGAGAACGAGCGGATCCCCGGCGCCTATGCCCAGCTCGAGCACGAGCTGCGGGTGATCGAGAACCTGCACTTCCCGGGCTACTTCCTCGTCGTGTACGACCTGGTGGCGTTCTGCCGGCGCAACGGGATCCTCGCGCAGGGACGAGGATCGGCCGCCAACTCGGCGGTCTGCTACGCGCTGCGGGTCACCGCCGTGGACGCGGTACGGCACGGCCTGCTGTTCGAACGGTTCCTGGCTCCCGAACGAGACGGGCCGCCGGACATCGACGTGGACATCGAGTCGGCGCGGCGCGAGGAGGTCATCCAGTACGTGTACGAGAAGCACGGCCGCTCGCACGCCGCGCAGGTGGCCAACGTCATCTCCTACCGCCCGCGATCCGCCATCCGCGATGCGGCGCGTGCGCTGGGGTACGACGCTGGTCAGCAGGATGCGTGGGCCTCGTCGATCGAGCGGTGGGGGAGCCTGCGCCCGGAGGTGCCGGCATCGCCTGGACCGGCATCGCCTGGACCGGCATCGCCTGGTCCCGCATCGCCCGGACCCGCATCGCCTCGACCGTCATCGCACGGACGGGCACAGCGTGCCTCGTCGTCGGGCCGCGCGCCGCGCCCGCACGTCGATCACGCGGGTCCGTGGCCCTTGGCCCCGCTGGTCTCCGACCCCGTCGCGGACCCGGTGCGCACCGCGCGCCTGGAACGTCACGACGCCCGCGCCGCCATGTGGGGCGAGCCGACCCGTTCGCCCCGCGGCACGGAGGTGCCTGGCCTCGCCACGGCCGACGGCCACGACGTGGTCCCCGCTGTACGCCCGCCCGCCGCGAGCGACCTCGACGAGATCCCGGAGCAGGTGCTGGACCTGGCCGAACGCTTCCTGCGCCTGCCACGGCACCTGGGCATCCACTCGGGCGGGATGGTGATGTGCGACAGGCCGGTGATCGAGGTGTGCCCGGTGGAATGGGCGCGCATGCCCGGACGCACGGTGCTGCAGTGGGACAAGGAGGACTGCGCAGACGCGGGGCTCGTCAAGTTCGACCTGCTGGGCCTCGGGATGCTCACCGCGCTGCGGATCGGGTTCGGGTTCGTCCGCGAGCACGAGGGCGTCGAGCTCGATCTGCACGCGCTGCCCGACGAGGACCCCGGGGTGTACGAGCTGCTCAGCGCGGCCGACACCGTGGGGGTGTTCCAGGTGGAGTCGCGCGCGCAGATGGGCACGCTGCCGCGACTGCGTCCGAAGAAGTTCTACGACATCGTCATCGAGGTCGCCCTCATCCGTCCCGGCCCCATCCAGGGCGGCTCGGTGCACCCGTACATCGAGCGCGCGCACGGCCGGCAGAAGGTGACCTACCTGCACCCGCTGCTGGAGAAGTCGCTGCACAAGACGCTCGGCGTGCCGCTGTTCCAGGAGCAGCTCATGCAGATGGCGATCGACGTCGCCGGGTTCACGGGTGCCGAGGCCGACCAGCTGCGCCGTGCGATGGGGTCCAAGCGCTCGACCGAGCGGATGTACGCGCTCAAGGACCGGCTGATGGCCGGGATGGCGCGCAACGGCGTGACCGAGGAGGTGGGGGAGCAGATCTTCGACAAGCTCAAGGCGTTCGCCGACTTCGGGTTCCCCGAGTCGCACGCCTACTCGTTCGCCTACCTCGTCTACGCCAGCGCGTGGCTGAAGGTGTACCACCCCGCGGCCTTCTACGCGGGGCTGCTCGCGGCGCAGCCCATGGGCTTCTACTCCCCGCAGAGCCTGGCCGCCGACGCCCGTCGGCACGGGTTGGAGGTGCTGCGGCCCGACGTCCAGCTCTCCGACGTCCAGGCGTGCGTCGAACGGCTCGGACCCACCCCGGACGGGGGAGAGCCCGTGCTGCTCCCCGCGCCGAGTGGGACGGGACCGGCCGTGACGGCAGGGGTTCGCACGCGCGAGGCCGCCGACCGGCCGCGCGCGCTCGCGGTGCGGATGGGGCTCGTCGCGGTGCGCACCATCGGCGAGGAGCTGGCGCAGCGGATCGTCGACGAGCGGCGCGCGCACGGCCCGTTCGCCGACCAGCGCGACCTGGCACGGCGGGTGCAGCTGAGCACCGCCCACCTCGAGGCGCTGGCCACTGCGGGGGCGCTGGACGGCTTGGGCATCAGTCGCCGCGAGGGCCTGTGGGCGGCGGGTGCGCTCGCGCAGGAGGGGCCGGACACGCTTCCGGGCGTGAGCGTCGGTGTGCGTGCCCCGATGCTGCCCGGGTTCAGCGATGTCGAGACCGCGACCGCCGACGTGTGGGCGACGGGTGTCTCAGTGGACTCGTACCCGACGCAGTTCGTTCGCGACGGGCTCGACGAGGCCGGCGTGCTTCGGGTGGAGCAGGCCTACCGGTACGAGGAGGGCAGGCGCGTGGCGGTCGCGGGCGTGGTCACGCACCGACAGCGGCCGGGAACCGCTGGAGGCATCACGTTCCTGTCGCTCGAGGACGAGACCGGGTTGCTGAACGTCATCTGCTCGGCCGGCCTGTGGAACAGGTTCCGGGTGGTGGCCCGCACGTCGAAGGCGCTCGTCGTGCGCGGTCGGCTGGAACGCGCAGACGGTGCCACCAACCTCGTGGCCGAGCACCTGTCCGCGCTGTCGTTGAAGGTGCGCTCCTCGTCGCGGGACTTCCGATGAGCAGCGAATCCGGTGAGCAGCAAATCCAATGAGACCAGCGCCCGACGAGCCCTAGCCTGACCAGATGTTCGGCTCCCTGATCGCCTACCTGCCCACGCCCCGCTCGAGCGACGGCCGAGTATCGACAGAACCGCTGCAGCGGCTGGTCGAACGTGCCATCGACGCAGGGGTGGACGCGGTCGCCGTCCTCGGCTCAGCCGGCGGTTTCGCCTACCTCGATCGCGGCGAACGCGAGCTCGTCGTGCGCGCGGCGAGCGAAGCGACGGCAGGACGGCTGCCGCTGTTGACGGGGATCGGCGCGTTGACCACCGACGCGGTCGTCGAGCACGCGAGCGACGCCGCGCGAGCCGGCGCCGACGCGCTCCTGCTGGGCACGACGGCCTACCTGCCGTTGACCGCCGAGGAGGTCGTCGGGCTGTACGCCGACGTGACGCGCTCCGCCGAGCGGCCCGTGTGGGTCTACCACAACCCCCGATCCACGGGCGTCGAGATCGACGTCGACACCCTCGTGCGGATCACGCACCTCCCTGGCATCGGGGGCGTGAAGGATCGCGGCATCGACGCCGCCGACCTGCGCCGACGCTACGACCAGCTCGCCGAGCGGGCGCCCGGGCGCGTCGAGATCGGCTTCAGCGGCGACCGGCTGGGCGTCGAGGGGCTGCTCGCGGGTGCGCGCTCGTGGCACAGCGGGCTCGCCGGCCTGCTCCCGGCGCCCTACGTCGCGGCGACCGCGGCCGCGGTGCGCGGAGATGCCGCCGGGGCGGCCGAGCTCCTTGATGCGATCCAGCCGTGGATCGACCTGTCGCAGCAGTGGGGCATCGCACGCCTGGCCACGCTCGTCGGGCGCGCGATCGGCATCGACCTCGGGGGAGTTCCGCGGCCGCTGCTGTCGCCGCCGTCGGACGTCCGCGACGAGGTGGAGCGGCTGCTCAGCGCTTCTTGAGCGTCGTCCCGTCGGCGGGGTCGTCTGCGGAGTCGTCGTCCGCTCCGTCCTCTGCCTCGTCGTCACCGTCTTCGGCGTCAGGGTCGCTGCCGCCGATGGCCTCGGCCACCGTCATCGGCGGATCGATCGTGCGCAGCCTGGAGAAGATCGCCCAGAAGACCGCGACCAGCGGGACGGCGATCACGGCGCCGAGCAGGCCCCCGGTCAAGGTGCCCGTCGTCACGGCCAGCGCGATGACGACGGGATGGATCGAGACCTGCCGGCCCATGACGAACGGCTGCAGGATGTGGCCCTCGAACTGGCCGATGAGCGCGATGCCGACGCCGACCGCCACCGCGGACCAGAGGCCGTTGGCCGCCAGTGCGACGATCATCGCCACGACCATCGCCGTCGGCGCACCCACCAGCGGGATGAAGGCACCGATGAACACCAGCACGGCGAGCGGCGCCGCCAGGGGCACACCCAGGATGAGGAGCAGCGTGAAGGCCAGGATCCCGTCGGTCAGGGCGATGATGACCGTTCCCCGCGTGTAGCCGGAGAACGTGTACCAACCCGCGCCGCCCGCGAGCTGCCAGGTCTCGCGGTGGCGCGCCGGCAGCTGGTTGAGGAACCAGGTCCACATCTCCTGCCCCCGCGCCAGGAAGAAGGCCGTGAGGAAGATCGCGAGCGCGAGAGCCGTGAACACCTCGACCACGGACCCGGCCCGCGACGCGGCCTGGCTGGCGATCTCGCCGGAGTGCGACTGCAGCCACTCCTGGCCCGAGTCGATCCACTTGGCGATCTGGTCGCTGGTGATGGTGAACGGCAGCTTCCCGCTCTCGAGGAAGTCGGTGATCTGCGTGATGCCGGTGCTGAACTTGTCGGACAGGTCCTGCCACTGGTTCGCGATCGAGAACCCGACGTAGGTCAGCAGTCCGATGACGAACAGGATCCCGGAGATGATGGCCATACCTGTGGCCATGGGTCGCGGCATGATCCGGGCGAACAGGTCCACGAGCGGGCGCAGCACGGCCGTGAAGACCGCCGCCAGGAACAGCGCGACGAAGACGAGCACGACGTGCCAGATCGCGAAGAACACCAGGCTGATGCCCGCGACCACGATGATCAGCCGCCACGACACCCCGGCCATGTTGCGCAGCCAGCGCGGAGCCGTGTGGTCGTCGCCACCCGTCGCGTTCGGGTTTCGGCGCGCGCCGGCGACCTTGTGCGTCGGCGGAGCGACGTAACTCCTGGTCGGGCGCTCGTGAGCAGCGTCGGTCATCGAACCCTCTGTCTTCGGCGTGGTTGCTCCCGCCAGTGTGCACCGACGGCCCGATGCGTGCCCTGCTGCCGCGCCGTGCTATCTTTTCTGCCGCACCTCAGGGGGCCTACGGGCACCTTGTGGTCCACCTGTCCGGGTGGCGGAATGGCAGACGCGCTAGCTTGAGGTGCTAGTGCCCTAACGGGCGTGGGGGTTCAAGTCCCCCTCCGGACACTCGTTGAGACAGCGACGATCGAGCCCCTGATTGCGGAAACG
>JBCECL010000037.1:0-2393 GCA_039207135.1 Brevundimonas sp.
CCATGTCGATGAAGTCGACGACGATGATGCCGCCGATGTCGCGCAGGCGGAGCTGGCGGACGATCTCCTCGGCGGCCTCGAGGTTGTTGCGCGTGACCGTCTCCTCGAGCGTCCCGCCCGAGCCGGTGAACTTGCCGGTGTTGACGTCGACGACCGTCATGGCCTCGGTGCGGTCGATCACGAGCGAGCCGCCCGACGGGAGCCAGACCTTGCGGTCCATGCCCTTGGCGAGCTGCTCGTCGATGCGGTGCGCGGAGAACACGTCGCCGGTCCCCGTGTACTTCGAGACCTTCTGCGCGAGGTCGGGCGCGAGCTCGCCGATGTAGGACGAGATCGTCGACCACGCGTCGTCGCCCTGGACCACGAGCGAGCCGAAGTCGTCGTTGAAGATGTCGCGGACCACGCGGATCGCCATGTCGGGCTCGCCCTGCAGCAGCGCGGGCGCCGACGCGGACTTCGCCTTCTTCTCGATGGCCTCCCACTGCGACTGCAGGCGGGCGATGTCCGCGCGCAGCTCGTCCTCGGAGGCGCCCTCGGCGGCCGTGCGCACGATGACGCCGGCCGAGTCCGGGACGACCTCGCGCAGGATGCGCTTGAGGCGGTTGCGCTCGATGTCCGGCAGCTTGCGGCTGATGCCGGTCATCCCGCCGCCGGGCACGTAGACGAGGTAGCGGCCCGCGAGCGTGACCTGCGAGGTCAGTCGCGCGCCCTTGTGGCCGATGGGGTCCTTCGTGACCTGCACGAGGACCGAGTCGCCGGACTTGAGCGCCTGCTCGATGCGACGGGCGGAGCCGCCCTCGACGTTCGCGGCGTCCCAGTTGACCTCGCCGGCGTAGAGCACGGCGTTGCGGCCCTTGCCGACGTCGACGAACGCCGCCTCCATGCTCGGGAGCACGTTCTGCACGCGGCCGAGGTAGACGTTGCCCACCATCGACGCGGACGCCTGGTTGGACACGTAGTGCTCCACGAGCACCCCGTCCTCGAGCACGGCGATCTGCGTCCGGCCGCCCTTCTCGCGCACGATCATCGAACGGTCGACGGACTCGCGGCGGGCCAGGAACTCGGCCTCGGTGATGATCTGGCGGCGACGGCCGGCGTCACGACCCTCGCGGCGGCGCTGGCGCTTGGCCTCGAGGCGGGTCGATCCGCGCAGGGCGGTGACCTCGTCGCTGACCGGGCGTGCGCGGGTCGGGCGCGGCTCGGCCTCGCCCTGACGCGCCGAGCCACGGCGGCGACGGCGACGGCGACGGCTCGACGAGCCGGCCTCGGAGTCGGTGTCGTCGTCCTCGACCTCGTCGGACTCGCCGTCGGGGGCGTCGCCCTCGGGCTCGTCGTCCTGCTCGCTCGCGGGCACCTCGCCCGCGTCGGGCCGACGGCGACCGCGGCCGCCACGACGACGGCGGCGCCGCGGCGCACCGTTCGCCGTGCCCTGCTCGTCGGTCTCGTCGTCGCCCTCGTCGTCGGACTCGTCCTCGGTGTGCGCGTCGTCGGCGAGGTCGCCGTCGAACGCCGCATCCTCGGTCTGCGCGTCGTTCTCGAGGTCAGCCTCGTCGGCCGCCTCGTCAGCGTCCTGCGGCGCGTCGTCCGTCGCGTCGGCGGCGCGCGGCGGCTCGCCGCCTCGGCCACGACGCCCGCGGCGACGCGAGTTCCGGTTGCCCTGGCCGGCCGGGCGCGCGGCGCCGTCGGCAGACTCGAGCGCCTCGTCGGTCACGAGCACGTCGGCCTGGTCGGCCGCGTCCGCCTGCGTCTGGGCGTCGCGCTCCGTGCGGGCAGCCTCGGAGATCGCCTCGGGCGAACCGGCGCTCGACGTCGCGCGGCGGCGGCGCTGGCGCGCGGCGGTCGGGTCGGGCGCCTGGAAGAGCAGGGCCGTGGTGGCCAGACGGGGCTGGCTGGGGGCCGACGCGGGCTCGGCCTGTGCGGCCGGCTGCGCCGGCGCCTGCTGCTCGCGCGACTGCTTCTCGCTCGTCTTCGCGCGCGAGCCGCGAGCCGAACGTGCGGACCGGGCCGACGCCGCGGCGCTGTCAGCGCCCGCGACGCCGAGTGCGGCGAGGACGTCGAGCACGGGAGCCTGCGCCGCCTCGGCGTCCTCGTCGACCTCGTCCTCGGTCGGCTCGTCGGTCGCCTCTGCGGTCGGCTCGACGGACTCAGGGGCCGGGATGACGGCGTCGGGTGCGGCGGCCGGACGCGAGCTGGCCCGACGACGACGCGCGGGCGCGGCCGCAGCGGCGGGAGCGGCGGTCGGTGCGTCCGCGGCGGGAGCGTCAGTCGCGGGGGCTGCGACGTCAGCGGGTGCCACGACCTCGGGCGCGGGCTCGGGTGCGACGGCGTCGGCCGCCGCAGCGGGCCGGGTCGCGCGCTTGCGGGTCTTGGGTGCCGGTGCGGGCGCCTCGTCG
>JBCECL010000037.1:2493-35315 GCA_039207135.1 Brevundimonas sp.
GGCCGTCGTGACGGCGTCCGGTGCGGCGACGCTGCGGGTGGCGCGGCGGCGGCGCGCGGGTGCCGGCGCTGCCTCACCTCCGGCCGGCGTGGTCGCTGCGGACTCGGAAGTGTTGTCGGACATCACGCGAGGTGCTCCTGGGTACCACGAACCGCCGTCCACACATCTGGCGGCCCATGGTGGGTCGGTCGTCGCTCACGCATCGCGCGGCGACGGAAGTCGTCGGTCATGGCTGCTGCACCTCGCCGGGGCCATCGCCTGCCTGACGAGATCCGAATCCCGATCTGGGATCTGCGGATCGTCTGGCGGCGGCTGACGCACGCGACGTGACGATGCTGCGAGCTCACGGGATCGCGAAGCGGTGTGGACGCTCTGCGAGCCGTGAGCAGTATCGCACAGACACCCCCGTCGGGCCCGCGCTCGGACGCGAACGACACGACAAAGCGTCAGCACGCGGGACCTTGGTCCTAGGGGCAGAATGGACGTGGTTCTAGCGTTCCCCCAGGTCCGCAGCGCTGTCTCACCCGAGCGATGCGTACTGATCGACGACGACCGCCTCGCACTCCCGCTCGGAGAAACCGTGGACGCTCTTGACCTAGCCCGCTGGCAGTTCGGTGTCACCACCGTCTACCACTTCATCTTCGTCCCGCTCACGATCGGCCTTGCCCCGCTCGTCGCGATCATGCAGACGGCGTGGGTGCGGACCGGCAACGAGCGCTGGCTGCGCCTGACGAAGTTCTTCGGCAAGCTCCTGCTGATCAACTTCGCCATCGGTGTCGCGACCGGCATCGTCCAGGAGTTCCAGTTCGGCATGGCGTGGAGCGAGTACTCCCGCTTCGTCGGCGACGTGTTCGGCGCGCCGCTGGCCATGGAGGCGCTCGCCGCGTTCTTCGTCGAGTCGACCTTCCTCGGCCTGTGGATCTTCGGCTGGGACAGGCTGCCCAAGAAGATCCACCTCGCGTGCATCTGGGCGGTCGCGATCGCGACCAACCTGTCGGCGTTCTTCATCCTCGCCGCCAACTCGTGGATGCAGCACCCCGTCGGCGCGATCTTCAACGAGAAGACCGGACGCGCGGAGATGAACGACATCGGCGCGGTGCTGACCAACCCGACCGTGCTCGCCGCGTTCCCGCACACGATCGCCGCAGCGTTCCTCACCGCCGGCACGTTCGTCGCCGGGATCGCCGCGTGGTGGATGGTGCGCCTCGTGCGCAGCGGCGACGCCGCCACCGCGAAGGACGTGTACCGCCCCGCGGTGGTGCTCGGGATGGTCGCGATGCTGGTCAGCGGGGTGGCCGTCGCGATCAGCGGTGACGCTCAGGCCAAGCTGATGTTCGAGCAGCAGCCGATGAAGATGGCGTCGGCCGAGGGCCTGTGCGTGACGACGCAAGGCGCCGACTTCTCGATCCTGGCCATCGGCAACCTCACCAACAACTGCGACAAGGTCGACCACCTGATCTCGATCCCGGGCCTGACGTCGTTCCTCGCGACCGGCAGCTTCAACTCGACCATCCAGGGCGTCGACAACCTGCAGGCCGAGTACGAGCAGAAGTTCGGGTACACCGACGAGAACGGCGACCCGATCTCGTACCAGCCCGACCTGACGGTGACCTACTGGGGCTTCCGGCTCATGATCGGCTTCGGCATCGGCAGCGCCGCACTGGCCATCGCCGCGCTGTGGCTGACGCGCAAGGGCCGGGTCACGGACAAGAAGTGGTTCGGCACGCTCGGCATCGCCGCGATCGCCACGCCGTTCCTCGCCTCCTCGTTCGGCTGGATCTTCACGGAGATGGGCCGCCAGCCCTGGGTCGTCGCACCGAACCCCAACCCGTCCGGGGTGGACGGCGTCTGGCTCATCACCGCGCGCGGCGTCTCGACGGTGCCCGGGGTGTCCAACATCGCGATCTCGCTGACCGCGTTCACCCTGCTGTACGGCGTGCTCGCGGTGCTCTGGTACCGGCTCATGCACCGGTACACGATCGAGGGCGTCGCGGCGTCCGAGAAGGATCCCAGTCCCGACGTGCGCAAGGACGACGACGTCGACGCGCCCCTGTCCTTCGCGTACTGAGAGGCGACGACCATGGAGCTGACCACCGTCTGGTTCATCCTCATCGCCGTCCTGTGGACGGGCTACCTCGTGCTCGAGGGCTTCGACTTCGGCGTCGGCATGCTGCTCGGCCTCCTGCCGCACCGCGGCGACAAGGAGCGCGAGCGTCGCGTCATGATCAACACGATCGGCCCGGTCTGGGACGGCAACGAGGTGTGGCTGCTGACCGCGGGGGGCGCGACCTTCGCCGCGTTCCCCGAGTGGTACGCGACCCTCTTCTCCGGGTTCTACCTCCCGCTGCTGCTGATCCTGCTCGCGCTGATCGTCCGGGTCGTCGCGTTCGAGTGGCGCGGCAAGATCGACGACGACCGCTGGCGTGGCTGGGCCGACCGCGCGCTCATCGTCGGCTCGTGGGTGCCCGCGGTCCTGTGGGGGGTCGCGTTCGCGAACATCGTGCGCGGCGTCGAGCTCGACGCGGACCACCAGTACGTCGGCGGCTTCTGGGCTCTGCTCAACCCGTTCGCGCTGCTGGGCGGCGCCACGACCGCGCTGATCTTCCTCACCCACGGCGCCTCGTTCCTGGCCCTGAAGTCGGGCGGCGACATCCGCGAGCGCTCGGCGACCCTCGCCGCGCGCCTCGCACCGGTGACGCTCGTGGTCGCGGCCGCGTGGGCGATCTGGCTGCAGGTCGAGTACTCGGAGTCGGGCTGGACGTGGGGGGCCGTCGGCGTCGCGGCGGTCGCGCTCGTCGTGCTGGTGCTCGCGACGCGCTCGCGCCGCGAGGGGCTGGCGTTCATCGCGTCCGCGGTCACGATCGTCGCGGCCGTCGTGCTCATCTTCGGGTCGCTCTTCCCCGACGTGATGCCGGCGTTCGACCCGGCGAACTCGCTGACGGTGACCAACGCGTCGTCCACGCACTACACGCTCACGGTCATGACCTGGGTCGCGGTGATCCTCACGCCGATCGTGCTGCTCTACCAGGGCTGGACGTACTGGGTCTTCCGCAAGCGGGTCTCGACCGCGCACATCCCGGCCTCGATCGGCCTGACCTTCGAGCGCCCGGTGCCTGCGGGTTCCGTGGCGCCGGCGCCCGACGAGGAGCGGTGAGGGCCCCCGCCGCATGAGGCCGCTCGACCCGCGCCTGCTTCGGCACGCGCGCGCCGCGCGCGGCTACGTCGGTCTCACGGCGGCCCTCGGCGTGCTCACCGCGGCGCTGGTCGTCGCGCAGGCGCTGCTGCTCGCGCACGCCCTGGGACGGGCGGTCCACGACGGCGCCGACCTCGCCTCGATCGGGTCGCTCGTCGCCTGGCTCGTGGCGGTCGTCGTGCTGCGGACTCTCACGACGAGCGTGCAGGAGCGGTTCGCGCACCGGGCCGCGACCCGCGCGGTCGCCGAGCTCCGCGAGGGGGTCGTCGCACACGCGGCCGCGCTCGGTCCGCGGTGGCTCGCCACCGGCGAGGGTCCCGGCGTCGCGACGCTCGCGACCCGCGGGCTCGACGCGCTCGAGCCGTACTTCGTGCGCTACCTGCCTCAGCTGATCCTCGCCGCGACCGTGACGCCCGCGACGCTGCTCGTGATCCTCGGGCTCGACTGGGTCTCGGCCGTCGTGCTGGTCGCCGTGCTGCCGCTCGTGCCGATCTTCATGTGGCTCGTCGGACGCCTCACGCAGGGACGGTCGGAGGCGGGTCTGGCCTCGATGCGCCGACTAGGAGCACAGACGCTCGACCTGCTCGCGGGCCTGCCGACGCTGCGCGCGTTCGGCCGCGAGCGCGGGCCCGCCGCCCGGGTGCAGCAGCTGGGTGACGCGCACCGGCGCGCGACCATGGGCACGCTGCGGATCGCGTTCCTGTCGGGCCTGGTGCTCGAGCTCCTCACGACCTTGTCGGTCGCGCTCGTGGCGGTCGGCATCGGCCTGCGCCTCGTCGACGGCGGGCTCGACCTGGTCACCGGCCTGGCCGTGCTCGTGCTCGCGCCCGAGGTGTTCAACCCGCTGCGGCAGGTGGGCGCCCAGTTCCACGCGTCGAGCGACGGCGTCGCGGCCGCCGAGGCGGCCTTCGCGGTGCTCGAGACCCCGCTCCCCCCGGACGGCACGCTTCCGGCACCCGATCTGTCGGTCACGACCGTGCGCCTGCGCGGCGTGAGCGTCGAGTCGGCCGGCGGGCGCACGCCCGACCGCCTCGACCTCGACCTCGAGCCGGGGCGCGTCGTCGCGCTGGCCGGTCCCACGGGTGGTGGCAAGTCGACGACGGTCGACGTCCTGCTCGGGCTCCTCGCGCCCGACGAGGGCACCGTCGAGCTCGTCGGTCCGGACGGGGCGACCGCGCTCGCCGACGTCGAGCGTGCGAGCTACTGGCGCCAGGTCGCCTGGCTGCCGCAGCGCCCGGTGCTCGAGCCCGGCGCCCTGCGCGACGTGGTGGGCGGGGCGGACCAGGACCGCGAGGCCGCCGCGTCCCTGACCGGGCTCGACGCCGTGCTCGACGAGCTGCCCGACGGCTGGGACGCCGTCGTGGGTCGAGGCGGTGCGGGCCTGTCGGTCGGCCAGCGTCAACGCGTCGCGCTGACCCGCGCGCTGCTCTCGTCGGCACCGCTCGTCGTGCTCGACGAGCCGACCGCGCACCTCGACTCGTCGGGCGAGCGCGTCGTCCTCGCGACCGTGCGGGCGCTGCGCGAGCAGGGCCGGACCGTGCTGCTCGTCGCCCATCGGGCCTCCCTGCTCGCGTGCGCGGACCGGGTCGTGACCGTCGGGCCGCACGAGAGGATCGCGCGATGAGCGGCACGACCGCGCCCCGCGGCACGCTGCGGCGGGCAGTCGCACTGCTCGCGGTGGATCGCCGCCGGGCCGTCGGGGCGGTCGCCCTCGGCTCTCTCGCGCTCGGCTGTGCCGTCGCACTCGCGGCCGTCGCGGCCTGGCTCATCGCCCGCGCCTCGCAGATGCCTCCCGTGCTGACGCTGAGCGTCGCGACCGTGGCCGTGCGCGCCTTCGGGATCGGGCGCGGCACGCTGCGCTACTGCGAGCGGCTCGTCTCGCACGACGTCGCGCTACGAGGCATGACGACACTGCGCACGACGCTGTACGAGCGCCTCGCGGCAGGCCGCCCCGAGGCCGTGCTCGCGGTCCGTCGAGGCGACCTGCTCGCACGCGTGGGCGCCGACGTCGACACCGTCGGCGACGTCGTCGTGCGAGGCCTCCTGCCCGCAGCCGTCGCGGCGGTCCTCGGCGTCGCGACCGTCGGCGCGATGAGCCTCATCTTCCTGCCCGCCGGTCTCGCGCTCGCGGCGTGCCTGCTCCTCGCCGGAGTGGCGGCACCCGCGCTGGCCGCGGCGGGTGCACGGGCCACGGAGGCGCGGGCCGCCGACGGACGCGCTCGCGCCACGGCGAGCGCGCTCGGGGTCCTCGACGACGCCGGGCCGCTCGCGGTCTCGGGCCGGACCGACGTCGAGCTGGCCGCGCTGGCCGCGGCGGATCGCGACATCGCCGCCGCGACGGACGCGGGCGCCGCGCCCTCGGCGCTCGCCGCGGGCATCGGTCAGCTCGCGGTCGGCCTGGCCGTGCTCGCGGCCCTGGTCACCGGCGTCCCGGCGGTCACCAGCGGACGGCTGTCTGCGGTCGCGCTCGCCGTCGTGGTGCTCACTCCCCTGGCGGCGTTCGAGGCGACGGCACTCCTCCCGGGCGCGGCCGTCCAGGTGCACCGCTCGCGTGCCGCAGCAGCGCGCATCCTCGAGCTGCTCGATGCGGCGGGTCCGGAGAGCACCCGAGCGACAGTGCGGCCGGACGGGCCGGGCCACCTCGTGGCACGCGGGCTCGCGTGCGGCTGGTCACCGACAGCGCCGGTCGTCGACCGGATCGACCTCGACGTCTCGCCCGGGCGCAGCATCGCGATCGTCGGGCCCAGCGGAGCCGGCAAGACCACGCTGCTGCTCACGCTCGCAGGCCTGGTCCCGCCCCTGGACGGCACGCTCGAGCTGGACGGCACCGACGTCGCCGACGTCGACCGCAGCGGCGGCGCGATCGTCCACGTCGCCGAGGACGGGCACGTGTTCGGCACGAGCGTGCTGGAGAACCTTCGCGTGGCCCGCGGCGACGTGAGCCCGGACGAGGCTCACGCGGCGCTCGCGGACGTCGGCCTCGCGGACTGGCTGGACGACCAGCCCGACGGGCTCGACACCGAGCTCGGCCCCGACGGGCGCACGCTGTCGGGCGGTGAGCGCCGGCGCCTGCTGCTCGCCCGCGGCCTGCTGAGCCCTGCCAGGATCCTGCTCGTCGACGAGCCTGCCGAGCACCTCGACCCGGCGACCGCCGACGCCGTGGTCCGGACGCTGCTCACGGCCCACCGCAACCGGGGCATCGTCCTGGTCACGCATCGCCTGTCCGCGCTCGCCGCGGCCGACGAGGTGGTCCGTCTCGATCGCGGCGAGGTGGTCGCGCGGGGCACGCACGACGCCCTCGTCGCCGGTGATGCCCGCTACCGTGGAGATCTTGCCGACGAGTCGAGGGAGGACGCGTGAACCCGCACGACGTCGGGCCGGGATCGCCGGCTCAACGGGGTGTCATCGCCGGCGTGGACGCACTGCCCGTCCCGCTGACCGGGGACGCGGTGCACGACCTGCTCGACGCGATCCTGGCCGTCGCGAGCGAGCTCGACCTGCCGGCCGTGCTCGACCGGTTCGTCCAGGTGAGCGCGGAGCTGACCGGCGCGCGCTACGGCGCGATCAACGTGCTCGACGAGCGCGGCACGTCCACGACGTTCGTCCACACCGGCGTGCCGACGTCGGCCGCCCGGATGATGGCTCACGCGCCGCACGCGCTCGGCGTGCTGGGGCAGATCCCGATCGAGGGCGCCCTGCGCCTCGCGGACCTGCGCGAGCACCCCGCGTTCATCGGGTTCCCCGCCGGCCACCCGCCGATGGGCTCGTTCCTGGGCGCGACCGTGCGCGTGGGGTACAACACGTTCGGCCAGCTGTACCTCTCGGAGAAGCCCGGTGGATTCACCGAGGAGGACGAGCGCACGGCGATCGCGCTGGCCGCGGCCGCCGGCGTCGCCGTCGCGAACGCGCAGCTCTACGCCGAGGCGGCACGCCGCGAGCACTGGCTGCGCGCGGGCCAGGACATCGCGACGATGCTGCTCGAGGGCATCGACGAGGAGGCGGCGCTCGAGCACATCGCCGCGACGGCCCGGGTCATCGCCGGCGCGGACACGGCCGCGCTCGCCCTGCCCGGCGTGGGCGGCCAGCTGTACATCGAGCTCGCGGACGGCGCCGAGGCGGACAGGCTCGTCGGCTGGCAGATGCCGGAGGGCGGCCGCGCCTGGACGGTGATGACCGAGGGGCGCGGGCTGACGACGCCGTCGTTGTCGGGCTCACGCACGGTCAAGCTCGAGGTGATGCGCGCGTTCGGCCCCGCGCTGTTCGCGCCGCTGCAGACCTCGGGGCGCGGGGTCGGCGTGCTGATCCTCCTGCGCAAGATCGGCAGCGCCCCGTTCGCCGACGCCGACCTGGCCACGGCCGAGTCGTTCGCCGCGCAGGCTGCGCTGGCCTACGTCCTCGCCGAGGCCCGCCATGCGCAGGACATCGCGGCGCTTCTCGACGAGCGCGAGCGAATCGCCAGGGACCTGCACGACCTCGCGATCCAGCAGCTGTTCGCCACCGGCATGCAGCTCGAGACCGTGCGCCGGCGGGCCGCGCGCGGCGTCGACCCCGCCGAGCTCACGTCCATCGTCGAGGAGGCGCTCGAGAACGTCGACTCCTCGGTCCGGCAGATCCGGCAGATCGTGTTCGCGCTGCGCGACCCCGACGCCGCGACCGGCCTCGTGGAGCGCCTACGTCGCGAGGCGTCGCTGGCCCGCACGGGGCTCGGCTTCGCGCCGTCGCTCGTCCTCGACCTCGACGGCCATCCGCTGTCCGACGACGGCACGGACGAGGACCTGATCGACGAGCGCACGGAGGGCGCCCTCACCGACGACGTCGTGGCGGTGGTCCGTGAGGGCCTGGCGAACGCGGCGCGCCACGCGCACGCCTCGTCGGTCATCGTCCGGGTGGACGTCCGGGGCAAGGGGCCGCTCGGCCGCGTGCTCGTGGAGGTCGAGGACGACGGGGTGGGGCTTCCCGCGCGGCGCGACCGCGCGTCCGGCACCGGGAACCTCGCCGCGCGGGCGCGCCAGCACGGCGGGAGCTTCACGCTGGGGGCGACGACGACGGGCACCGGCACGCTGCTGACCTGGACGGCTCCGCTGCGCTGATCTGTTGCGGGTTCGCGACGGCGGCCAGACGATGGGTCCGACGACGGGAGCCGACGGTGGCCGAACAGCTCACGCAGGACAAGCCGGGCGGCAACGTCCCCGAGCCGGTGATGAACCTCTCGCAACGCGCCATCTGGGCGATCTTCGGTGGGCTCATGCTCGCCATGCTGCTCGCGGCGCTCGACCAGACGATCGTCGCGACCGCCCTGCCCACGATCGTCAGCGAGCTCGGCGGAGCCGAGCACCTCTCGTGGGTCGTGACCGCCTACATGCTCGCCTCGACCGTGACCACGCCGTTGTGGGGCAAGCTCGGCGACCTGTACGGCCGCAAGTCGCTGTTCATCACCTGCATCGTGATCTTCCTGATCGGCTCCGGCCTGTCCGGGACGTCGCAGTCCATGGGCCAGCTCATCGCCTGGCGGGCCGTGCAGGGCGTGGGCGCCGGCGGCCTCATGGTGCTCGCCCAGGCGATCATCGCCGACGTCGTCCCGCCGCGTGACCGCGGTCGCTACCAGGGCGCGTTCGGCGCCGTGTTCGGCCTCGCGAGCGTCGCGGGTCCGCTGCTCGGCGGCTTCTTCGTGGACAACTTCAGCTGGCGGTGGGTGTTCTACATCAACCTGCCGATCGGTGCGGTCGCGCTGTTCGTCGTCGTGGCGGTGCTGCCCGTCACCAAGGCACGGACGTCCCCGAAGATCGACTACGTCGGCGTGACGCTGCTGGCCACCGTGGCGACGTGCATCGTGCTCATCACGAGCCTCGGCGGCAGCACATGGGACTGGGGCGGCCCGCAGGTCATCGGCCTGGCCGTCCTGGGCGTGCTCGCCGCCGTCGCGTTCGCGTTCGTCGAGGCGCGCGTGCCCGAGCCCGTGCTGCCCCTGCGGCTCTTCAAGAACCGCGTGTTCACCACCACCTCGATCGTCGGGTTCGTGGTCGGCTTCGCGATGTTCGGCTCGATCACCTACCTCCCGCTCTACCTGCAGGGCGTGCACGGGGCGACGCCCACCGAGTCGGGGCTGCAGATGCTGCCGATGATGCTGGGCCTGCTCATCACGTCGATCGGCAGCGGCCAGCTCATCAGCCGCAGCGGGCGCTACAAGATCTTCCCGATCGTCGGCACCGCGGTGTTCACGATCGGCCTGTATCTGCTCTCGCTCATGGGCCGCGACACGTCGTCCCTGCAGACCGGCCTGTCGATGTTCGTCCTCGGCGCAGGGCTGGGCCTGGTGATGCAGGTGCTGGTCCTCGCGGTGCAGAACGCCGTGGAGTACCGCGACCTCGGCACCGGCACGAGCGGCGCGACGTTCTTCCGCACGATCGGCAGCTGCGTCGGTGTGGCCGTGTTCGGCACCGTGTTCAGCTCAAACCTCGCCTCGGAGCTCGCCAAGAACGCGCCGGCGGACGCGGTGGCGAACTGCTCGGCCGACTTCCTCGTCACGAGTCCGCAGCAGGTCGCCCAGTGCTCCCCCGCGGTCATCAACTGGTTCCTCGACGGCTACGCCGACTCGATCCACACGATCTTCCTCATGGCCGTCCCGGTGGGCGCGCTCGCCTTCCTGCTCGCGTGGCTCATCCCCGAGCGGCCGCTGCGCACGGGCGCGAGCAGCCCGGAGCCGGGCGAGGCGTTCGCGGCTCCCGCGGGGCGCTCGTCGTACGAGGAGCTGCGGCTCATGCTGTGGCGCGAGGTGGGCCGCCAAGACCCCCTGCGGGTCTACGCCATCCTCAACAAGGACCTCGACATCGACCTGACCCCCGGCCAGTGCTGGATGCTCTCGCGCGTCAGCGGCGAACGCTCGCGCACGTTCCAGCGCATGACCGAGCGCTCGGGCGTGGAGCTCGAACGCGTCCGCGAGGTCGCGGCCCAGCTCGAGGAGCGCGGCCTCATCGTGGTCAAGAACGGCACGGCCACCCCGACCGAGGCCGGGGACGCCGTCGCCGAACGGCTGCGCGAGAACGAGCGCCAGCAGCTCCGGGCCATCATCGCCCAGTGGGGCGAGACCGGCCCGGACTTCGACGAGCTCGTCGAGCAGATCACCGAGCAGCTGCGTCGGCAGGACCCCTCTGCGGCGGCGCTGACGTGACCGCCTGAGCTCGGTGCGAGCTGGGGGTCAGTGCCCCGGCTCGGCCCGCCAGCCCGAGTGCTTGCGCGCGGCCACCCATGCGGCCACCTGGGTCCGGCGCTGCAGGCCCATCTTGGCGAGCAGCGACGTGATGTGGTTCTTCACGGTCTTCTCCGCGACGCCGAGCCGCTCGGCGATCTCGCGGTTCGACAGGCCCTCGCCGATGAGGTCCAGCACGCGGAGCTCGCTCGGCGTGAGGTTCTCGGTGGGGTCCTCGTGCCCGGCCTTGCGGCGGGTGATCGTGCGCTCGTCGAGCAGCGTGCGGCCTGCGGCGACAGCCCGGATCACGTCCGTGATCGCCGCGCCTCGCACCGACTTGAGCATGTACGCGGCGGCGCCGACCTCGAGCGCGGCGGCGAGCGCCTCGTCGTCGTCGAACGACGTCAGGACGACCGCCTTGACGTCCGGCTGCGCCTCGCGGACCTGACGGATCAGGTCGATGCCCGTGCCGTCGGGCAGCTGCAGGTCGGCGAGCATGACCTGCGGGTGCACGAGAGCCGCGCGACGCACCCCGTCGGCGACCGAACCCGCCTCGGCGCACACCGTCATGCCCTCGGCTCGATCGACCACCTCGGCGATGCCGCGTCGCACGACCTCGTGGTCATCGACGATCATCACCGTGATCGGACCCGGCTTCGTTGCACCCTGACTGATTGCCACGGTGGCATCGTATCGGGGTGTGACCACCATCGCTGTGCCCACCACGCTGCACGAACACCTCTCGCTCCCGCCTGGCGTGCGCGAGATCCGCTACGCGCCGGACGAGCCCGTGCCCGACTGCGACGCGGAGATCCTCGTCGTCTGGGGCAGTGGCCGGCGCGTCCTGCGCGACGCCGCGACCCGGTTGCCGAACCTGCGCTGGGTCGCGGGCCTCGCCGCCGGCGTCGACACGATCCTGGAGGCCGGGTTCCCCGAGCAGGTGACGATCACCTCGGGTCGCGGACTGCACGACGGACCCGTCGCCGAGCACACGCTCGCGCTGCTGCTGGCGTGCGCGCGGCGGATCCCGGACCTGGTCCGCGCCCAGGACCAGCACCGCTGGGCCGACGAGCTCGGCGGGATCCAGGCGATCCGGCCCGACGAGTTCCGCTCGCTGACCGGCGCGCACGTCGTCATCTGGGGCTTCGGCTCGATCGCGGCGCGGCTGGCGCCGCTGCTCGAGGCGCTGGGCGCACGCGTCACGGGCGTCGCGACGACCCCGGGGCTGCGCGGCGGGTACCACGTGGTGACGCCCGACGAGCTGCCCGGCGTGCTGCCCGCGACCGACGTGCTCGTCTCGCTGCTGCCGAGCAGCGAGAGCACGCGGAACGCGATCGACGCCGACGTGCTCGCGTGGCTGCCATCGCACGCCTGGGTGGTCAACGTGGGCCGTGGCTCGACGCTCGACCAGGGGGCTCTGCTCGACGCGGTGCGGTCCGGACGGCTCGCGGGCGCCGCGCTGGACGTCTTCGAGCGCGAGCCGCTGCCCGCCGACTCCCCGATCTGGGACGAGCCTCGGATCCTCGTGAGCCCGCACAGCGCGGGCGGGCGCCCGATCGGCGCGGGCGCGCTCATCGAGGAGAACCTGGCCGCCTACCTCGCGGGCCGCCCACTGCGGAACACGGTCGCGCGCTGACGCGCCGCTGCCGAGTCACCACCGACCGTTGCGCGGACGCGGTTGGCAGTGCGGGCAGGTGTATGCGGAGCGGTTCATGAACTCGTCGCGCCGCACGGGCGTGCCGCAGCGCGGGCACGGCCGGCCCTCCTGGCCGTAGACGGCGAGCGAGCGGTCGAAGTAGCCCGACGCGCCGTTCACGTTGACGTAGAGCGCGTCGAAGCTCGTGCCGCCCGCGGCCAGCGCCTCGGACATCACGTCCCGTGCGCCCGAGAGGGCACGCTGGGCCTCCGTGCGTCGCATGGTGTCCGTCGGTCGCGCGTAGTGCAGGCGCGCGCGCCACAGGCCCTCGTCGGCGTAGATGTTGCCCACGCCCGAGACCAGCGTCTGGTCGAGCAGCGCACGCTTGATGCCCGTGCGCCGGCCGCGCAGGGCCGCCAGGACCGCGGGCTCGTCGAGGAACGGGTCGAGCAGGTCGCGCGCGATGTGGCTGACCGGCTCGGGCAGCGCCGCGAGCTCGGAGCCCGCTCCCCCGGGTGCGCCGTCGGACGTCGGCACGAGGTCCTGGACGCTGAGGTGGCCGAACGTGCGCTGGTCGACGAAGTCGAGGACGCCGTCGTCGAGCACCAGGCGGACGCGCAGGTGCGGGTGATCGGCTCCCTCCGTGGCCACCTCCGCCGACGACCGCACCAGGAGCTGCCCGCTCATACCCAGGTGCGCGAGCAGCGCCTCGTCGTCGCCCAGCAGCAGCCAGCAGAACTTGCCGCGCCGCACGGCCGCCTCGAGCGTGCGCCCCGTCAGCCGACCGGCGAAGTCGAGGGGGCCGGCCTCGTGCCGCCGCACGCTGTAGTCGCGACGCACCTCGACCGAACGGACCCTACGACCGAGGACGTGCCGGGCCAGGCCGTCGCGGACGGTCTCGACCTCGGGCAGCTCGGGCATGCAGGGATCAGGAGCGCGAGGAGGTCCGCAGCGGCTCCAGCGCGAGGTACGCCGCCTCGGCCGCCTGCTGCTCGGCGACCTTCTTCGCCGGGCCGACGCCGCTTCCGCGCGCCTCACCCGCGATGACCGCGTGAGCCGTGAACGTGCGGGCGTGGTCGGGGCCCTCGCCCGTGACCTCGTAGTGCGGGGCACCGAGCTCCAGCTCGGCAGAGAGCTCCTGCAGCGAGGTCTTCCAGTCGAGGCCTGCACCGAGGCCGGCCGCGGCCGAGAGCGACGGGCCGACGAGCCGCTCGACGACCGTCCGCGCGACCTCGAGCCCGTGGGAGAGGTAGATCGCGCCGAACAGGGCCTCGAGCGTGTCCGAGAGGATCGAGTCCTTGTCGGGGCCGCCCGTGGAGAGCTCGCCCTTGCCCAGCAGCACGTAGGCGCCCAGGTCCAGGCTGCGCGCGACGATCGCGAGCGCGCGCTGCGAGACGGTCGCGGCGCGCATCTTGGCGAGCGCGCCCTCCGGCTCGTCGGAGTGCGTGCGGTAGAGCCACTCGGTGACCACCAGACCCAGGACGGTGTCGCCGAGGAACTCGAGGCGCTCGTTGGTGGGGATGCCGCCGGCCTCGTGCGCGAAGGACCGGTGGGTCAGGGCAAGCACGAGAAGCTCGGGGTCCAGGTGGACCCCGAGCTTCTCGAGAAGTTCAGTCGCCGCGGCGCTCACGCCGTCTCCGGCTGCAGGCGTCACGGTACGAGGTTCGCTGGCGTCAGCCGGCGAGCTCGGTGCGCTGCGCCTCGGCGTACGTGCGGCCGTTGTAGGCACCGCACGACGGGCACGCCGTGTGGGGCTTCTTGTCGGCCTTGCACTGCGGGCACGACGTGAGCGTCGTAGCAGTGGTCTTCCACTGCGACCGACGCGCACGGGTGTTGCTGCGCGACATCTTGCGCTTCGGAACCGCCACGGCTAGCTCTCTTTCGTCTCGTCTTGAATCCCAGCCAGGCCGCTCAGCGCGGACCAGCGCGGGTCAAGGATCTCATGCGAATGGTCAGGGTCGTCCGCCAGGCGCGCTCCGCACTCGGAGCACAGTCCCGGACAGTCGGGTTGGCACAACGGCTGGAACGGCAGAGCCGGCACGACCGCGTCCCGCAGCGCGGGCTCGAGGTCGATCAGATCGCCCTCCAGCTCGCGCACGTCTTCGTCGTCGTCCCCGTCCTCCGCCGCCACAGCAGCGCGCTCGGGGTAGACGTACAGCTCGGTGAGGTGGAGGTCGACATCCTCGACCGCCTCGCCCAGGCAACGCACGCACTCCCCGATCGCCCGACCGCGCACGGTTCCGGAGACCAGGACCCCCTCCATGACCGCCTCGAGCCGCAGATCCAGCTCGACGTCAGCCCCGGTGGGGATGCCGATCACGTCTGTCCCGAGGTCCTCGGGGGCACCAACGGTGCGCTGCACGGTCCGCGTCGATCCCGGACGTCGGCCGAGCTCGTGAGTGTCGAGCACGAACGGCGAACGGGGATCGAGGTGGGCAGGGCGCTGCACGTCCGGTTCCCCTCGTTGATCTCGGTCCGCACGACGATCGGCAGGACCAACCGACAACCTTACGGCACGGGCGCGTGCCGCCCAAATTGTGGAGCCGTGCTCTCGAGCACGTCAGACGCTCAGGCCGGCGGCTCGCCCGTGAGCCGCCCCGCGAGCTTCGCCCGACCGGCCTGCACCTGGGCCAGCACCTTGCCGAGGTCGATCTCGAAGTCGGCGAGCCGGCGGTCGCAGTAGTCGTCGGCGTCCCGGCGCAGGCCGTCCGCGGTCTCCTGCGCCTCGGCGACCACCTGCGCGGCCCGCTCGTGCGCGGCCGTGACGACGGCCTCGGCCTCGACGAGGCGAGCCGCCTCGGCCCGCGCCGCCTCGAGGATCGCGTCGGCGTCCGCCTGGGCCGCCGCACGCGCGGAGTCCGCGTCCGCGAGCACCTCGTCGGCCTGGCTCAGCTGGGTCGGGAGCACGTCGCGCGCCTGCGCCACGAGGTCGAGCAGCTCGGCGCGATTGACCAGCACGGACGAGGACATCGGCATCGACCGCGCGAGGTTCACCGCCCCCTCGATCGCGTCCAGCACTCCCGTCAGGCCCTCGGGCCTGGTCGTCGGCTCGCTCATCGCGCACTCCCTCCCAGCGCCTCGCGGACCGCCACGGCGACGCCGGGCGGCACGAGGTCGTCGATCGGCCCGCCGAACCGGGCCACGTCCTTGACCAGCGACGACGCGACGTGCGCGAGGCCCGGGTCACCCACCACGAACACGGTCTCCACGCCCGTGAGGTGGCGGTTCATGAGCGCCATCGGCAGCTCGTTGTCGAAGTCGGCGCCGCCGCGCAGGCCCTTGACCAGGGCGCTCGCGCCTACCTCCCGGACGAAGTCGGCCAGCAGCCCGTCGACGACCTCGACCCGCACGCCGTCGTCGTCCGCGAGCGCCGCTCGCGCCAGCTCGACGCGGGTCCCGACGTCGAGCAGCGCGGACTTGGACGAGTTGCGCGCGACGCCGACGATCACCTCGTCGAACAGGGATCGGGCCCGTCGCACGACGTCGACGTGGCCGAGCGTCAGCGGGTCGAACGAGCCGGGGCACACCGCGATGGTCACCTGGCCAGGGTAGGCCAGAGGCCCGGTTGCGCTCGTAGGCTCGGGCCATGTCCGAGGACCTGAGGGCCGCGCGGGCCACGGATCTGCCGGCGGTGCGCACCGTGCTTTCACGCGCCTACGACGGCAACCCGTTGCTGCGCTGGGTGTTCCCCGACGGCGCGACCAGGCCGGACGCGACGGCGAGGTGGCTGGGTCCGGCGATCGAGCAGTACCTCGCGGTCGGCGTCGTGCACGTCGCACAGATCGGCGGACGCGTGGTGGGCGTCGCGGCGTGGCGACCGGTCGGCGCGGCATCGCCGCCGCCGGACCTGCCCACGCCCGCCGACGCGCTCTCGACGCTCGTCGGCGCCGAACGTGCGGCCCAAGTGCTCGCGGCTCTCGCGGGGACGCGCGAGCTTGCTCCCGCCACACCGGCGGCCTACCTCAACTTCCTCGCGGTCGACCCGGACCACCAGGGCCGCGGTGTCGGGGCACGCCTCGTCCGGGCGGGTCAGGCCGCCCTGCGGACCCCGAGCTGGCTCGGGACGACCGATGCGGCGAACGTCCGGTTCTACGAGCGGCTGGGCTACCGGCCGTTCGCGAGCCGCGTGCTCGGCGACGGTCCCGTGCTCACGCTCATGTCGTCTCAGGCAGGCTCGGCGAACCAGACGACCGTCTCGCCGTAGGCGCGCCGGTCGAACCGGCCCACGCCGTCCGGCCACGTCGGCTCCGGCGCGCGCGACGAGCGCTCGACCGCCAGCACAGCGCCGTCGGCGAGCGCAGGGGCGACGCCGGTCAGCACGGCGGCGAGCACGTCCTCGTCCAGGTCGTACGGAGGGTCGACCAGGACGAGGTCCCACGGCGCCACGACGGGACGCTCGACGAACTTCTCGGCCCTCTCGGCCACGACGACGACCCCCGCCAGCCCGAGCGTGGCGGCGTTGCGCCGGCAGACCTCGGCGGCCTCCTTCGCGGCCTCGACGAGCGTCACCGCGACCGCTCCCCTGCTCGCGGCCTCGAAGCCCAGCGCACCCGATCCGGCGAACAGGTCGAGCACGCGCGCGCCGTCGACGACGTCGAGGTGCTCCAGGCGGGAGAACAGCGCCTCGCGCACGCGCTCGCTCGTGGGCCTCGTGCCCTTGCGCGGGACCGCCACGGTCCGGCCGCCGGCGGTCCCGGAGACGATGCGCGTCATGCGCGTTTCCGCTTCTTGTCCAGCTCCTCCTGGCTCGCCATCATGCGTTCCATCATCGTCCCGGTCGCGACCGACGACCCGACGGCCACGGCGATGAAGGACAGCGCGACCTGGATGCCGATCATGGTGGTGTTCACGTCGCGCAGCAGGACCGCGATCCAGACCGGCAGCAGGCCCAGCACGACGACGTCCGGGCCGCGGGCAAGCACCGCGCCGACTCCGGTCGGCAGCGCGCCCATGGGCGTCGAGACGAGCGGGCCGCCCCAGTCGGGCGCGGGACGGTACGACGAGCGGACCGCTGCGGCCGCCCACACCGGCGTCGAGACCACGCCGAGCACGATCCAGCCGGCCAGGTCGCCCGTCCACCGGCCCACCGCGCCGAACGCGACGACGGACCACGCCAGCATCGCCAGACCGGGCACGACCATCCGCAGCCGGCGCACGGTCCGTGCCTCCAGCGGGAGGAGGCGGTCGAGGATCGGCGCCATCTGCGCGCGCCGGGCCCCCTCGCCGGTCGCGCTCATCGCGACGTAGCCCGCCACGAGCAGCGCGAGGAGCACCCCGCCCGAGCTGGCGAGCTCGGGTACCGAGCTCACGAGAATGGGGACGAGAGCCGCCACCACGAGCTGCACGGTGTGCCGGACGGAACGCCGCAGCACCACCAGGTCGGCCGTGACGAGCGCAGAGGCCGGCCCACGGGCCGTGCGCAGCCGCGACACGAACCGGCGCGTGGTGCTCGCCGCGCCGTCGGTCAGGGCCCGTCCCAGCTCACGGGAGTCGAGCGAGACGGCCGCGCCCACCGCCTGCGTCGCGACCGAACCGCTCTCGCGCAGCGAGCGCGTCGGGATGTCGCCGAGGCGGCGGTCGACGAGCAGCGCCACGCCCGCCAGGAGAAGAGCGGCGACGGCCGCGCCGTACCAGGGCAGTGCGGGGACCTCGTCGAGCGACCAGTCGGTCAGCGCCAGGATCACCGCAGCGACCGGCGCCGCCGCCAGCAGGAGGTCCCCCACGAGCGCCGTCGCGGACCGGCTCACGCCCGCGGACTGCGCCAGCGCGGCGAGCAGCACGATGCCGGCCCCCACCAGCGCGGAGGTCAGCACGACGTGCGCGACGCGCAGCGCCGAGTCGCCCAGCAGACCGGCGTCGAGCAGCCCCACGAGGATCGCCGACACCAGCGCCGCGATCATCGGCAGTCGCCGGGCCGCGGGCCGCAGGAGCCCACGCCGGCCGACGGGCAGCGGCAACCACCAGGCAGCCTCGGCGCCACCGGCACCCACGGGCCCGAGACGACCGGCCAGCGACACGAGCATGCCGACCAGCGCGACGATGATGACCACGACGAGAGTTGCCAGGCTCAGGCTCGTGGGCTCGGCCACGTCGGGCTCGGCGGGCAGCGAGACCCGCATCGCCTGGGCGAACCCGAGCGCGAGGCCGATGGCGATGCCCAGGGTGATGACGGCGTAGTAGACGCTCGCGAGCAGCGAGCCGAGGCTCGCGCCGCCGCGGGCGTTCGCCGCCTGCGACGTGTAGCGGCGGATGTCCCGTGCGCCGGGAACCTCGCCGAGCTCACCCGGCAGGACGGCCGGGTCGAGCTCGCTCACGGGTTCTCCGCGCTGATCAGGGCTGCCGCGTCGGCGGGCGTGAGCAGGCGGGTCACGTCGTCCGCGACGTGCACGGCGCGATCCGCGACGGCGAGCACCAGGTCCGGGTCGTGCGTGGCGAGCAGCACCGCTCCCCCGGCCCGCTTCTCGGCGACGAGCCTGGCGGCGAGGCGGTCGCGCATCGCGCGGTCGAGCCGCTGCTCGGGCTCGTCGAGCACCAGCAGCGAACGGGGTCGCACGAACCCTGCGGCGAGCAGCAGCCGCCGGCGCTGGCCCGACGACAGCGCGACCGGCAGCGACGTGGAGTGGTCCGTGAGGCCGAACTCGTCGAGCAGCTCCGTCACGACGCCGGCCGCGCCGAGCACGCCGTGCCCGCGAGCGGTGAGGTACAGGTGCTCGTAGACGGTCAGCGCCGGGAAGTAGGCGTCGTCGTCGAGCACGCTGGCCACCTGGCTGCGGAACGCGACCGTGCGCTCGTCGACCTCCTCGCCGAGCACGGCGAGCTTGCCGGACGTCGGCTCGAGCAGCCCGATGACGGCCCGCAGCACGGTCGACTTGCCCGAGCCGTTGGCGCCGACGAGCGCGATCGCCTTGCCCGGGGCGAGGGTGAACGTCACCGGGGCGCAGACGGGGGCGCCGCCGTAACCGACGAGCAGGTCCTGGGCGCGCACGGCGGGCTTCGACACGTCCGCCAGGGTAGCCGCGTCACCGACCTGCTCCGCACCGTTCGGTGCGCGCACCCGGGGCACCCGCTCCGGGGGCCGCCGTCAGGTGCCGCCGTCTGGTGCTGCCGTCAGGTGCGGTCGAGGAACTCGTCGCGCCGGTCCGTCAGCAGCGTGCCGATCGCGGCCTGGAGCGCGGGCCACGCCGAGAGCTCCGCGTCCTGCTCGACCAGCGCGCGCGCGTCGGCCCGGGCCTTGTCGATGAGGTCACCGTCGCGCGTGACGCGCAGCAGCCGCAGCGAGCTCGCCGCGCCCCACTGCGAGGCCCCCAGGATGTCGCCCTCACCACGCTGCTCGAGGTCGAAGCTCGCGAGCTCGAAGCCGTCGCTGGTCCCGGCGACCGTGGCCACGCGGTCCGCGGCGGCCGAGCCTTCCGGGGCGGTGCTGACCAGCAGGCACACGCCGGGCGCCGATCCGCGCCCGATGCGCCCGCGCAGCTGGTGCAGCTGCGAGACGCCGAACCGGTCGGCGTCGAGGATCACCATGGCCGTCGCCTCGGGGACGTCGACGCCGACCTCGACGACGGTCGTCGACACGAGCACGGGCACCACGCCGGACGCGAAGTCCGCGAGCGCGCGCTCCTTGTCGTCGGGGGCCATCCGCCCGTGCAGCACCCCGACCCCCACGCCCGCGAGGTCCGGCAGGCCGCGCAGCTCGTCGGCCACCTCGGCGACGGCGCGCAGCGGCCGACGCGGCGCGGCGCCCGCTTCGGCGAGCGTCTCGGGCGTGCTCGCGACGAGGTCGGCGCCGTCGGCGTCGTCGCCCTCGATGCGCGCGCACACGACGTAGGCACGCCCGCCCTTGTCGACCTCCTCGCGCACGCGGCGCCACGTCCGCGCCATCCAGGCGGTGTTCTCCGCGGGCACGACGTGCGTGCTGACCCCGCTGCGGCCCGCGGGCACCTCGCTCAGGACAGAGGTCTCGAGGTCGCCGAACACCGTCATCGCGACCGTGCGCGGGATCGGCGTCGCGGTCATCACGAGCAGGTGCGGGCTCGTCGTCGCCTTGGCGCGCAACGTGTCGCGCTGCTCGACGCCGAACTTGTGCTGCTCGTCCACGACCACGAGCCCGAGGTCGGCGAACTGCACGTTCGCGGACAGCAACGCGTGCGTACCCACCACGATCCCCGCGGCGCCGCTCGCCGCGTCGAGCAGTGCCTGCCGTCGCGCGGCGGTGTTCTGCGAGCCGGTCAGCAGCGCGACCCGGGTGGCGATGTCCGCGCCCCCGAGCATGCCGCCCTCGGCGAGGTCGCCGAGCAGCGCACGCAGCGACCTCGCGTGCTGCGAGGCCAGCACCTCGGTCGGCGCGAGCAGCGCGGCCTGTCCCCCGGCGTCGACCACCTGCAGCATCGCGCGCAGGGCGACGACGGTCTTGCCGGAGCCGACCTCGCCCTGCAGCAGCCGCTGCATCGGCACGGCGGCGGCGAGCTCGTCGGCCACCTGCGCGCCGACCTCACGCTGGCCAGCGGTGAGCGTGAACGGGAGGCGCGCGTCGAACGCGTCGAGCAGCCCCCCGGCCACCCGCGGACGCGCGGTCGCGGGCTCCGCCGCGGCACGTGCCCGGCGGCGCGCGAGCTCGGCCTGCAGGACGAACGCCTCCTCGTAGCGCAGCCGGTGCCGGGCACGCCGCCAGTCGGCGTCCGTGCGCGGCACGTGGACGTCGTAGAGCGCCTCGCGCAGCGGGCCGAGCCCGCGAGCCTCGCGCACGTGCGCGGGCACGGGGTCGCTCAGCTCGTCGTCGCGCAGCGGTTCGACGACGAGCCGCACGACCGACCGGATCTTGCCCGAGTCGACCTTGGCGGTGGCCGGGTAGATGGGCGTCGGCCACCCCGCCTCCTCGCGGGCTCGCTGCTCCTCGTCGTCGTCCCCGTCGAACCACTCGTGCTTGGGGTTGGTCAGCTGTGCCTGGTCGCGGAAGACCGAGACCTTGCCGGTGAACAGGCCGCGCCGCCCGCGTCGCATCTGCTCGAGCATGTGCTGGGCCATCCCGCGCCGCTTGGTGAAGAACGTCGCGCGCAGGGTGCGTCTGCCGTCGGTGATCTCGAGCTCGACGCGAGGCGCGCCGTCCTTCTGGGCGTACTTGATGGTCGCGTGCCGCACCTCCGCGACGATCGAGACCGTCTCGCCCACCACGAGCCCCGAGATGTCGGTGAGCGTGCTCGCGTCGGCGTACCGGCGCGGGTAGTACCGCAGCAGGTCGCCCGCGACGTGCAGGCCGAGGTCCTCGAAGGCCTTGCCCAGCCGCGGGGCGACCTTGCCGATCGGCTGCTCGAGCGCGGACGAGCTCCCGACCCGGTCGGCGTACCCGACGTCGCGACGCACCACCACGGCCGTCAGTCCAGCCCGGCCACGAGCGCCCGCCCGTGTCCCGTGGGTCCGACGAACGTCACCTCGAGGCCCGAGCGAGCCGCCTCGATCACGGCGCGGTCCGCGTCGTCGAGCGGGTCGCGGTGCAGCACCGTCAGGTTCTCGCCCGGTCCGGGCAGCGCGCCGACGAGGAGTGCCAAGGACTGCGCTTCGTCCGAGCCGGTCTCCTGGAGGCGGTCGAGGGCGGCTGCCGCCGAACGCTCGGGGGCGCCGTCGGACGCCGCGAAGGCGAGCGCGGCGACGGCCGCACGGAGCTCGTCGTGAGCCTCGAGCGGGATGAGCACGTCCTGCTGCGCGTGGACGAGGGCGGCCAGCTCGTCGGCCTCGAGCCCAGCACCGGGGAGCAGCACGACGCGGGCAGCACCCGTGTCGACGATCGCGCGCATGACGTGCTCGGCGGTTGTCGGAGCCTCCGGGCAGCGGACCACGGCGATCGCCCCCGCGGTCGCGAACCAGTGGGCGAGCGCCGGCGATGCCGTGCAGGCCACGAGCCCCGGTCGTCCCTCGACGGCCCCCGCGCCGTGGGCCGCATCGAGCAGCCGGACCACCACCTGCTCGCGCACGCCGACGTCGCACAGGCCGATCGCCGCCTCGGGATCGTCGGTGTGCACGTGCACGTGCCACCAGCCGTCGGCGCCGACGACCGCGACCGAGTCGCCGACCGTGCCGAGCGACGACCTCAGCTCGGCACCGAGGTCGCGAGGTCCGCCGCGCACGAGCGCCATGACCTCGAACGCGCCGGCCGACTCCCCCTCGCCCGCCGACTCCTCGCGCGCCTCGGCCTCGGGGAGCCACGCGAGGTCCGGCACGGGATCGGCCTGCCCGGCGGCGACGCCCGCGAGCGCCCCGAGCACGACGAGCAGCGCGCACGCGCCGGCGTCCAGCACGTGCGCGCGACGCAGCACCGGATGCACCGCGCTGATCGTGGCCAGCGCGCGGTGGGCGTCGTCGAGCACCTCGGCGAGCATCGTCGGGAGGTCGGCGCCCGCGTCCGACGCGATCAGCGCGCCCTGGGCGACGACGTCGGCCACGGTCAGCACCGTGCCCTCCTGCGGGTCGGCGAGCGCCTGGCGTGCCGATCGAGCCGCGCCCGCGAGCGCCTGCGCGACGTCCGGGGCGTCGCCGCCGTGCCGCAGCGACCGCGCGAAGCCCGCGAGGAACTGGCTCAGGATCACGCCCGAGTTGCCGCGTGCCGAGACCATCGCCCCGTGGGCGAACGCAGCCGCGACGGCGCGCTGGTCGGCGTCCGACGCCAGCCCCTCGAGGCCGTCGACACCTCCGGCGACGGTCAGCAGCACGTTGGTGCCCGTGTCCGAGTCGGCCACGGGGAAGACGTTGACCGCGTCGATGCGAGCCCGCGCGCGCTCGAGCCCCGTGAGGGCAGCACGCGCCCAGGCGCGCACGGCTGAGCCGTCCAGGCCGTCGAGGCCGCCGAGCCGGTCCGTCGTCACCGTCCACACCCTGCCGCATCCCGCCCACATTTGGGGCCCCCGGCGACCATGGGCTAGTCTTGTCCGGTTGCCCGGAGGACTTCGGGCACCTGAGGCGCGCGGACCTTCGTCTGCACGGCCCGAATCCGCTCCCGGAATCGGTCGCCAGCGTGCGTGCGCCCGGGACAAGACTTCGCCGCTCACGCGGCGTGACCGCACACCATCGGGTCCGATCGCCTCGGCCCGGACCGAGAACACAGGAGAAACCCGTGGCTGCCAACTGCGACGTCTGCGCCAAGGGCCCGAGCTTCGGGCACAGCGTCTCGCACTCTCACGTCCGCACCAAGCGCCGCTGGAACCCGAACATCCAGCGCGTGCGTGCCGTCGTCGCCGGGACGCCGAAGCGTCTCAACGTCTGCACCTCGTGCCTCAAGGCCGGCAAGGTCCAGCGCGCGATCTGACGCCAGATCTTCGAGTCGAAGGCCCGCACCGTTCACGGTGCGGGCCTTCGTCGCGTTTGCGGACATATGGCAGGGTGGCACCCATGACTGAGCAGCTCGACGAGGTGACGATCCGGATCGCAAGGCCGGACGACGCCGCGCCGCTGGCGCAGGTGCACGTGCGCTCGTGGCAGGAGGCCTACGCCGACATCGTCCCCGCGGCCTACCTCGCCTCGCTCAACGCGCAGACGCGCGCCGAGCAGTGGGCGCAGCACCTCGCGCGCGGTCCGGAGGACGGCGTGACCACGTGGGTCGCGCTGGCGGGTCAGCGGCACGTCGGCTTCGTCTCGCTCGGACCTGCGCGCGACGAGGACGCCCGCCGGGGGGACCGCGAGATCTACTCGATCTACCTCGACCCCGGCACGTGGGGGCACGGCGTGGCCCGTGAGCTCATGCGGACCGTCATCTCGGAGGCCGGCGAGCGCAGCCGCATCACGTTGTGGGTGCTGGCCGACAACGAGCGCGCGCGGCACTTCTACCGGCGCCACGGCTTCCAGGCCGACGGCGTGGAGCGGTTCGAGGAGGTCGGCGGCGCGGAGCTCCTCGAGGTCCGCTACCGCCGGAACTGACCGGGCTTCAGCCGCGGAAGTGGTCCCAGCCGGCGCTCCCGGCCCACGACTTCCCGGCGACCAGCGCCGCTGGCGGTCCCTCGAGCACGCGCCCGCACGGGACGAACCCTGCAGGGAGCGTCGCGTCGGGCGGGAACGTCGCCAGCAGGCCGTGGTCCTCACCGCCCGTCATGACCCACTCGCCGGCGTCGTGCCCCAGTGCGGCGGCCGCCTCGTCCAGCGCGGCCAGGTCGGACGCGAAGGCCCCGGGCCCGACGAGGTCCAGCACGACGCCGCTCGCACGCGCGATGCGCGCCGCGTCGCGCAGCAGCCCGTCCGACACGTCCAGCATCGACGTCGCCCCTGCGCGCGCGGCGTCGACACCCGACGCCAGCGGGGCCGTGGGCCGCAGGTAGGCCTGCACGAGAGCGGGATCCACCGCGGCGCGCCCCGCCTCGAGCAGCGCCCACCCTGCCGCCGACCGGCCGCGCACCCCGGCGTGCGCGACGACGTCGCCCGGCCGTGCACCGTCACGCCGCACCGGGTCGCGTCCCTCGAGGTCGCCGTGCGCGGTCACCGCGACGACGACGAGCGGCCCACCCGACAGGTCTCCCCCGACGACGCCCGCGCCCACCGGCGCGCACTCCGCCGCCAGGCCCCGCGCGAGGCCCTCGACCCAGTCGACGGGCAGGTCTGCGGGGACGACGAGCGAGACGACGATGCTCGTCGGCCGAGCCCCCATCGCCGCGACGTCGGCCAGGTTCTGCACCGCCGCCCGTCGGCCCACGTCGTCGCCGCTCGACCACCGCCGCCGGAAGTGCCGGTCCTCGACGAGCACGTCGGTCGTGACCACGAAGCGCCCGTCCGGCGCAGCGACCACCGCAGCGTCGTCGCCCGGCGGCACGAGCGTGGCCGCGCCGAGCGGCAGGTGGGGGAAGATCCGAGCGAGCAGGGCGTCCTCGTCGAGGTCGCGCACGAGCAGCTCCGGCTGGGGGGTCACGCGAACACGCTAGACGAACTCGTGCGGTCCAGATCACAAGCCTGGGTGCGGGTACCGGTCCGACGGGCGGCTAGCGTTGCGGCGTGAGCAGACGAGCCCTCCTGGCGTGCACCGCGGTCGTCGTGCTGCTCGCTGGCTGCTCGAGCACGGTGCCCACCACCGCAGCGACGCACGCGACCGACCCGGTCTGCGCAGACGTCGTGCTCTCGACCCCGGACGAGCTGTCGGGGCTGCCGCGCCGGGACACCAACGCGCAGGCCACGACGGCCTGGGGCGAGCCCGACGCGGCGATCGTGCTGCGCTGCGGCGTCGAGCCGCTCGGCCCGACCACGGACCGGTGCGTGACCGTCGAGGGCCCCGGCGGGACGAGCGTCGACTGGGTGGTCAAGGAGGGTGACACCGACAGCGACGACGCAGATGCGACGTTCGTCACCTACGGGCGCGTGCCGGCCGTGGAGGTCACCGTCCCGGCCGCCGTGCGCAAGCTGCACTCGACGTCGATGCTGATCGACCTGGGTCCGGCGATCTCGAAGACCGCGAAGCAGCGCTCCTGCCTCTGACGGCCCCCTGACGGCCCCTGACGGCGCTGCGAGGCCAGGAGTCAGCGCAGGCCGGTCGGCCGGTGCAGCGCGAGGCGCACGAGCTCGTCGACGAGCTCCGGGTACTCCAGGCCGGACGCCTGCCACATGCGCGGGTACATCGAGAACGGCGTGAAGCCGGGCATCGTGTTGATCTCGTTGACCACGACCTCGCCGTCGGGCGTCACGAAGACGTCGACCCGCGCGAGCCCCTCGCACCCGACGGCCTCGAACGAGCGCACGGCCACGTCCTGGACCTTGGCGACGAGCTCGTCGGACAGGTCAGCGGGGCACACGAGCTCGACGCCCGCCTCGTCGAGGTACTTGGCCTCGAAGTCGTAGAAGGCGTGGCGCTCGTCGGTCACGATGATCTCGCCCGGCAGCGAGGCGCGCGCCCGATCGCCGTCGTGGCCGCCGAGCACCCCGCACTCGACCTCCCGCCCGACGATGCCGGCCTCGATCACGATCTTCGGGTCGTGCGCGGCTGCCGCCTCGATCGCGGCGGGCAGGTCGGCGAGGTCGTCGATCCGCGAGATGCCCAGGCTCGAGCCGGCTCGCGCGGGCTTGACGAACAGCGGGAGCCCCAGCGGCTCGACCTTCGCGGTCGCGGCGGCCGGGTCGCGGTCGAACTCTCCCGGCAGCAGCACGACGAACGGGCCGACGGGCAGGCCGTGCCCGGCCAGGACGATCTTCATCATGTGCTTGTCCATGCCGACCGCGGACGCGAGCACGCCGCCGCCGACGTAGCGCACGTCGGCGAGCTCGAGCAGGCCCTGCAGCGTGCCGTCCTCGCCGAACGGGCCGTGGAGCAGGGGGAACACGACGTCGACGCCCCCGAGCGCGCGCGGCAGCTCACCACGCTCGAGCACCTGCACCTCGCGGTCGTCGATCGCCTGCGGCAGCAGCACGTGCGACGCGGTGTCGTCGACCTGGGGCAGACGACCGTCGGTGATGGCCCAGCGTTCGGGGTCGTCGTCGGCCAGCACCCAGCGGCCCGTGGGTGTGATGCCGACTGCCAGCACGTCGTACTGCTCGCGGTCGAGGGCGCGCAGCACGCCACCCGCCGTCGCGCAGCTGATCGCGTGCTCGCCGGACCGGCCTCCGAACAGCACCATGACGCGCGGCCGTCGTTCGGCCAGCACCCACTCGGCGCCGTCGGTCGTCGGGGGGAGCTCGGGGTCTGGCGTCGCGTTCATCGGGCCCGACCCTACCCGGCTCGGGGTTCCTCGACTGATCCGTCCGGCCCGTAGCCTGGGTTCGTGAGCCACGACGCACCCCTGCAGCCCGCCACCGTCGCCGTCGCCGCGGGCCGGCCCGACCGCGTCCAGGGTGCCGCGGTCAATCCCCCCGTCGAGCTGTCCTCGACGTTCGTCTCGCGCGGCGTCCCCGCACCCGGTGAGCTCCTCTACGGCCGGATCGACGCCGACGCCTGGCACCCGTTCGAGCGCGTGCTCGGAGAGCTCGAGCAGTCGCGGCACCCCGCGCTCGTGTTCGGCTCGGGCATGGCGTCGATCGCCGCGGCGCTGTCGCTGGTTCCGCCCGGCGGACGGCTCGTGCTTCCTCGCCACTGCTACCAGGTGACGCTCGGCTACGCGGCGGATCTCGCGGCGCGGCAGGGCGTCGACGTCGCTCTCGTCGACATCGACGACACGCCGGCCGTCGTCGCCGCCGTGCAGGGCGCGTCGATGCTGTGGGTCGAGTCCCCCACCAACCCCATGCTCGAGATCGCCGACCTGCCCGCGCTCATCGAGGCGGCGCACGCCGCGGGTGCGCTCGTGGGGGTCGACAACACCTTCGCGACACCCCTCGTGCAGCGCCCCTTGCAGTGGGGTGCCGACGTCGTGATCCACTCCGTGACCAAGTACCTCGCGGGGCACAGCGACGTCGTCCTGGGCGCGGCGCTCGCAGACGACGACGATCTGCATGACCGCCTGCACGCGTACCGGACGCTGCACGGCTCGATCGCCGGGCCGTTCGAGGTCTGGCTCGCCCTGCGCGGCGTGCGGACGCTCGCCCTGCGGGTCGAACGCGCTCAGGCCAACGCGGCCGAGCTCGCGCGCCGCCTCTCGTCGCACCCCGCGGTGCTGTCCGTGCGCCACCCGAGCCTCCCGGACGACCCCGGCCACGAGCGCGCGACTCGGCTCATGACCGGGTACGGCTCGATCATCGGCCTGCGTCCACGCGGTGGCGTGGAGGCCGCCGACGCCGTCGTCGCGGCGCTGGAGCTGTGGGTGCCGGCGACGAGCCTGGGCGGCGTCGACTCGAGCCTCGAGCGCCGCCGGCGGTTCGCGACCGAGTCGCTCACCGTGCCGGAGGACCTGCTGCGGCTGTCCGTGGGCATCGAGGACGTCGAGGACCTCTGGGCCGACCTCGTGGCCGCTCTCGACGCGCTGTAGAGCGCGCTGCGGTCTAGACGCCCTCGGCCTTGTGCGGCCGGGCCAGCAGGAGCGCGGCGAGGTCGTCGACCGGCAGACCTTCGTGCAGCACGCGGACGACCGCGTGCGTGATCGGCATCTCGACACCGAGCGACTCGGCGAGCTCGAGCACCGAGCGGCTGGACTTCACGCCCTCGGCGGTCCCGCCGGTCGCGGCGATCGCCTCGTCGAGCGTCATGCCGCGCCCGATGTGGTTGCCGAGCGTGTGGTTGCGCGAGTCGGGCGACGCGCACGTCGCCATGAGGTCGCCCATGCCCGCCAGGCCCGGGAACGTGTCCGCGTCGGCGCCGAGCGCGAGGCCGAGGCGCGTGATCTCGACCAGCCCGCGCGTGATGACGGTCGCCATGGTGTTGTAGCCCAGGCCGCGGCCCTGCGAGATGCCGACGGCCACGGCGATGACGTTCTTGACCGCGCCGCACAGCTCGACGCCGACGACGTCGCGGTTGGTGTACGGCCGGAAGTACGACGAGGCGCACGCGGACGCGACCAGGTGCGCTGTGGCGTCGCTCGTCGAGGCGACCACGGTCGCGGTCGGCTGGCGGTGCGCGATCTCCTTGGCCAGGTTGGGGCCCGAGACGACGGCGATGCGGTCGGGGTCGATGCCGAGCGACTCCGCGACGACCTGGCTCATCCGGCGGTCGGTGCCGAGCTCGACGCCCTTCATGAGCGAGACGGCGACCGCGTCGGGCCCGATCGCGTCGCGCAGCGGCTCGAGCGTCGCCCGAGCGCTCTGCGACGGGATCGCGATGACGACCAGGTCGGCGCCCTGGACGGCCGCCCGGGCGTCCGTGGTCGCGACGATGCGCGCCGGCAGCTCGACGCCCGGCACGTACCGCTCGTTGGAGTGCTCGTCCGTGATCTGCCGCGCGACCTTCTCGTCCCGCGCCCACACGGTGACCTCGCAGCCGGCGTCGGCCATGACGATCGCGAACGTCGTCCCCCAGCTCCCTGCACCGAGCACGGCCGCGCGCAGCCGGTGGCCCCGCATCAGGGGTACGTCACGGTCGGCAGTCACGGGGCCTCCGGCTTCGTCGCGTCGCCGCCGCGGCTCGCGGCCGGCGGAGCACTCTTGCGCATGTCGAACCGCGTCTCGGGCGCCTGCTCGCCGCGGATCTGCTCGAGCAGGGCGGTGATGGCGTCCATGACGCGCTCGGTCGCCTCGCGCAGGGTCGCGTTGTCCATCGGCCGGTCGTACAGGTCGTCGAGGGGCACGGGCGGGCCGGCCACGACGGTGACCTTCTTGGGCGGGATCGGCTTGAGCCACTTGGAGTAGCGGCCGAGCAGGTCCTGCGCGCCCCACTGCGCGAGCGGGATCACGGGAGCCTTCGTCATGAGGGCGAGCCGGGCCACGCCCGTCTTGCCCACCATCGGCCACAGGTCGGGATCGCGCGTCAACGTGCCCTCGGGGAACACCGCGACGCACTCACCCGCCTCGATCGCGGCCACCCCGGCGGACAGCGAGTCCGCCGCCGCCGTCGTGTTGCGGTACACCGGGATCTGACCCAGCGAGCGCAGCACCCGACCGACCACCGGAACCTTGAACAGCGATGCCTTCGCCAGGATCTTGGGCGCGAAACCGTTGTCCCAGAGGTAGTGCGCGAACGTCAGCGGGTCGACGTTGGTCATGTGGTTCGACGCCACGATGAAGCCCACGTCCGTCGGCAGGTTCTCGGCACCGTGCCAGTCGCGCTTCGTGATCGCCATGAAGACGGGGCGGACGATGCGTGCGACGTTGCGGTAGGAGCGGTTGGATCTCGCGGGCGAATGCACGGGAGCCGATGCTACCCGCTGGCCCGTGGCGACCATGCGCTGACCCGGCGTCGTGCCGGGGTCAGTCGCGACTGAACTCCGCGCCGAGCGCCTCGAGCTTGTCCATGAAGTGCTCGTAGCCGCGGTCGATGAGGCTGATGCCCCGCACGGCCGACGTGCCCTTCGCGGTCAGCGCGGCGATGAGGTGGCTGAACCCGCCGCGCAGGTCGGGCACCTCGATGTCGGCGGCCGCGAGCGGCGTCGGTCCGCTGATGACGGCCGAGTGGTAGAAGTTGCGCTGGCCGAACCGGCACGGCCGGCCGCCCAGGCACTCCTTGTAGACCTGGATGGTCGCACCCATGCCGACGAGCGCGTCGGTGAACCCGAAGCGGTTCTCGTACACCGTCTCGTGCACGATCGACAGGCCCTTGGCCTGCGTGAGCGCGACGACGAGCGGCTGCTGCCAGTCGGTCATGAAGCCCGGGTGGACATCGGTCTCGAGCTGGATCGAGCGCAGGTCGCCGCCCGGGTGCCAGAAGCGGATGCCGTCGTCGTCCACCTGGAACTCGCCGCCCACCTTGCGGAAGGTGTTGAGGAACGTCGTCATCTCGGGCTGCGTGGCGCCGCGCACGTAGATGTCGCCGCCCGTGGCCAGCGCGGCCGACGCCCAGGACGCGGCCTCGATCCGGTCCGACAGAGCGGTGTGCTGGAAGCCCTCGAGGCGGTCGACGCCCTCGATGCGGATCACGCGGTCGGTGTCGACCGAGATGATCGCGCCCATCTTCTGCAGCACGTTGATCAGGTCCATGATCTCGGGCTCGATGGCGGCGCCCGCGAGCTCCGTGATGCCCTCGGCGCGCACGGCCGTCAGGAGCAGCTGCTCGGTGGCGCCGACGCTCGGGTACGGCAGCGCGATCTTGGTGCCCTGCAGGCGGTGCGGCGCCCGGATGTGGATGCCGTTGTGCGTCTTGTCCACCACGGCGCCGAACTGGCGCAGGATGTCGAGGTGGTAGTTGATCGGCCGGTCGCCGATGCGGCAACCACCGAGGTCAGGGATGAACGCCTCGCCGAGCCGGTGCAGCAGCGGGCCGCAGAACAGGATCGGGATGCGGCTCGAGCCCGCGTGCGCGTCGATGTCGGCGACGTGGGCCGACTCGACGTCGGTGGGGTCCAGGTGCAGCGTGCCGCCCTTGGCGTCGGCAACCACCTTGACGCCGTGCAGCTCGAGCAGTCCGGTCACCACGGCGACGTCGCGGATCTGTGGCACGTTGCGCAGCACGCTCGGGGTCTCCCCCAGCAGTGCGGCCACCATGGCCTTCGAGACGAAGTTCTTGGCACCCCGCACGGTGATCTCACCGGACAGTGGCGTGCCGCCGTTGACGTAGAGCAGATCGTTCACGGGCCCCATCCTCGCCTACCGCTCGTCGTGGCTCCTACTGGTGACCCCTGCGAGTCGTCGTCCGCTCGAAACCTTCACAGACCGGACTCGCGGGCGCCATGAGCGCCTTCGGATGCTACTTCGCCCACGAGCCTGCCGTGCCGGTGGGGCACCACGCGGGGTGCCCCACCGGCGCGGATCGCTCGATCAGGGACGGCGACCGATCTCGACCGGCACGCCCGACGGGCGCGCGGCCTTGATCTCGACCGGCGGCAGGTGCTTGGCGGGCAGCGTCGCGGGGCGCCACGCCTCGCGCTTGGCCTCGAAGTCGGCGATCTCGTCGGCGTGCTCGAGGGTCAGGCCGATGTCGTCGAGACCCTCCATGAGGCGCCAGCGCGTGTAGTCGTCGACCTGGAACGGCACGACGACGTCGTCGCACGTGATGGTGCGCGCCTCGAGGTCGACCGTGATCTCGGTGCCGGGACGCGTCTCGAGGATCTTCCAGATGAGCTCGATGTCCTCGGCGGACGCGACGGCGGCCAGCAGGCCCTGCTTGCCCGAGTTGCCGCGGAAGATGTCGGCGAAGCGCGTCGAGATGACGACCTTGAAGCCGTAGTCCTTCAGCGCCCACACGGCGTGCTCGCGCGACGAGCCCGTGCCGAAGTCGGGGCCCGCGACCAGGACGGAGCCGCTCGCGTACGCCTCCTGGTTGAGCACGAACGACGGGTCGCCGCGCCAGGCCGCGAACAGGGCGTCCTCGAAGCCCGTGCGGGTCACGCGCTTGAGGTAGACGGCCGGGATGATCTGGTCGGTGTCGACGTTGCTGCGACGCAGCGGAACGCCGACGCCCGTGTGCTGGGTGAACTTCTCCATGATGCTCTTCCTGTTCTTCCGGTCAGACCGTCTGGAGGTCAGCCAGCGGGCTGCCGTCGGGCGCCGGGGTGCCCGTCGCGAGGTCGGAGTACGACGAGAGGGTTCCGCGGATCGCGGTCGCGGCCGCGACGAGCGGCGAGACGAGGTGCGTGCGGCCACCCTTGCCCTGGCGACCCTCGAAGTTGCGGTTCGAGGTCGACGCCGAGCGCTCGCCCGGGGCGAGCTGGTCGGGGTTCATGCCGAGGCACATCGAGCAGCCGGCGTTGCGCCACTCGGCACCGAAGTCGAGGAAGATCTTGTCGAGCCCCTCGGCCTCGGCCTGCAGGCGCACGCGCGCGGAGGCCGGGACGACGAGCACGCGCACGTCGTCCGCCTTGTGCTTGCCGGCGACGACCTTCGCGACCGAGCGCAGGTCCTCGATGCGGCCGTTGGTGCACGAGCCGATGAAGACCGTGTCGACCTTGATCTCGCGCAGCGGCTGACCCGGGGTCAGGCCCATGTACTCGATCGCGCGCTGCGCGGTGATGCGCTCGTTCTCGTCGGCGATCTCCTCGGGGACCGGGACCGACCCGCTCAGCGGCAGGCCCTGGCCGGGGTTGGTGCCCCACGTGACGAACGGCTCGAGATCCTCGGCCTCGAGCACGACCTCGACGTCGAACGTCGCGTCGTCGTCGGACTTCAGGGTCTTCCAGTACTCGACCGCGGCGTCCCAGTCGGCACCCTCGGGCGCGTGCGGGCGGCCCTTGAGGTAGTCGAACGTGGTCTGGTCGGGCGCGATCATGCCCGCGCGCGCGCCAGCCTCGATCGACATGTTGCAGATGGTCATGCGCGCTTCCATGGACAGCGTGCTGATCGCCTCGCCGCGGTACTCGAGCACGTAGCCCTGCCCGCCGCCGGTGCCGATCTTGGCGATG
>JBCECL010000038.1:0-2391 GCA_039207135.1 Brevundimonas sp.
CGGCTGCCGCGGCGCCGGCCGGAAGGTCTCCCCCGTGTAGTACGCCGTCGGGATCAGCGCACCCTGGTGCACGTCCGCCGGGATGCCGAGCAGCTCAGCGACCTCCGCCTCGTACGCGAGGTGCAGCGTGGTCCACGCCGTCCCCAGTCCGCGGGCGCGCGCGGCGAGCATGTAGCTCCAGGCGGCCGGCAGGAGCGAGCCCCAGAGCCCCGCCTGGTTGCCCGCGGACAGGTTCGGGGACGTCAGGCAGGGGATCACCAGCACGGGCGCCTCCCCTAGGTGCTCGCCTAGGTAGGCCACGCTGTCGCCGACGCGCTGCTGGACCTCGGCCCGGTGCGGATCGTCCTGGAAGAGCCGGCCCGCGAAGCCGGGGCCGGCGAGGTAGCGCTCGACCGCACGCCGGTAGACGTCACCGACGGCCGCCCGCAGGTCGGGGTCTGTGACGACGACCCAGTGCCAGCCCTGCCGGTTCGAGCCCGACGGGGCCTGCAGGGCGATCTCGACGCACTCCCGCACAAGCTCGATCGGTACCGGGCGGGTCAGGTCCAGGCGCTTGCGCACGGACCGCGTGGTGGTGAGGAGCTCGTCCGGCATCAGCGGCAGAGTGGTCATGCTGGACATCTTCCGCCGCCGTGGGCGGGCCGCCACAGGACGTGGCGTCAGTCGACGACGGTGACGATCCCGCTCGGATCGGTCAGGTGGGTCACCGTGAGACTGGCCGCGCGTCCGACCTCGACCCGTGGCTCGGGCGGGAGCTCGTCGGGGAAGTAGGTTCCCGGCCCGTAGAACTGGCCGTACCGCAGCACCACACCGCCGATCTCGAGCACCTGCCGCTCGAGGTCGAGCTTGGCCCGAGCCGCGACGTCGGACGTGGGCGTCCACGCGATGCTCTGCGCGAGGAACCTGGACGCTCCCGCCGCCTGTGCGGCCGCGACGAGGTTGCGCGTGCCCTCGATGCGGATGCGCGCGTTCGCGGCCGCGCCGCCCGCGAGCGCGGCGGCGTCGTCGGGGAGGTCCGTGAGCTGGTGCATGACCACGTCGGGGGCGAACGTGGCGACCGCCGCGGTCAGCGCCGCCGCGTCGAAGACGTCGCAGACGACGGGCACGGCGCCGGCGTCGCGGAGGCCAGCCGCGGCGGCCGGCGAACGGGTCATGCCCGCGACGTCGTGGCCGGCGGCGACGAAGAGGGGCACCAGATGGCGACCGATGACGCCGGTCGACCCGGCCAGGAAGATCCGCACGTCACGAGCCTATCGAGCGACCCGGGGGCCGCCGTCAGGCGACCGGAACCAGCAGCCGGTAGAACCGCAGCATGTCGTGCTCGACCGGCAGGATCTCGATCCCGGCGAACCCGGCCTCCCGCGCGTACCGCTCCAGCGTCGCGGGCCGCATCACGGTCCCGGTGGCGACGCTCGGCGACGTGGAGCGCCCGTCGGGCAGGCAGACGGACAGCGACCAGCCGTAGAACAGGCGCTCGACCGGGCCCGCGGGCGCGGTGAACACCTCGTTCGTCCGCTCGTCGGCCACCAGCACGTACCCGTCGTCGCGCACCATCGACCGCGCGGCCGCGAGGACGGCGACCGGGTCGGGCATGTCGTGCACGCACTCGAAGAAGGTGACGGCGTCGAAGCCGTCGCGCCGGACCGATCCCGCGTCGGCCACCTCGAACGCGACGTCGACGCCGGCGGACTCGGCGTTGCGGCGGGCGGCGACGATCGACGGCTCGTCGACGTCGATGCCGACGACGGCGACCTCCGGGTATGCCCCCGCGATCGCGATCGAGGACCACCCCTCGCCGCAGCCGAGGTCGGCGAGCCGCCCGCCGCGGCGAAGCAGCCGGTGCAGCGCCGGGATCGACGGGATCACGTCCTCGACCAGGGCGCCGAGGAAGAAGGGCCGGTTGAGCGCCGCCTGGGACGACCGCGCGTCGTCGCCGAGCTGCGCCCAGGACACGCCGCCGCCGGTGCGGTAGGCCTCCACCACGTCGTCGACCACCCTGCCCGACGCGGCCTGGAAGCGGCCGAGCGGAGCGAGGAAGAACGCCGAGTCGGCGTCGGTGAGGACCTCACGGGCACCGTCCGTGAGCGCGAACCGGTGCGCGTCGTCGACCGTCACGTACCCCGAGACGGCCTGGTGCTCGAGCCACTCGAGGGCGTACCGCTCGTCGGTCCGCGTCCGCGACGCGAGCTCCGCGGCCGTCGACGGCCCGTGCGACGCGAGCGACGCGTACCAGCCCAGCCGCTCCCCCAGGTACACCGCGAACAGCTCCTGCGCGCCGAGCGTCGCGGCGAGGAGCCGGTCGGCGACCTGGTCGCGCCCGTGCCCCGCCGGCTCGTACAGGTCCGAGGACATCCCGCCATCGTGGCAGCACATCCCGGCGCGGAGAAGGCG
>JBCECL010000038.1:2491-35087 GCA_039207135.1 Brevundimonas sp.
GCCACCGCCGACCGCCGTTCGGCGCGCGCGGTCCAGCGCCCGTCGGCGCGCTCGACCCGGATGGGGTGCCCGAACGCCCTGGTCACGCTCGCGGTCGTGACGGCCGCGTCGATCGGCCCGGCTGACACGACGCGCCCGTCGGCCACGAGCAGCGCGTGCGTCGTCGACGCAGGGAGCTCCTCGAGGTGGTGCGTGACGACGATCGAGGCGAGCTCGGGGCGGCTCGCGGTGAGCTGGTCGATGGTCTCGAGCAGCTGCTCGCGGGCTGCGACGTCGAGCCCGGTCGACGGCTCGTCGAGCAGGAGCAGGCGCGGGGACGCGATGAGCGCGCGGGCGATCAGCGCACGGCCCCGCTCACCCTGGGAGAGCGTGGGCCACTGATTCTCGGCGATGGCGGCGAGGCCGAGCTGCGCGACGAGGGCATCGGCGCGCGAGACCTCGTCCGGCGCCGGTCGCCAGCGTGGCGGGATCTCGACGGTGCCCGTCACGCCGGTCAGCACCACCTCGCGGACCGTCAGCCCCGACCGCAACGGGTGACGGGGGTCCACGTGACCGATCATGCGCCGCAGCGACTGCAGCTCGACCCTGCCGAGCTGCTCGCCGAGCACGCGCACCGTGCCCGTCGTCGGGTGGGTGAGCGCGCCGCAGAACCCCAGGATCGTGCTCTTGCCGGCGCCGTTCGGCCCGAGCAGCGCCCAGTGCTCCCCCGCGCGAACCGTCAGGTCGATGCCGTGCAGGATCTGCGTCGTTCCCCGGCGGAACGTCACGCCGTCGAGCTCGAGCACGTTCACGACAGCGCCCGCAGCAACGAGGCGAGGTGGGCGCGGCTCAGCTCGGCGGCGCGCTCGGGCGTCCGTGCGGCGATCGCGTCGACGAGATCGCGATGGGCCTCGTGGTCCGCGGCCGGATCGGCCAGCGGGCGCGCGCGCAGCATCGCGACCATGGCGCGGTGGATGCGCGGCACGAACGTGTCGAACAGCTCGACGAGCACGTCGTTGTGCGCGGCCGCGACGACCGCGCGGTGGAAGCTCATGTCCGCATCGACGTCGACGGCGAGGTCGCCGGTGCTCGCCGCGCGACGCTCGAGCGCGCGGCGCATCGCGCGCAGGTCGCTGGGTGTCCGTCGTCCGGCTGCGAGCGCGGCCGCCTCGGCCTCGATCGCGACGCGCGTCTCGATGACCGCGGCGATCGACGACCGTCCGAGCACGGCGTCCCAGGGCTCGGGCACGTCCAGGGCGGTGACGAACACGCCGGCGCCCTGACGGGACTCGAGCACACCCTGCCCCGCGAGCTCGCGGATCGCCTCGCGCATCGTCGAGCGCCCGACGGCGAGCTGCGCGGCCAGCACCGTCTCACCGGGGAGCTTGTGCCCGAGCGGCCACTCGCCGGCGCGCACCCGGACGAGGAGCGCCGCGGCGGTCTGCGTCGCGAGCGGGTGGCGCTGCACGATCGCTTCAGATCGAGGCGCTGTGCGCGCTTCCGTCGGGACCGTCATGCCTCTGACCTGCTTGTCTATGAAGTGAGACCGCTACTTGTCTGCGTAGTTTGCGCGCCGACGAGGGCACCGCGCAAGTGGCTCTCACGTTCGCCACCGCGTCGACAGCCCGGTAAATCCCGTGACCCACGTATCACCCGCATGGTCAGGTGTTCCTGAGTCACCGTTCGCCGCCGAGCACGGCGGCCATCCCGTCGGAGCACCTCCGCACGGGTCATCCCACACACCCGTTCGGAGAACTTCGTCATGCACCCAACCTTCACCTACGACCTCGTCCGCCTCGAGCAGCAGCACGCCACCCGGCAGGCTGAGCTGGCCCGCGAGCGCGCGCAGGTCACGCATCCGTCCGACGCCTCGAGGCGACCTCCGAGTACACGCCGCCCCGCGGCGCCTGTTCTGCGGATCGCCACCGTGCGAGTCGTCTGACCATCGCCTCGGGCCGGTTCCCCGCCGTGGGAACCGGCCCGTTCGCATGCCCGGGCATGTTCCGTCGGCGAGCCGCTGACGTGCCACGATGGGCACATGATCGCGACGAGCTCCCGCGCGGTGGCCTGATGGGCCGGCACGCGAGCGCCGAGCCGGCACCCCGGGAGCACGGCCACCGCCCCCTCGTGCTGTGGGCCGAGCGCATCGCGATGGGCGTCGCCGCGGGCGTCGTCATCCTCTTCGTGCTGCGCTGGGCCAACCTCAGCTGGGCCGCCGCGGCAGCGATCGCGCTCGGCGTCCTCGTGCTCGTGCCGATCGCGGCGTGGGTGGCGTCAACCGTCCCCGGTCACGACGACAGGGGCTGACGGCGGATCCGCGGGCGCCGGCGGGCCCGTGTGCCAGCGGTCGACGATGGACACGAGCCCCAGCACGGCCACGGCAAGCCCCATCGCCGCGATCACGTCCGTGAGGAAGTGGTAGCCGAGGTAGAGCCTGCTGAGCGCGACGAGCAGCGTGCCGGCCACCGTCGCGACGCCCCAGCCGACGAGCAGCGCGACCGATCGTCGGCGGCTGCACACCAGGTACCCGGCCACCAGGAGCAGGGTCGCAGCACCGAGGGTGTGGCCCGACGGGAACGACGCGGTGTGCTCACTCCCGGGCACGTGCATCGTCTCGACGGGCGGCCGCGGGCGGTCGACGGCTCCCTTGACCGCCAGCCCGAGGATCGTCGAGCCGACCATCGCGCCCGCGAGCAGCGACGGTCGCCACCACTCGCGCGTGCGCCACCACCAGCCCACGCACGCGACCAGCACGAGGATGGGCAGCACGACGGGTCCGGACACGAAGGTGATCGCCGAGAGCACGCTCGTCAGCCACGGCGCTCGGTGCGCGACCATCCAGTCGAGCACCGCCTGGTCCACGGACGCGAAGTCGTCGTGCTCGCGCACGTCGTCGAGCATCTTCGCGAAGACGAGCAGGCCGGCGCCCATCAGCACGAGCCCGGGCAGGAGCGTCCACAGCAGCCTGGTGGTACGCGCCGACGCCATGACACAGCACCCCACCACACCCCCGCCGCACGTGCGAGCAGGCCGGATGCACGAGTTCGCCTAAGGTGAGACGTGTGACCAGCGCCAGCAGCCCCACGCCCGCACCGAACGGACACGACAGTGCCGACCGCATCGTGTGGATCGACTGCGAGATGACCGGCCTCGACCTGGGCGCCGATGCGCTGATCGAGGTCGCCGCGGTCGTCACCGACTCCGAGCTGCGCGTGCTCGGTGAGGGCGTGGACGTCATCATCGCCCCGCCGGCCGAGTCGCTCGCGCAGATGGGCGACTTCGTGCGCACGATGCACACGACCTCGGGCCTGCTCGACGAGCTCGAGGGCGGCACGACCCTCGCCGACGCGCAGCAGCAGGTGCTCGACTACATCCGCGCCTGGGTCCCCGACGCGGGCAAGGCGCCGCTGGCCGGCAACTCCGTCGGCACGGACAAGACGTTCCTCGACCGGGACATGCCCGAGCTCGTCGGCCACCTGCACTACCGGATCATCGACGTGTCGAGCATCAAGGAGCTCACGCGTCGCTGGTACCCGCGCGTGTACTTCTCCGCCCCGGCGAAGAACGGCGGGCACCGCGCCCTGGCCGACATCCTCGAGTCCATCGACGAGCTGCGCTACTACCGCGCGGCGCTCCTGCCCGAGCAGCCCGGACCCGACTCGAAGGCCGCGAAGAAGATCGCCGAACAGGTCGCCGCGACCTCGGTCCGGGCCGGGTTCGACGTCTGATTCTCGTCTTGCGCCTCGGCTCCGGTACAGTTCTTCCTGCCCCGTTCACGAACGGGTGTCCGTCTCGGACATGGTGGGTATAGCTCAGCTGGTAGAGCACCTGGTTGTGGTCCAGGGGGTCGCGGGTTCAAGTCCCGTTACTCACCCCAGATGTCGAAGGGCGCCGATCCTCGGATCGGCGCCCTTCGTCGTTCACGGGAGGCCTGGAGCCGCGCTTCTTGCGGAGGGCTACAGCCGGGCGACGAGCGCGTCCGTGAACCGCTCGAGCGAACCCGGAGCGTGCGCGAAGAAGAACGACGGCTCGGTGAGCTCGAGCTCGAGGACCCTCGGGTTGCCCTCGTCGTCCGGGATGAGGTCGACGCGCGCGTAGAGCAGCGGCGCGCTGACGCCCGGAGCGAGCTGCGGCAGCGCCGCCACGACGCGCTCCGCGACCTCGCGCTCGGCGTCCGACGGCTCGCGCGGGCTCATCTCCTCGCGCTCGTAGAGCTTGTTGTCGTCGGCCCGGAACGGACCGTCGAGGATCGGGCCCTTGCGCACGGCGTGGCTGAACTGGCCGTCGAAGAAGATGAGCGCGGTCTCCCCCGCGGTGTCGACCTGGCGCAGGTAGCGCTGGATCATCACCCGACGTCCGACGCCCAGCAGGTTCTTCGCGTGCATGATCGCGAGCGAGCGCGACGGGGTGACCTCGGCCTGGTAGCGGCCGGTGTCGCGCGAGCCGGCGCTGACGGTCGGCTTGACCACGAAGTCGCCGAACGCCGGGAACCGGGTGTGGATCGCGCGCGAGTCGAAGTTGCGCTCAGGGTCGAGCCAGATCGTCGGGACGATCGGCAGGCCGGCCTTCTCCAGGTCGCGCAGGTAGGTCTTGTCGATGTTCCAGCCGACGACGTCCGCGGGGTTGAGCAGCGTGCTCGTGCGCTCGACCCGGCGCGTCCAGTCCGCGAACTGCGTCGGGCGGCTCGTGTAGTCCCACGTCGAGCGGATCAGCACGTGCTGGTAGGTGCCCCAGTCGATCGTGGGGTCGTCCCAGACGACGATGTCCGCGGCGATCCCGCGCTCCGCGAGCGCCGCGTGCAGCGGGACGTCGTCGGGGTCGAGATCGGGCAGCTCGGCACAGGTGGCGATGGCCAGGCGCGCAGTCGGGGCCGCAGTCGAGGTCACGCGAGCAGCCTACCGACGACGCCCGCGCTCAGCGCGAGGCGTTGCTCACGCTCGGGCAGCACCGCGGTCGCCGTCCGGCTCAGCCGTGCTGGCGCTGGTCGGGGTGTGCTGACCGGCCACGCCCTGCTCGTGGGCCGGGGCGTGCTCGTCGGCCAAGCCCTGCCCGTCGGCCACGCCCTGCTCGTCGGCCGGGGCGTGCTCGTCGGCGAGGCGGCGCAGCGCGCGCAGGACGCTCTGCCCTGTCGCCCGACCGATCGGGGCCCCGTTCTCCCACACCGGCACGCCGACCCCTCCGGCGTCCTGGTCGACCAGGTGGTCCAGGACGTCGCCGAGCTCGGTGCCGAGCTCGACGTGCGGGCGGTCCGCGCCATCGCCGGCGGCGGGTGCGTCCAGGTCCGCGCGGTCGAGCCTCCCGAGCGCGAGCAGCCGAGCGGTCCGGCCCCGGCCGACGAGGTCGGCGACCGCCGCGCTGGCGGGCCGCGCGACGATCTCCAGCGGGCTCGCGAGCTGCTCGATCGTCGCGCCCTCGCTCAGGACGGTCACCCTGTCGGCCATCCGGACGGCCTCGTCGATGTCGTGCGTGACGAGCATGACGGTCGTGCCGAGGTCGCGCTGGATCCTCGCGAACTCGGTCTGCAGCCTGCGCCGACCCACGGGGTCCACCGCGCCGAACGGCTCGTCCATGAGGAGCACGGGCGGGTCGGTCGCGAGCGCGCGCGCGACGCCGACACGCTGGCGCTCGCCGCCGGACAGCTCGTGCGGGTAACGCTTGGCGTACCGGTCCGGGGAGAGCCCCACGAGGTCGAGCAGGTCGTCCACGCGGGTGCGCGTGCGCTTGCGGTCCCAGCCGAGCAGCTTGGGCACCGTCGCGACGTTCTGCGCGACCGTGCGGTGCGGGAAGAGCCCGACGTTCTGGATCACGTAGCCCATGCGGCGCCGCAGCTGGACTGGGTCGACCTTCGTGACGTCGTCGCCCTCGAGCAGGATGCGTCCGGCGCTCGGCTCGACGAGCCGGTTCGCCATGCGCAGCGTCGTCGACTTGCCGCAGCCCGAGGGGCCGACGAGCACGAGGACCTCGTGCGGGAGCACGTCGAGGCTCAGGTCGTGCACCGCCGCCGGGGCGGCGCCCGCCCCGCCCGACGCATACGTCTTGCTCACGCCGTCGAACCTGATCGTCCACTCGCCTGCCACCCGAGGGACGCTAGTGCCCACCTCCGACAGCCGCGAACGCCCGCGCTCCCCCTGCGCGTGTCAGACCCCCCGGTTACGGTCACTGCATGCGGCTGGCCGACGCTCCACCCAACCCCTGGTTCTCCTGGGACTACGTGCAGCGCAACCACGACGACATCACCGCTGCGCTCTCGCAGCACATCTCGCTGACGATCCAGGCCGTGGCGATCGCGCTGCTGCTGTCGGTCCCGCTCGCGGCGCTGGCACACCTGCGACCGCGGCTCGCCGGGCCGGTGGTCGGCACGGCCGGTGTGCTCTACACGGTGCCGTCGCTCGCGCTGTTCGCCCTGCTGGCGCCGTACACAGGCATCGGCCGCGAGACGGTGCTCATCGGGCTGGTCGCGTACGCGCTGCTCGTCCTGGTCCGCAACATCCTCGTGGGGCTGCAGGGCGTGGACCCCGCGGTGACCGACGCGGCGCGCGGGATGGGTTTCGGCCGCACCCGGATGCTCGTGCAGGTCGAGCTCCCGCAGGCGCTGCCGAGCATCGTCGCGGGCGTGCGCATCGCCGCCGTGAGCACGGTCGCTCTCGTGACGGTCGGCGTCGTGGTCGGCTACGGCGGGCTCGGGCAGCTGATGTTCCGCGGCTTCCGCAGCAACTACCACGCAGAGATCATGACCGCCACGATCCTGTGCCTGCTCATCGCGCTGGTCGCCGACGTCGCGATCGTCCTGCTCGCGCGCCTGATGATGCCGTGGTCGCGCTCGTCGCGTCTCCTCGCGGACATGTCGCTGTGAGGGGGCTGGCATGGACATCCTGAGCGAAGCGATCGCCTGGCTGAACGACCCGCTGAACTGGACGGGTCCGCACGGCGTGATCGCGCTGACCGAGGCGCACCTGCGCGTGACCTTCCTGGCCGTGCTGCTCGCGGCCGTCGTCGCCCTGCCCGGTGGGGTCTGGCTCGGTCACGCCCGGCGCGGCGGCACGCTGGGCGTCGTCGTCGCGAACACCACGCGCGCGCTGCCCACGCTCGCGCTGCTCACGCTGTTCGCGTCCGCCGGGCTGATCGGGAACACAGCCACCGTGCTCGCGTGCGCGGTGTTCGCGGTCCCGCCGCTGCTGACGAACACCGTCACGGGAATCGGTGACGTGGACCGCGACGTGGTCGACGCCGCGCGCGGCCTCGGCATGTCGAGCCGACGACGACTGCGGGAGGTCGAGCTTCCGCTCGCCGTCCCGCTCATCGCCGCTGGCGTTCGCACCGCCGTCGTGCAGGTGCTGGCGACCGTGCCCCTCGCCGCGCTCGTCGGTGGCAGCAGCCTCGGGACGATCATCGTGAACGGCTTCGGCACGCAGCGCTACGGCCAGGTGCTCGCGGGCGGGATCCTCGTCGCGGGGCTGTGCCTGGCGGCCGAGGGCCTCCTGGCGATCGCGCAGCACCTGCTCACCCCCCGCGGGCTGCGGGCCCAACGCGGCCCCAGGCGGGGTTCTCCGTCCGCCGCCGACCCCTCACCGGTTGCTGCGGCAACGTCCAGCGAGTCGAATGGTGCGACTGGTGCGACGCAGCCGTGACGCGCGCCCCGCGACCCCGTGCGCCGATGCAGCCACGAATCCCCCGTAGCCCGTACCGAGCTAGCCAGCCCTCACCGACTTTCGTCACCCCCACCGACCCAGCCATCCCCCACCGACCCAGGAGCCCACGATGAGCGTCCGCCACCTGACGGCCAAGTCCCTGCTCGCCACCACCCTGCTGGTCTCCGCCATGGCGCTTGCGGCGTGCGGATCGCCCGGATCGGGCGGAGGTGAGGCCGAACCGACCACCGACGCGTCTGCGTCGGGCACCGCCTGCGAGCCGATCGCCGGCGACAAGCTCGTCGTGCTGACCGACGACAAGGGCCTGCAGAACGCCGACAACATCATCCCTGCGGTCAACAAGGACGCGGCCACGAAGCACCCCGCGATCATCGACCTGCTCAACACGGTCTCCGCGAAGCTGGACACCGACAAGCTGATCCAGCTCAACAAGGCCGTCGACATCGACCGCAAGACGTCGAGCGAGGTCGCCAAGGAGTTCGTCGCGACAGAGGGCCTGGCCGCCACGGACAAGAGCCAGAGCGGCAAGCTCCAGGTCGGTGCCGCCAACTTCTCCGAGAGCAGCACGCTCGCCGAGATCTACGGCGAGGTGCTCCGCTCCGCGGGCTTCGACGTCACGGTGCGCACGATCGGCTCGCGCGAGACCTACCTCCCGGCGCTCGAGAAGGGCGAGGACGGCCTCGCGGTGATCCCCGAGTACGCGGCCACCCTCGCGGACTTCATCAACGCCGACATCAACGGCGCCGACGCGAAGTCGGTCGCCTCCGACGACGTCGACGCGACGGTCGCGGCGCTGACCCCGCTCGCGGCGCAGAAGAACCTCGTGGTCGGCAAGCCGTCGGCGGCGCAGGACCAGAACGCGTTCGCGGTCACGAAGGAGTTCGCCGACGCTCACAAGGTCACGTCGCTGAGCGAGCTCGCAGCCGCCTGCGCAGGTGGCCTGAGCCTCGCGGGGCCGGCCGAGTGCCCCGACCGCCCGTTCTGCCAGCCCGGCCTCGAGCAGACCTACGGCCTGAAGTTCACGGACTTCGTGTCGTACGACTTCGGCCTGATCGGCGGGATGGTCCGCGACGGCAAGCAGGCCCTCGGCCTGGTGCTGTCGAGCGACGGCTCGCTCGCCAGCTGATCGGCGGTGGGCGAGGGCGGCAACTGCCGCCCTCGCTCACAGTCCGGCTGCCTCGCCGAACCGGAGCCAGACCTCGCTCAGCGTCGGATAGGCGGGGACGGCGTGCCACAGGCGCGCCAGCGGGACCTGACCGACGACCGCGACGGTCGCGGCGTGCAGCATCTCCGCGACGTCCGGCCCGACGAACGTCGCGCCGACGATCACGCCGCGCGCCTCGTCGAGCACGAGCTGCGCCTGGCCCGCGTACGTCGGCGAGAGCACGGTGGCACCGGAGAGGTTGGCCAGGTCGTACGGCACGACGCGCACGTCGATGCCGGCCTTCCTGGCGCTGGCCTCCGTGTGCCCGACCCACGCCACCTCGGGGCGTGAGAACACGACCTGCGGAACGCTCGCCTCGTCGGCGGTGGCCCGGTACCGCGACCACGGACCGGCCGCGTGCTCGGCCTCCTTCGCGTCGGCGTCGGAGCCGAACCGGGCCGCCACCACGTCGCCGGCGACCCGCGCGTCGTACTTGCCCTGGTGCGTCGTCGAGGTCCGCCCAGTGACGTCACCGACCGCGAACAACCAGCCGCCGTCGACGCCGGTCGCGGCGAGCGCGTCGTCGACCGCGATCGGTTCGCCCGAGACCAGGCCGACCGACTCCAGCCCCAGGTCGTCGGTGCGCGGTCGGCGGCCGGTTGCGACCAGGAGCTCGTCGGCGTCGATCGTCCGGTCGGCGAGCTCCACGTGCACGCCGTCGGCGTCGCGCGTCACCGCCGACGTCTGAGCGTCGAGCAGGACCGTCACACCGAGGGCCCGCAGCGACTCGGCGACCGCCTCGCCCGCGAACGGCTCGGCACCCGCCAGGAGGCGCGGGCCGCGCACGACGAGCGTGACCTCGCTGCCGAAGTCGGCGAAGACCGTCGCCATCTCGACCCCGACCACACCCCCGCCGAGCACGACGAGCCGCGCGGGCACCCGCTGCACCGACGTCGCCTCGCGGCTCGTCCACGGCTCGGCCTCGGCCAGTCCTGGCACGGGCGGGATGATCGGCGTCGAGCCCGTGGCGACGATCACGGCCCGGCGTGCGACGAGCGCGGTCTCGCCGTCGTCGGTGCTCAGCGTCAGCTCGCGCGGGCCGGTGAACCGCGCGTGCCCGCGCAGCAGCTCGATCCCGACGCTCTCGACCCAACCGACCTGCCCGGCGTCGTCCCAGTGCGCCGCGACGTCGTCGCGGCGGGCGAGGACGGCGGCGACATCGACGGTCGAGTCCACCGGAGCACCCGGCGCCTCGCGCGCCGCGGCGAGCGCGGCCCCCGGACGTAGCAGCACCTTCGACGGCATGCACGCCCAGTACGAGCACTCCCCGCCTACGAGAGCGTGCTCGACGAGCGCCACGCTCAGTCCTGTGCGGCTGGCGCGGTCGGCGGCGTTCTCGCCCGCCACGCCCGCGCCCAGCACGATCACGTCGAACGTCAGTTGCTGCGCCATCGCGGTCCTCCGCTCCGTCACGCGCCGGTCGCGAGACGTCGTCCGCCATCGTCACCCGAGCAGCTCGGGCCCGCAGCCCGGCGAGCTACTTCAGCAGCACGTAGGTGGAGCCGGCCTCGTCGACCCCGAGGAGCTGCCGACCCGCCGAGCCCGCCGACGTGAAGCCCTTCGGGAACGGCGCCCGGAAGGCCTCCTTGCCCGTGACGGCGTCGTAGGCGACCAGGACCGTTCCCCTGGTCTCGTCGCCCATCGGCCGCACGGGAGTGAGGATGTGCGTGCCGTCGGTGTACAGCTGGCCGTCAGGGAGCCCACCTTCCAGCGAGCCGTGCCAGAGCCGCTCGCCCGTGCGGGCGTTGTACGCCAGCACGCCGTCCCCCGTCGCGACGTAGAGCCGCCCACGCATGACGATCGTGGAGGACGCAGGGTCCGTCAGCTCGGCGTGCCACTTCGCCTTGCCCGTCGACAGGTCCCACGCGCGCAGCTCGGTGTCCTGCGTGACGGCCAGCTCGGGCACGCTCCCGTCGTCCACCTGCGCGTGGACGACCGTGCCGCGCAGCGTGACGTCGCCGCTGGGGTCGAGGTCCGGCGCGAGAACGAGAGATGACTGGTCCATCGTGGTCACGACCACGCGTCCCGACCTCGCGTCGACGTCCCACCAGTCGATCCGACTTTCCGTCTTCGGGCGGATCTCGCGCCGCACCTTCCCGTCGGCGCCGATGTCGATCACCGTGCGCTCGTCGAGCTGCAGCACGATGTCGTCGCCCACGCTGCGGGCCGGTCCGCTGTAGGCGCCGGACGGGTCGGACGTCGACGCGGTGTAGGTCCACTTCGTCGCGCCCGTGAGCCGGTCGTGCGCGGTGACCTTCGCGCCGCTCGCGTCCCACGTCTCGACCACGACCCGACCCGGAGAGAGCACGAGCCATACGCCCTGCCCGACCGGCCAGTCGCCGAGCACGGACCCGTCCCGGGTGTCCAGCACGACGACGCGCGACGACGTCGCCGCCGTGGACGCCTGACCGTCACCCGAGGCCCGCCACCCGCCGTCGGTCACGTAGCACACGACCTGGGACGCCGTGGCGGCCTCGGCGCCCTCGGGCACGTCCGCGACGCAGTAGCTCAGCGGCGACACACCCTGCTGAGCGAGCGCGGGGGTCGCGTCTAGCAGCTGCGCGGTCCACCTGACGGTCTCACCCCGGCCGCTCCACGAGTACGACTGCGACCCGTCCGCGGCCGTCTCGAGCCCACCCGAGTCGCCCACGAGGCCGGAGAAGTCCTCGACGGACGCCTTGCGCGCAACGACCAGCTGGTCGCCGACAGGGGCGATGACCCCGGGAACCCGCGCCAGCCGCGCGATCGCGTCGCGCTCACGCTTGTCGACGAACGACTGCCCAGCCACGAGCGCCGCGGCCACGAGCCCGACACCGAGGGCGACCCACAGCGCGCGGCGACGACCGTGCTGCGCGCGCTCGCTCGACTCGGTGGTCGGCACGTCCTCCAGGGCGGCCGTCTCCACCAGCTCGACGGCCTGCATCTCGCCCCGGTGCGCCACATGGCGACACTAGTGGCCGGAGCCGCCGAACGGACCGTCCCGGAGTGGCCGGGTCTGGCCCCGCCCGGCTCGACGATCGCGCACCGGTCCGCATAACGAAGGCCCCCCACCCGCGTTTCCGCTGGTGAGGGGCCTTCGATGGTGCGCCATCAGGGACTCGAACCCCGAACCCGCTGATTAAGAGTCAGCTGCTCTGCCAATTGAGCTAATGGCGCGCGGTGCAGAACGTTAGCAGCCTTCTGGCCCAGGTAGCGAATCGGATACCGCCACCGTGACGAGCGTCACGACCACGGGGCTCAGAGGTACAGCCCGGTGCCCGCGCCGGCGCTGCCCGGAGCGGCCACGGCGTGCACGTCCTTCTCGCGCAGGAGCAGGTACGTCGCCCCTTCGAGCTCCACCTCGGCGCGGTCCTCGGGGTCGAACAGCACCCGGTCCCCCACCTCGACCTGCCGCACGTGCTGGCCGGTGGCGACCACGTCGGCCCACGCCAGCCGCTTGCCGACGGCCGCGGTCGCGGGGATGACGATCCCGGCCGACGAGCGCCGCTCACCGGCGCCCGCGTCGAGCGTGACGAGGAGGCGGTCGTTCAGCATGCGGATCGGCAGGGCACCCTCGTCGGGCGTGGCAGCACTCACCGTCCGACCGTACCCGTCGCCGGAACGTAGGCTGAGGCACCACCCACACCCTGGAGGATCCGTGCCTCGTCTCGCCCCTGGCGACCTCGCTCCCGACTTCACGCTGGCCACCGCCGACGGCGGTCAGGTGCACCTGGCAGACCTGCGCGGCACGCGCGTCATCGTCTACTTCTACCCGGCCGCGATGACGCCGGGGTGCACCACGCAGGCGTGCGACTTCCGCGACAACCTTGCCTCGCTGCAGGCCGCCGGGTTCGCGGTCGTCGGCGTCTCGCCCGACGAGGTGAGCAAGCTCGCCGCCTTCGTCGAGGCCGAGCACCTGACGTTCCCGCTCGCGTCCGACCCGACGCGCGAGGTCCTCGAGGCGTGGGGCGCGTGGGGCGAGAAGAAGCTCTACGGCAAGACGGTCACGGGCGTGATCCGCTCGACGGTCGTCGTCGACGCCGAGGGGCGCGTCGAGCTCGCGCAGTACAACGTCAAGGCCACGGGCCACGTCGCCAAGCTGCGACGCGACCTCAAGGTCGCCTGACTACGTGCCGGGTCTCTGGGAGACTCGGCACGCGCGGGAGTGGTGAAATGGCAGCCACGCCAGGTTTAGGTCCTGGTGCTCGAAAGAGCGTGCGGGTTCGACTCCCGTCTCCCGCACTCGAACGGCCCGTGACGAACGTGAAGCGTTCTACCCGCTCAGGGGGCAGAACGCTTCACGGTGTCGTACGGGTCAGCTCACTCCTTGGCGGCCGCGGCAATCTGTGCGCGCACGTCGTCCATGTCGAGCCCCTTGACGGCCTCGACCACCTGCGCGAGCGCCGGTGCGGGCAGCGCGCCGGCCTGGTTGAACACCAGGATCCCGTCGCGGAAGGCCATGAGCGTGGGGATCGAGAAGATCTGCAGCTCCTGGGCGAGCGCCTGCTCGGCCTCGGTGTCGACCTTGGCGTGCACGATCTCGGCGTTCTCGTCGGACGAAGCCTCGAAGACCGGACCGAACCGCTTGCACGGTCCGCACCACTCGGCCCAGAAGTCGATCAGGACGATCTCGTTGTCCTGGATCGTCTGGCCGATGGTCTCGGCGGTCAGCGTCGTTGTGGGCATTGTTCCTCCCGGTGTCGGATGTCCGGCCTCCTCAGCGCATGAGCACCGCAGACTATTCCCGGGCGGCCGGCACGGCGCGACGGAACCACCCAGAATCGCCCAGACCCTGCGCGCCTGGAGGCGCCCGCGCGGCGCTCGGGGTAGAAACAAGCAGTGACCGCTTCCGCCGAGTTCCCCGTGCCCGAACGCCCCGAGGGGTGGCTGAGCAGCGACGAGATCGCCCAGGTGCGCCGGTCGCTGCCGATCGTCTACGTGGACGCGATCCCGGTGCGGGTCGACGACTCGGGCGACGTGATCGCCGTGGGCCTGCTGCTGCGCGTCACGCGTGAGGGGGTCATGTCCCGGGCCCTGATCAGCGGCCGCGTGATGTACCACGAGCGCGTGCGGGACGCGTTGGTGCGACACATCGAGAAGGACCTCGGACCCGTGGCCCTGCCGCAGATCCCCGCCTCGCCCCAGCCGTTCACGGTCGCCGAGTACTTCCCCACGCCGGGCATCACGGCCTACCACGACCCGCGCCAGCACGCGGTCTCGCTCGCGTACGTCGTGCCCGTGCTGGGCGACTGCCAGCCGCAGCACGACGCGATCGACCTGGCCTGGCTCACGCCCGAGGAGGCGTGCGCCGAGCAGGTGCAGGTCGAGATGAACGGCGGGCAGGGCGTGCTGCTGCGCCAGGCGATGGCGCACGTCGGGCGGCTATAGCTCGAGCACCGGCCAGTCGGCGAGGTCCGCGCGCATGCGGCGGTCGTGGGTCGCGACGACGACCGCGGCCGACGTGAGCCGCAGCGCCGCCGTGAGCTCGTCGACGAGCCCGACCGACAGGTGGTTGGTCGGCTCGTCGAGGATCAGCACGTGCGGCGCGGCGAGCAGCGCGCACGCGAGGTCGAACCTGCGCCGCTGACCCACCGAGAGCTCGCGCAGCGGGCGGTCGAGGTCGTCCTCGGTCAGCAGGCCGAGGGCCGCGACGGGCACGAGCTGGTCGGGGTCGAGCGCGCCGGACTCGAGCAGCCGCAGCGCGTGGCGGGCGTACGCGTCGAAGGCGGTCGTGCTCGCGGCGGCGGTGCCCGGCGTGGCGGCGTGCTCGGCCGGTCCCTCCTGGGCCAGCAGGCCGAGCCGGACGCCGGCGGCGAGCGTGCGCGTGCCTCGGTCGAGGTCGACCGTGCCGGCCAGCGCCGCGAGCAACGTGGACTTGCCAGAGCCGTTGGGCCCGACGACGAGCAGCCGCCCGCACGCCCCGATGTCGATCCGCCGGCCCGGCAGGTCGAGCCGATCGCCGACGCGTGGTGCGCGCAGCTCCAGCAACGGCCCCGCGTGCGCCGCGGCGCGGTCGGCGTCGGGGTCCAGGGGGCGGTCGAGGTCGGCGCCCGTCGATGCCCGGCGAGGCAGCGACGGCAGGTCCGGGAACGTGAGGCTCAGCGGCGGGACCGGGACCTCGACCGCGCGCGCCTCGAGCTGCTGGACCAGCCGGTCCGCCGCCTTGACGTGGCCGCGTGCGCGGGTCGCTCGCCGGTGGGTCTGGGAGCCCTTGGGCGGCCGCCACTCGTCGGACAGCCCCTCGTAGGAGCGGTCCAGCTGCCGCGCGAGCTTGTCGGCCTGCTTGCGCTCGGCGCGGTAGCGGGCGCGCCAGCGCATCAGCATGCGGTCCTTGGCGAACCGGTAGTCGACGTACCGCGTCGCACCGTAGAGCGCGGGCCGCCCGTCCATCGCGGGGTCGAGGTCGAGGATCGCGGTCATGACGTCGTCGAGCAGCCGACGGTCGTGGGTCACGATGACGACGGCGCCCGGCCACTGCTGCAGCCGCCCGGTGAGGTAGTCGATGCCCGCGGCGTCGAGGTGGTTGGTGGGTTCGTCGAGCAGCAGCACGTCCGAGCGCTCGGCGATCCGGCACGCGAGCCGCGCGCGGTACCGCTCCCCCACGCTGAGGGTCGCGAGCTCGCGGTCGACGTCGCGCGGCGCGCCGAACCGTGTCAGCGCCTCGTCGATCCGGCGGTCGACGTCCCACGCGGCGAGCTGCTCGACGCGAGCCATCGCGTCGGCGAACGCGCCCAGGTCGCCCGTCTCGTGGTCGAACCGCGCGATGACCTCGTCGAGCTCCGCCGCCGCCGCGCGCGTCGCGGCCGCGGTCTGCGCGACGAGCGTCCCGACGGTCGTGCCCGCGGGGACCTCGAGCTCCTGGTCCACGACGGCCAACGACCCGACCCGCGTCACGGACCCGGCGCTCGGCACGAGGGTTCCCGCCAGCACGCGCAGGAGCGTCGTCTTGCCCGCGCCGTTCTCGCCGACGAGGCCGAGCCGCTCGCCCGCCGAGACGACCAGGTCGAGCCCGTCCAGCACGGTCCGCCCGGGGTAGCCGAACGTGATGCCCCGGGCGGCGACGCAGACGGCGTCAGCCACGCAGGACGCGCGCGATCACGGGCGCGAGCGCCCGGAACGCCTGCCCGCGGTGGCTGATCGCGTTCTTCTCGGCCGGTGTCAGCTCGGCGCACGTGCGGGACTCGCCGAGCGGCACGAGCGCAGGGTCGTAGCCGAAGCCCCCCGCGCCGCGCGGCTCGTGAGCGAGGGTGCCGATCAGCGCGCCCGTCTCGACGTGCTCGAACCCGTCGGGCGTGACGAGTGCGGCCGCGCACACGAAGCGCGCGCCGCGGTGCGGCTCGGCGATGTCGGACAGCTGCGCGAGCAGGAGCGCGAGGTTCGCCGGGTCGTCGCCGTGCCGACCCGCCCAGCGCGCCGAGAAGATCCCCGGCGCACCGCCGAGGACGTCGACGGCCAGGCCGGAGTCGTCGGCGACCGCGGGAAGCCCCGTGAACGCAGCGAGCGCGCGTGCCTTGATGAGCGCGTTGGCCTCGAACGTCACGCCGTCCTCGACCGGCTCGGGCGCTCCGACGTCGCGCGCACCCACGACGTCCTCGCCCGCCAGGTCCGGCAGCACGGGCGCGAGGATCGCGCGCAGCTCGCCGACCTTGTGGGCGTTGTGCGTGGCGAGGACCAGCCGAGGGCTCACGCGTTCACCGCGCGCGTCGCGGACCCGTCGCCCGGCTCGCCCTCGAGTGCCGCGGACTGCAGCGCCGACAGCCGCGCGGTGCCCGCGACGGCCAGGTCGAGCAGCGCGTCGAGCTCGGCGCGGTCGAACGGCGCGTGCTCGGCCGTGCCCTGCACCTCGACGAACGTGCCGGAGCCGGTGACGACGACGTTCATGTCCGTCTCGGCCCGGACGTCCTCGACGTACGGCAGGTCGAGCATCGGCACGCCGTCGATGATGCCGACGCTCACGGCCGACACCGAGTCGGTCAGGACCGTGCGGCCGGGCTTGATCAGGCGCTTGCCCTGCGCCCACTCGACCGCGTCGGCCAGCGCGACGTACGCGCCGGTGATCGCCGCGGTGCGCGTGCCGCCGTCGGCCTGCAGCACGTCGCAGTCGAGCACGATGGTGTTCTCGCCGAGCGCGGAGACGTCGATGATCGCGCGCAGCGACCGGCCGATCAGGCGCGAGATCTCGTGCGTGCGGCCGCCGATCTTGCCGCGCACCGACTCGCGGTCCGAGCGGCTGTCCGTGGCGCGCGGGAGCATCGAGTACTCGGCGGTCACCCACCCCTCGCCCGAGCCCTTGCGCCAGCGCGGCACGCCCTCGGTGAACGAGGCGACGCACAGCACCTTGGTGCTGCCGAACTCGACGAGCACGCTGCCCTCGCCGGCCGAGAGGAAGCGGCGGGTGATCGTGATCGGGCGCAGCTCGTCGGGGGCACGGCCGTCGGCACGCACGGCGGTGGAGGCATCGAGAGGGGAAGTCATGCGAGGAGCCTAGCTACCCGTACCGACAACCTCAGAGCACGTAGGTCGCCCCCGGCGCCGCCACGTCGATCGGCCCGTCGTACTCGCCTCGCGCCTCCGCGGTCGCGACGTCCGCAGGCGTCCACGCCGGCAGGTGCGTCAGGACGAGCCGTCCGGCACCGCCCGCCCGGGCGGCCGCTCCGGCGCGCCGCCCCGTCAGATGGACGCCCCGAACGGCGTCGTCGCGTCCCTCGATGAACGCGGCCTCGGACAGGAGCAGGTCCGCGCGGGCCAGCTCGTCCACGCCGTCGCACGCGTCGGTGTCACCCGTGTAGGCGATCGTGACGGTGCGCGTGGGATCGACGTCCGACGGGCCCTCGACCCGGATGCCGAACGCGGGGATGGGGTGCAGGACAGGGACGGGCGTCAGGGTGAGCGGACCGACGACGACCGGCGCGGACCGGTCCCACTCGTGGAAGACGAACTGGCCGCCGACGTCGGTCGCCGGGTCCGAGCCGGCGATCTGGGCGAGCCGCTGCTCGGTGCCGGTCGGGCCCCACACGTCGACCGGCACGAGCGGGCCGTCGGGCCGGTACCGGCGCAGCACGTTGAGCACGACCATGTCGGCGACGTGGTCGGAGTGCAGGTGGCTGAGAGCGATCGCGTCCAGCGCCGTCGGGTCGCCGTACTTCTGCAGCGGCCCCAGCGCGCCGTTGCCGAGGTCCATCAGGACGCTCCACGTCCGCCCGGAGGCGTCGTCGGCCTGCACGAGGTAGCTCGAAGCGGCCGACTCCGCGCTCGGGTACGAACCCGCGCAGCCCAGCACGACGAGCCTCATCGCAGGGCCTCCCGCGGCTCGACGTGCGTGACCTCGGGCCCGAGGAACCGGCGCGCGAGCGCCTGGAACGACGCGGGATCACCGGTCGCGAGGAACCGGTGCTCGGCCGGCCCGGCCGCGGGGTCGCGCTCGAGCCCGTGCGCGACGAGCGTGCGGTAGACGTCCTTGGCGGTCTCCTCGGCGCTCGAGACGAGCGTGACGTCCTCACCCATGACGTACGAGATCGCGCCGGTCAGCAGCGGGTAGTGCGTGCAGCCGAGGACGAGCGTGTCGACGCCGGCCTCGCGCACCGGGTCCAGGTACTCGTGCGCGAGCGCCAGCACGTCGGGGCCCGACGTGATGCCCGCCTCGACGAGCGGCACGAACTGCGGGCAGGCCTGCGTGACCAGCGTGACCCCGGGCGCCACCGCGAACGCGTCGTCGTACGAGCGCGACTCGACCGTCGAGGTCGTCGCGATGACGCCGATGCGGCCCGACCTCGTCGCGGCGACCGCGCGCCGGGCAGCGGGCAGGATCACCTCGACCACCGGGATGCCGCGCCGCAGCGTGTACCGCTCGCGCGCGTCGCGCAGCATCGCCGACGACGCGGTGTTGCACGCGATGACGAGCAGCTTCACCCCCGCGTCGACGAGGTCGTCCATCACCTCGAGCGCGTGCGCGCGCACCGCGGCCAGGGGCTTGGTGCCGTACGGGGTGTTGAGCGTGTCGCCGATGTAGACGGTCGACTCGTGCGGCAGCTGGTCGAGGACGGACCTCGCGACCGTCAGACCCCCGACGCCTGAGTCGAAGATCCCGATGGGGGCGTCGTTCACCCGGCCGAGCCTAGCCGGACGGATCGCCCGAAGGCGGCTGCGGTGGTGTGACGTCCGCCCCGCGCCGCATGTCGTCGAGCATGAGCGTGACCAACGACTCCTGCAGCCAGGACAGCGCGCCGTACACCGCGACGAGCTGCTCGGCACCGGGCGGCACGTTCTCGTGGATCGCCTCGGCCTGCTCGTCGGTGCGGATGCCGAGCCGCTCGGCGATCACGAGCCGGATGTCGGTCATCGCCGCGGCCACGGCTCGCGCGTCGCCGCGTTCGACGACGACCTCGCTCGGGCGGGCGCCGGTCTGCTCGGTCAGCACGCGCGCGAGCAGCAGCAGGCCGTTCGACTTGCTCGCGCGCAGGTCGGCCTGGGTGAGCCGGCGGAACTCGGCCGCGAGCTCGTCGTCGTCGCGGCTCGCGTCCGGCAGCAGGCGCCGCACGGCCGGGTCGTCGGGACGGCCCGTCGGGCGGGCGAGGTCGTCGGCGAGGCCGGCGAGCGGGTCGTCCGACGGCGCGCCCTGCGACGGCCAGTCGTCGGCGAGCAACGACGCGACGTCGAGCGCAGCGCCCGCGAGCACGGCGCGCTCCTCGTCGCGAAACCGCGCGACGTACGCACCGCGGGTGCGACGGAAGGCCTTCACTGGCCGCTGCGCTGCAGCGTCGCCCACAGGCCGAACCCGTGCATCGCCTGCACGTCCACCTCCATGGTCTCCAGGGACCCCGTCGAGACGACCGCGCGCCCGTTCTCGTGCACCTGCCGCATGAGCTTCTCGGCCTTGGCTCGGGGGTGGCCGAAGTACGTCTCGAACACGTACGTCACGTACGTCATGAGGTTGACCGGGTCGTTCCAGACGATCGTCACCCAGGGGTCGGCGACCTGTGCGTCGGCCTCCTCCTCGGTCTTCTCCTCCGGCACGGCGATGACGGGCACCAGCCCACTGTAGGCAGCGACGCGCGTGCTGGCGCTCTCGTCGTCCCGCGAGGTGCGCCCGGCGCGCTGCGAGTCGCGGGCGGCGGCTAGGTTCGCCCCATGAGCCCGTCGTCCGCCCTGCTCACCGACCGGTACGAGCTGACCATGCTGCAGGCCGCGCTCGCGGACGGCACGGCCGAGCGCCGATGCGTGTTCGAGGTGTTCACGAGGCGCCTGCCCCCCGGTCGCCGCTACGGCGTCGTCGCCGGGACCGGCCGCGTGCTCGAGGCCCTCGAGAGCTTCCGGTTCGATGCGGCCGAGCTCGACTGGCTGGCCGACGAGCGCGTGGTCGACGACCGGACGCTGGCCTACCTGGCCGACTACCGGTTCACGGGCTCGATCGTCGGCTACGCCGAGGGCGAGGCCTTCTTCCCGTCCTCCCCGGTGCTCGTCGTCGAGGGATCGTTCGCGGAAGCGGTGCTGCTCGAGACGCTCGTCCTGTCGATCCTCAACTACGACTCGGCGGTCGCGTCCGCCGCGTCGCGCATGACGAGCGCGGCCCTGGACCGGCCGTGCCTCGAGATGGGCTCGCGGCGCGCCCACGAGCAGGCCGCGGTGGCCGCGGCGCGCGCGTCCGTCGTCGCGGGGTTCGCGGGCACGTCCAACCTCGAGGCCGGCCGCCGCTACGGGCTGCCGACGATCGGGACTGCGGCGCACGCGTTCACGCTGCTGCACGACGACGAGGAGGCGGCGTTCGCCGCGCAGGTCGCCGCGCTCGGGCCGGGGACGACGCTGCTCGTCGACACCTACGACGTGCGCCGCGGGGTCGAGCGCGCGCTCGCGGCGGCCGGCACGGGCCTCGGCGCGGTGCGGCTCGACTCGGGCGACCTCGGCGGGCTGGCGGCCGACGTGCGGCGCCAGCTCGACGCGGCGGGCGCGCACGACACGAAGATCGTCGTGACCTCCGACCTCGACGAGTTCGCCATCGCGGCGCTCGCCGTCGCGCCGGTCGACGTGTACGGCGTGGGCACCTCGGTCGTCACGGGCTCGGGCGCACCGACCTGCGGGATGGTCTACAAGCTCGTCGCGCGCGAGGGGGCCGACGGCACGCTGCAGCCCGTCGCGAAGGCATCGGCGTCGAAGATCAGCGTCGGTGGCCGCAAGGCTGCCGGGCGCCGGCTCGACGACGACGGGCGCGCGGTCGTCGAGCTCCTCGTCGAGGGGCCCGACGACCTCGTCCAGGGCTGGGAGCCGATCGAGGGTGTGCGGGCCCTGCACGTGCCGCTCGTGACCGACGGCGCCGTCGACCCGCGCTGGGTCGGTGCCGCCGGCGTCGCGGCGGCAGCGCACCAGCACCGCGTCTCGCGCGACGAGCTTCCGCGCGGAGCACGCAGGCTGTCGGCCGACGAGGCCGCACTGCCGACGCAGACGCTGCTGCTGCGGCCGTGAGCGCCTAGCTCTTTCGACGGTCGAGGAGCACCAGGACCAGGCTGCAGACGAGGACGAGCAGACCGAGGAAGATCAGCCAGTTGCCGATCTCCGTGAACGCTCCGACGAGCAGCAGGACCACTCCGAGAAGGATGAGGATGAGCCAGGTGGGCACGGTCGACACCTTTCGTCCAAGGCCGTCAGGCGGGCGGTCCGGGAGGCCCCGGGCCTGCGACGTGACCAGAGCCTGACACCGACCCGGACCTGGCGCACGCCGACGGGGCGCCAGCCGAGCCGGCGCCCCGTCGGTGATTCAGCAGGTCAGCCCCTGCGACTAGACCCGGGGAGGTCTAGGCCCGACTGCGGCCTCGACCCACGAGCGCGAGGATCAGGCTGACGACGAGGACGGCGACCCCGATCCAGATGAGGAGGGACCCGACGCCGCTCAGTCCGATGATGAGGAGGATGGCGCCGATGATGATGAGGATGAGCCAGAGAGGCATGGGTTGACCCTTTCGTACGGTCACCTAGCGGGTTGCCCGGGGGTACCCGGGACCCTTGTCACGCTTCGAGCCTGGCACCCTCGAAGCCGCGTCGCACCCGGGGCAACAACTTGCGCAAGCGACGGCCGGTGCTATGTGGGCAACCGTCCAGCCCTCTGACCTGCACAGATACCGCTCTACCGCCTCGTCCATATTGTGAGACGACCCTTGCGAGCGCCCACCCCGCGGGCGTATGTCAGCGCTTGCCGACGAACCAGCCGCGGAGCATCGCGACCCGCGCGGTCAGCTGTCCGGGGTCGGCCAGCGCGACCTCCGGTCCGCCGCACCGGCGGCGCAGCTCGTTGTGCACCGTCCCGTGCGGCTGTCCGCTGCGCCGGGCCCACGCGCCGACCAGCTGCGCGAGCTCCTTGCGCAGCTCCGCCTGCTTGCGGTGGTCCATCTCCTCCACCGGTACGGCCGCGGCATCGGCTCGCCGGCGGCTGCTGACCTGGTCCGCCTGACGCTGGCGCAGCAGTCGCGACACGTCGTCGGCGTCGAGCAGGCCCGGAAGCCCGAGGAAGTCGAGCTCCTCGTCGGACCCCACCTCAGCGCCCGTGCCGAACTCGCCGCCGTCGAACAGCACGCGGTCGAACGACGCCTGCGCCTCGAGCGCCTCGAACGAGCCCTGCTTGCCGTCCGGGCCCAGCGCGTCGGGACCGTTCCGCTCGGAGTTCGCCGCGGCCATCAGCGCGTCCTCCGGGTTGAAGTCGGCGCCCTGCTCCTCGGCGGTCTTCGGGCGGTCCAGCGCGTGGTCGCGCTCGAGCTCGAGGCTGTTCGCCAGCGCGAGCAGCTGCGGCACGGACGGCAGGAACACCGACGCGGTCTCGCCGCGCTTGCGGGCACGCACGAACCGGCCCACGGCCTGCGCGAAGAACAACGGCGTCGCCGTGCTCGTCGCGTACACACCGACGGCCAGCCGGGGCACGTCGACGCCCTCGGAGACCATGCGGACGGCGACCATCCACCGCGACTCGCCGGCCGAGAACGCGTCGATCCGGTCGGAGGCGCCGTCGTCGTCGGACAGCACGACCGTGGGCGACTCCCCCGTGAGCCGCGCGAGGTGGCCCGCGTAGGCGCGCGCGTCGGTCTGGTCGGTCGCGATGATCATCGCGCCCGCGTCGGGCACCGCGCGTCGCACCTCCGTCAGGCGGCGGTCGGCGGCGGCGAGCACGCTCGTGATCCACTCACCGTTCGGGTCCAGCGCCGTGCGCCAGGCCTGCGAGGTCATGTCCTTGGTCAGCGGCTCGCCCAGACGCGCGCTGATCTCGTCGCCCGCCTTGGTGCGCCAGCGCATCGAGCCGCTGTACGACAGGAAGATGACCGGCCGGACCACGTGGTCGCGCAGCGCGTCGCCGTACCCGTAGGTGTAGTCGGCCACGCTGCGGCGGATGCCGTCCGCGTCGCGGTCGTAGCGCACGAACGGGATCGCGGCCGTGTCCGACCGGAACGGTGTCCCCGTCAGCGCGAGGCGGCGCGTCGCGCCCTCGAACGCCTCCCGCACCGCGTCGCCCCACGACAGCGCGTCGCCACCGTGGTGCACCTCGTCGAGGATCACCAGCGTCGGTGCCGCGCTCGTGCGGGCCTCGTGCAGCGCGGGCTTGCTCGCGACCTGCGCGTACGTGACCGCGACGCCGTCGAAGCCGCGCCCGTGCCGGCCCTGCGCGTTGCTGAAGTTGGGGTCGAGCTTGATGCCGACGCGGGCCGCCGCGTCCGCCCACTGACGCTTGAGGTGCTCCGTCGGGGCGACCACGGTGACGCGACGCACGATGCGCGCCTCGAGCAGCTCGGTCGCGATGCGCAGCGCGAACGTCGTCTTGCCGGCCCCCGGCGTCGCGACAGCGAGGAAGTCACGCGGCGACGCGTCGCGGTACCGCTCGATCGCCTCGGCCTGCCACGCACGGAGCTTGCCGGCCGTCCCCCACGGCGCGCGCGACGGGAAGGCCGGGGGCAGGTGCGAGGCCGCCGACGAGGACGCGTGCGTGCTGACCGGAGCCGCGACAGCGGCGAAGAGGTCGGCAGGTTGGGAGGGGGACGACGGGCGCGGGGCGCCGCTCACTTGCCGCCGCGGCCGAAGCCGAACCGTCGACCGCCCGAGCCGCCAGACCCGCCGCCCTCGGAGCCCTGGCCGTTCTCGCCGTCCTGCGGCTCGCGCAAGCCCTCGTAGATCTCCTTGCACGTGGGGCACACCGGGAACTTGTTCGGGTCACGCCCGGGCACCCACACCTTGCCGCACAGCGCGATCACGGGGGTGCCGCTGATCGCGGACGCCATGATCTTCTCCTTGCGCACGTAGTGCGCGAAGCGCTCGTGATCGCCCGGTTCGACCTGCTCGGTGGTCTCCTGGCGTTCCAGGACGCTCGTCGCGGTCCCCTGGTCCGGGCCGCTCGGGTCGACTGTCGCGGGGCTCGGCAGGGGCTCACTCATGGCGCCGAGTGTACGTCGACCCACCCACACGCGCCGAGCCCCATCCACCGCCAGCGCGCCTCAGTAGACTGCGCGCCATGGGGGTGACGAGCACGCCCGGGCGGGTCGACCGACCGACGTGGAGCGCTGCGACGCGTGTCGTCGCGCCGCACGTCGGCGGGGCGATCGGGACGTTGCTCGTGCTCGTCGCCTGGCGCGCCGAGACCCAGGTCGCGATCTCCTGGGGCGCCGCGCTCGGCACGCTCGTCCTCGCGCCGGCGATCGTCGCGACAGCGCGCACGGCGGGTCGTCGGGGGTTGCCGCACGCGAGCTGGCTCAGTGGCGTGCGTCGGGCGCTCACGGGCGTCACGCTCGCGGGGATCGCGACGACCGTGCTCGTCGCGACCGTCCAGGCCACGCTCGTGACGCTGCCCCGAGCCGTCGCCGCCATGCTCGGCGGCGCGCTGATCCTCGTCGACGCCGTTGTCCGCACGCGCCGGGCTCGCCACGCCGAGACGGACGACGACCCCGAGACCGTCCGGCTGCGCACCGCGCTCACGTCCATCTGGACGTGGATGGTGCTGCTCGCCACGCTGCTGGCCGCTCAGGCGCTCATCGACCTGCTCAGCTGAACGGGCCAGTGCAGGGAGACCCAGAGCCGGGAGGCCCAGAGCCGCGAGGGCCAGAGGCCGGCAGGCGCCGGCGCGGCTCGCTAGGGGTGGAGCGAGCCACGCCGACGCGGTCCGAGTCCTACAGGTGCTGCCAGTCAGGCTTGGCCGCGTACGTCTCGCGGTAGTAGTCCGCGAGCTGCAGGCGCGACGCGGCAGCGTCGTCCACCAGGACGGTGACGTGCGGGTGGTGCTGCAGGATCGTCGCGGGCCACATCGCGCTGACGGGTCCCTCGACGAGCTGGTGCACGGCCTCGGCCTTGCCGCGGCCGGTGGCGAGCAGCACCAGGTGGCGGGCCGCCATGATCGTCGCGAGCCCCTGCGTCAGGCAGTGCTGCGGCACCAGGCTGATGTCGTCGCCGAAGAACCGCGCGTTGTCCTCGCGGGTCTGGCGCGTCAGCGTCTTGATGCGCGTGCGCGACGCGAGCGACGAGCCGGGCTCGTTGAACGCGACGTGCCCGTCGGTGCCGATCCCGAGGATCTGCAGGTCGACGCCGCCGGCGTCCGTGATCGCGCGCTCGTAGTCGGCGCAGGCCGCGATCACGTCGGACGCGAGCCCGTCCGGGCCCTGGACCGCACCCGGCGCGAAGTCGACGCGCGAGGCGATCTCCTTCTCGATCACGTTGCGGTACCGCTCGGGGTGGTCGGCCGGCAGGCCGACGTACTCGTCGAGCATGAACGCCTTCGCCTGGGCGAACGAGAGGCCCTCCTCGGCGTGGCGCCGCGCCAGCTCGTCGTAGACGGCCAGCGGGCTGGACCCGGTCGCGAGCCCGATCACCGAAGCCGGCTCGGCCCGCAGGAGCGCCTCGATGGCGTCCGCCGCGATTCGTCCCAGATCGGCCGCGGGGCCGATGACTACCTCCATCAGTGCACTCCTTCTGCTGCCTGACGACCGGCGAGCGCTGCGCCCACCGCCCCGACGGGGACACCGGCCGGAACCAGGCTGACCCTCTCGGCGATCTTCATCGATGCGAGGAACGGCGACGACGTCGCCTCCTGCTCGAGCACGCCACGAACCGCGTCGAGCAGCCGCTGCCCGACACCGGCGACACCGCCGCCGATCACCACGTGCTCCACGTCGCACGTGAGCACGAGGATGCGGACCGCCGAGGCGACGGCCCACGCGAACTGGTCGCGCACCTCGATGGCGCGCGCGTCACCGGCGTCCGCGGCGTCGAACAGCTCGAGCGGCGCCGGCCGCGAGTGCGGACCGGGCCACGCGGCGTCGATCGCCGTGCCGGAGGCGTACTGCTCGATGCAGCCCGCCTGACCGCACTTGCACGCGAGCCCGTCGGCGACGAGCGTCAGGTGGCCGATCTCGCCCGCCGCGCCCGTCGAGCCGCGCCGCAGCCGGCCGTCGAGGACGAGCCCGGCGGCGACGCCCGTTCCGAGCGCGAGCAGTGCGAGGTCGGCGACCGGCCCGTCCGCGAGGTGCGCGGCACCCAGGGCCGCGACGTTCAGGTCGTTCTCCACCTGGACCTCGAGGTCGGTGCCGAGCGAGGAGCCGACGAGCGCCCCGAGGGCCACCTGGTCCGCGATGCCGAGGTTCACGGCGTGCTCGACCGTGCCGTCCCGGGGGTCGACGACCCCCGGGAGCCCGATGCCGATCCCGGCCAGGTCCTCGACCGCGACGCCGGCCCGGTCGACCAGGTCGTGCACCGCGTCGACCACGCCGCCGACGACGCCGTCCACGCCCGGGACCGTCGGCGTGCGCACCTCGTGGCGAACCGCGCCGGTCCCGTCGAGGATCACGCCCAGCACCTTGGTGCCGCCCACATCGAGGCCGACCGACCAGCCGCGAGGCGATCCGTCGGGCGTGCCGACGACGCTCGAGGGCAGGTCCTGGAACGGCACCTGCCCCTCGAGTGCCGTGATGAGGTGCTCGCTCACGTCAGCCCTTTACCGCTCCGGAGACGAGGCCGGACGTCATCCGACCCTGCACGACGAGGAAGAACGCGATCACCGGGATGGCGATGAGTGCGGAGCCCGCCATGACGACGCCCCAGTCCGTCGCACGGTTGGACTCGACGAGGCTCTGCAGCCACAGGGGCAGCGTGCGCTGCGCCGGGTCCGTCATGACGACGAGGGCGAGGGTGTACTCGTTCCAGGCCTGCAGGAACCCGAAGACGCCGGCGGCCACGAGGCCCGGGGCGAGCAGCGGGAACGTGATGCGGAAGAACGCACCGACGCGCGAGAGGCCGTCGACCATCCCGGCCTCCTCGAGCTCGATCGGCACACCGGCGACGAAGCCGCGCAGCATCCAGATCGTGAAGGGCAGGATCGCCGCGGTGTAGACGAGCGCGAGGCCGCTGACCTTGTTCACCAGGCCCCAGCCGTCGAGCACCTGGTACTGCGAGATGAACAGACCCTCGGCGGGGATCATCTGCACGACGAGGACGGTGAGGATGAACGACTTGCGGCCCTTGAAGCGGAACCGGCTGATGGCCAGCGCCGCGAGGAAGGCGAAGATCAGGGCGGCGATCAGCACGAGCACGACGACCGAGAGCGACGTGCGCATGGCCTGCCAGAACGTGTTGTCGTCGATGACCTGCCGGAAGTTGGCGATGGTCCCGCCCAGCGGGAGCCAGCTCGGGTCCTCGGCCTGGAGCTTGTTCAGCGGCTGGAACGCGCTGTTGATCATCCAGTAGATCGGGAAGACCCAGGCGAGCGCGACGATCACGGCGACGACGCTGAGCACCCGGCGCGACGTGCTGGTCTGCGCGCGGCCGGACTCGCTCGACTTGGTGCGCGCGACCCGCTGGGGCGCGGCGCCCGGCACGCCAGGGACGGTGGTGGTGGAGAGGCTGCTCACAGCTCGTCCTCCTTCAGCATCTGCCGGATGTAGAACCCGGTGAGGGCGAGCGTCAGCACGAGCATGATCGTCGCGAGAGCGCCGGCGAGGCCGAAGTCCTTCGCGTACGAGTAGATCAGCGTGCCGAGCAGGTTGGTCTCGCGCGTCGGGGCTCCCGCGCGCTGCAGGGTGTAGATCTGGGTGAACACCTTGAGGTCCCAGATGACCTGCAGCAGCAGGACGATCGAGAGCACGGGACGGATCATCGGGATCGTGATGTTCCAGAACCGCTGCCGAGCGGAGGCGCCGTCGAGCTGCGCGGCCTCCATCGTCTCGGTGGGCACCTGGAGCAGGCCTGCGTAGATCGAGAAGGCCACGAAGGGCACCGACATCCACACGACGATGACCGTCGCGACGAAGAAGAAGGACAGCGGCTCGATGATCCACGAGTGGTGGGCCATGCTGTCCATGCCGAAGACGTTCGAGAGCGTCCAGTTGATGACGCCGTTCTGGGTGTCGAAGAGCCACTGCCAGACCGTCATCGACGCGAGCACCGGGGTGCCCCAGGCGAGCAGGAGCGAGACCTGCAGCGAGATCCGTGCGGCGCGACCGATGCGCTGCATCAGGACCGCGAGGCTCATGCCGATGATCATCGTGATCGCCGCGTTGACGAGGCAGAAGGCGACCGAGCGGCCGATCACGGTCCAGACGTAGGGGTCCGTGAGCAGGTCCGTGTAGTTCTGCAGCCCGACCCACTCCGCCGGAGCACCGAACTGCTGCTTGAGCCCGTACTCCTGGAAGGAGATGACGAACTGGCGCACCAGCGGGTAGCCGAGTGCGACGCCGATGAGGATGCTCGCGGGGACGAGCAGGCCGTACGCGCCGAACTTCGGGCGTCGGCGGCGGATGATCGGGGCGGACGGCGTCGTGGTCCCGATCTCCGTGGGGGCAGTGGCTGCCATGGGAAGCTCCAGTCTGATGGCGCGGCCGCGCCGCGATGCGGGCTACGGCCGCGCCGGATCAGGGGTCGACGAACCGAGGTGCGGCTGGTCGACGGGCGATCGTGGTGGTCGGTGGTCGGCTGGTTGTGACCAGCCGACCACCGAACCGAGAAGCGACTACTTGTTGAGCGTGTCGCTGATCAGCTTGTCGGCGTCGGCCGCCGACTTCGTGACGTCGGCACCCGTGGCGAGCTTCTGGAAGAAGTCCTCCAGGATGCGGTCGCCCTCGACGGTCGCCCAGTTCTCGGCGGCCGGCGTCAGCTTGGCGCCGAGAGCGGCAGCGATCGCGGCCTTGGCGTAGACGTCGTCACCCATCGACGTGGCGTACTCGGTGTTGCCGGGGATGAGCCCGTTCTTGCCGAGCTGGTTCTGGAAGTCGGCCGAGAAGATGATGCGCAGCAGGTTCTTGGCGAGCTCCTGGTGCTTCGACTTGGCCGGGATGCCGAGGTTGGAGCCACCGGCGAACGCCGTGGCGACCTTGCTCGAGTCGAGACCCGGCATCGGGAAGACACCGGTGTGCTCCTCGTTGCAGGCCTGCTGCTTGACGCGCTTGGCCTGAGCCTTCGCCGACTTGTCGTCAGCCGCAACACCCTCGTTGCACTTGGGGAGGTCGATGCTCCAGCGCGCCCAGGTGGGAGCGGAGAACATGGCGGCCTTGCCCTGGTTGAACGGAACCCACGGCTCGTTCGAGTCGGAGTCGGCCGGCGCGTGGGTCGCGGTCTTGAACAGCTCCTGAACCTGCTTCAGGCCCGTGATCGACTCGGGGGACGACAGCGCGCCCTTCCACTGGTCGCCGTCCTGGACGGCGAGGTTGCCGCCGTTGGTGTAGATCCAGGTGGCGCCGTTGTACCAGTCCTGGCCGGGGAACCAGAAGCCCGAGACCTTGTCCGTCTGGAGCTTCTGGGCGACCTTCGTGAAGTCGGCCAGCGTCGTGGGGACCTCGACACCCGCTGCCGTGAACATGTCCTTGTTGTAGAACACGGCACGCGCACCCGAGTAGTACGGGACGGCCATGACCTTGCCGTCGGCCGTGCCGGCCTCGACGAAGCCGGGGAGCAGCTTGTCGCCACCGAGCTCCGGGTAGAGGTCCGTCAGGTCGGAGAACGCACCGGCGTAGGTGAACGTCGCGGACTGGGTGTTGCCCACCTCGACGAGGTCCGGCGTCTGGTCCTCGGACGACAGGGCCGTCTGCAGACGCGGGACGAGACCGTTCCAGTCCTGCTGCTCGATGACGAGCTTCGAGCCCGGGTTCTGGGCCTCGAACGTCGTCTTCAGGTACTCACGCAGCGCGTCCGGCGTGTCCGTGCCGTTGAGCCACAGCTTGATCGTCGCAGCCTCGGGAGCCGCGGCGGACTCCGAGGCCGACGCCGAGGCGGACGGCTTGGCCGAGTCGGCCGGCTTGTTGTCGTCGCCGCTGCTGCACGCGGTCAGCGCGAGCGCTGCCGCCACGCCGACGGCCGCGAAACGTAGGATCTTCACGTTGGGGTTCCTCCCGTGAGCGAGGCGAGCGCCGGACGGCGCCGCCAGGGGTGATTCCGACCTGCAGTTGGTCGGCTCGGAGTCGTCACGAGACTCCGAGCTGACCTGCCAGGACGAGCACTGCAGCGCCTGCCAGCGCTCCGTCCTCGTCTAGTGATCCCATCCGCAGCGCGAACGTCTGCCCGATTGCGGGCATGGTCCGAGCACGGACGGCGTCGAGCGCCGCCTCGCGCAGAGGTCCGTCGAGCAGCTCCGGCGGACCGGAGAGCAGGACCTCGCCGAGGTCGAGCGCTGACACGACCGGTGCCAGGGTGAACCCCAGCAGCCGTCCGACCGACGCCAGCACGGCGTCGGAGTCCTGGGTGGTGAGACCGGCGATGCGGCGGCGCAGGGCCGGCACGCTCAGCACGGACTCGAGGCAGCCGCTGCGACCGCAGGCGCACGGCTCGGGGTCGACGTCGACGACCGTGACGTGGCCGATCTCGCCGGCCGCATAGTGCCGGCCGACGACGAGCGCGCCGTCGACCACGATCCCCGCGCCCACACCGGCGCCGACCGTGACGACCATGCTGCCGCCGACGGCCTCGCCGTACGTGAACTCCGCGAGCGCGCGGGTGTTGGCGTCGTTCGCGACGTGCACGGGGACGTCGAGGCGCTCACTGAGCAGCGCGGCCAGCGGCAGGTCGTACCAGCCGCGGTTGGGCGCCTGGACGATGCGGCCCTCGTTGTCGATGACGCCGGGCGAGGAGATGCCGACGCCCACGACCGGACGGTCGGCGCGGGCCAGCAGGTCGCGGCACAGCGTCTCGAGCAGCTCGACCGCGGCGTCACCCGTGCGGCCGTCGAGCTGGACGGTCACGCGGTGCAGCTCGTCGCCGACGAGCGTCATCACCGCGCCGAGGAGCCGCGAGTCGTCCGTGAGGTCCACCGCGACGATCTGGAACGCCTCGGTCTGCATCCCGACGAGCGTGGCCGGCTTGCCGACCTTGCCCTCGGAGCGCACGCCGAGCTCGGTGACCAGGCCCTCGGCCATGAGGTCCCCCACGAGACCGGACACCGTGACGCGAGTCAGGCCGGTGCTCCGGGCGACGTCGGCGCGGGATGACGGTCCCTCGTGGAACAGGTGCGCGAGGACCATGGAACGGTTGTGAGCCCGCGCGTGCTCGGGCAGCGCCTTCGCGGTCGGACGGAGCATCCGTCCCACCGCTCGCGCACCCGTCGCTCGGGTCTGACCAACCGTTGTCATGTTTGTTAGTAGACCTGCCTTATTAATCCATGTCAACTCTCGCCTGTGACCGTGACCACATCGTGACCAAGCGGAAACATCGCGTAACTCCTGCGGCGGCGTTCCGTCACACGGCCGGGTGCGCGCTCCCTCGAACGGCCTAAGGTCTGACCATGGAGCTCGGGTTCTACACCTTCGGAGACGTCCACCCCTCCCCCGTCACCGGCGAGACGACCTCGCCCGGCCAGCGGCTGCGTGACGTGCTCGAGCGCGTCCGGCTCGCGGACGAGGTCGGCCTGGAGTACGCGGGCGTCGGCGAGCACCACCGCCACGACTACGCGATCTCCTCGCCGTCGACGGTCATCGCCGCCGCGCTCGCGCAGACGTCGAGCATCACGGTCGGGTCCGCGGTGACCGTCCTGTCGACCGAGGACCCCGTACGCGTCTACCAGCAGTTCGCGACGATGGACCTGTACTCGCAGGGTCGCGTGGAGCTGCTCGCGGGGCGCGGCTCGTTTATCGAGTCGTACCCGCTGTTCGGCGCCTCGCTCGACGACTACGACGAGCTGTACGACGAGAAGATCGCGCTGCTGCTGCAGCTCGACCTCGCCGAGCGCACCACCTGGTCGGGACGCTTCCGGCCCCCGCTCGACGATGCGCTCGTGCTCCCGCGCCCGTTCGACAAGCCGGGGCGCGGCACGCACCTCGACATCGCGGTGGCGACGGGCGGCAACTCGCAGTCGTCTGCCCGCGCAGGCCTGCTCGGGCTGCCGATCAGCTACGCGATCATCGGGGGCCAGCCCGCGTCGTTCGCGCCGCTCGTCGACCTCTACCGTCGCTCCTACGCCGAGGCCGGCCCCGCGGTCCGCGCGCGGCTCACCGACGACGCGCGACCGTTCGTCGCGGTCGCGGGGATGGGCTACATCGGCGAGGACAGCAAGTCCGCGCGGGAGTTCTTCTACCCGTACTGGCTCGAGTCGATGCGGCGGATCTCCGCCGAGCGCGGCTTCTCCATGCCCAACCGGATCTCGTACGAGTCTCAGGCCGCGCGCGGCGGGGCGTACTTCGTCGGCCACCCCGAGGAGGTCGCGGAGCGCATCGTGGCGCTGCACGCCGTGCTGGGTCACGACCGGCAGGCCTTCCAGATGGACCTGTCCGGCGTGCCGCAGGCCGAGTCGCTGCGCGCGATCGAGCTGCTCGGCACGCGCGTCGCGCCGCTCGTGCGCGAGGCCCTCGGCTGA
>JBCECL010000039.1:0-33706 GCA_039207135.1 Brevundimonas sp.
GAACCTCCGGCTTGATGCTGAACCTCCGGCTCGCCAGACCTCCTGGGCGCCGATGGTTACCAGGACCAGCCGCGCGAGGCGAGCTCGACCTCCTCGCGGAACCGCTCCTGCGCGTCACCGAGCGCGCACGCGAAGACCTCGACGCCGGCCATCTTGCACGCCTCGGCGAGGAGCTGGTCGTACGCGAGCTGCGACGCGATGATCCGCTCGGCTCGCGCGAACGTGTGGGGGTCCACCTCGAGCGCGCGGACGTGGTCGGCGACGGCACCGAGGCGCTCCTGGACCCGCAGCGCCTGGAACGGGTCGGTGGTCACGGGCTGCCGGTGCCGGAGCGCATCGGCGGCGTGCTCGAGCCGGGCCGCCAGGGCCGTGCGCCATCGCGGCGGCTCGTCCGGCGACGGGATCCACATGAACGCCAGCCAGAACGCCGCCGCCGGAAGGAGCAGCACGAAGATCAGCAGAACCCACGTCATCGGGTGTCCCTCGCGGAGCGTGTCTCGTCAGGCTAGGACGAGCCCGTGGCGCGCGCCAGGGGTGACGCCCTCAGGTGCGGGGACGCACGGACCGATACTCGGGGGGTGGGCGGCATCGACGTGGACGGCACGACGCCCGGCGCGGGAGAAGGACGTCCACGACGAGGGGGCGAAGGCATGTCGGCACGGCCGCAGAGGTCGTTGATGCGGCGCGTGGGCAGGAGCGGCGTCGTCGCTCGAGCAGCGGTGGTGGCGGTCGTCGCGGTCGTGACGCTCGCAGGATGTGACGCGTCGCCCGCGCAGGAACCGGCACCGAGCACAGCCGGCCCCACCAGCGCGGAGCCCGGTCAGCACCCGAGCACGTCGGCGACGCAGGCGAGCAGCAAGCCGAAGCCGAAGCCGAAGCCGACGACGAAGCCCACGCCGAAGCCCGAGCCGACCGACCACGCGCTGGCTGGCTCGGCGCTGGCAGCCGCCAGGGCGCTGCCGGTCAAGGGCCGCGCGCCACGCACCGGGTACGACCGCGACGAGTTCGGTCAGGCGTGGGCGGACGTCGACCACAACGGCTGCGACACCCGCAACGACATCCTGGGCCGCGACCTGGTCGACGCGGGCTACAAGCCGGGGACTCGCGAGTGCGTGCTCGCCTACGGCACCTTGCAGGACTCGTACTCGGGGCACGACATCGACTTCGTGCGCGGGCAGGACACGTCGTCGGCCGTGCAGATCGACCACGTCGTCGCCCTCTCGGACGCCTGGCAGAAGGGTGCGCAGAAGCTGACCGCCGCGCGGCGCGAGGCGTTCGCGAACGACCCGCTGAACCTGCTCGCCGCCGACGGCCCGCTCAACCAGGCAAAGGGCGACGGCGACGCGGCGACGTGGCTCCCGCCCAACAAGGCGTTCCGTTGCGACTACGTGGCGCGCCAGGTCGCCGTGAAGCGCAGCTACGGCCTGTGGGTCACGCAGGCCGAGCAGGACGCGATGGTCAGGGTGCTGGCGACGTGCCCGAAGCACAAGCTGCCGAAGTCGGACCCCGTGCCCGGGCCGGGCGGCGCCGACCTCGGCGATCCGCCACCGCCGGCCGACCAACCCGAGCCCGTGCAGGACGACGACGTGTACTACCAGAACTGCGACGCGGTCCGCGCTGCGGGAGCCGACCCGATCTATGCCGGCGACCCCGGCTACAGCCGCAAGCTCGACCGGGACGGCGACGGCGTCGCCTGCGAGTGACCGGGTGCCTGGGTGACCGGGGCCCGAGGAGCGCGGGCCCGAGGACCAGGGGCCTGGGCAGACCAGACACGTCCTCAGGGTCGTCGCCTACGGTGAGCCCGTGACGAGTCGAGGCAGCGCGTGAGCGCGCGAGGTGTGGTGATCGGCGTGGTCGTCGCCGCCGTGGTCGTGGGTGGCGCGGCGGTCGTCGCGGACCGGTGGGCCCTGCACGAGACCCAGGAGCGCGCGGTGCAGCGCATCAGCGAGGAGGTCGAGGGTGCGGTCGGCACCCCGACGGTCGACGTCGGGGGCTTCCCCTTCCTGACCCAGGTGGCGGCCGGCTCGATCGACGACATCACCGCGCACATCCCCGGCGCCACGCTCGGCGGGCTCGCCGCGACGGACATCGACCTGGCCGCGACCGGGGTGACGACGAGCGAGCCGTACACCGCGGAGCACGCCACGGTCTCGGCGACGATCCCGACGGCCGAGATCCAGCGGGTCGTCGTCGAGCGCACGGGTCTCGACGTCGTCGTGACCAGCACGGGCGGAGCGCTGAAGGTCTCCGGCAAGGTTCTCGGGGTCACGCTCGCTGCGACCATCGAGCCGCGGGTCGACGGCGGAAAGCTGCTCGTCGACGTCACGGGCGTCTCGCTCGGTGGCGTGGGCGTGGACCCGAGCCAGCTGCCCGGCGGGATCGGCGACAAGGTGACGGGCATCGAGATCCCGCTCAGCGGTCTGCCGTCGGGTCTCGAGCTGACGGACGTGCAGGTCACGGACACGGGCGCGCGCGTCACGGCTGCGGGTGACGACGTCGCCCTGACCGTCGAGAGCTGACGGGTGGACTGGATCTCCGACGTCTGGCACGACGTCACCACGACCCAGCCGGCGCCATCGACCACCACCTCGCTGATCACCGCCGCGGTGGTGCTCGCGTTCCTCGTGATCCCGACCGCGTGGCACGTCGCGCGCCACGTCCTGACCATCGTGCACGAGGCCGCGCACGGGTTCGTGGCGCTGCTCGTCGGCAGGCGCCTGTCCGGGATCCGCGTGCACTCCGACACCTCGGGGCTGACGGTCTCGGTCGGCAAGCCGCGCGGCCCGGGGATGGTGGCGACCACCGCGGCCGGATACCCCGGTCCGGCGCTCGTCGGGCTGGGCGCCGCCTGGTTGCTCGCGCAGGGGTACACGCTCGGGGTGCTCTGGGCGCTGCTCGTCCTGCTGGCGCTCGTGCTGGTGCAGATCCGCAACTGGTACGGGCTGTGGGCCGTGCTCGCGAGCGGCGCGGTGCTCGTCGCCGTCACGGTCTGGGGGTCCGCGCAGGTGCAGGCCGTCGCGGCGCACGCGGTGACGTGGTTCCTGCTGCTCGGCGCCCCGAGGGCCGTGATCGAGATGCAGCGGCAACGCCGTGACCTGCGTCGACGTGGTCGTCCCGACACCTCCGACGCGGGCGTGCTCGGCAACCTCACGCACCTCCCGGGGGTGGTCTGGGTGGGTGTGCTGCTGCTCGTCTGCCTCGCGGCCCTGGCCCTCGGCGGCTGGTGGTTGGTGAGCTGACGCTCGGCCGACGACGCATCGGCCGAGCTCGCGGCGCATCGCCGCCCTCTCCTCGCGCGTGACCGCCAGGCCGTAGGCCGCCTTCACGCGCACCTGCCGCAGCACGTACTCGCACCGATAGCCGACCTGCGGCGGCAGCCACTCCGCGGCGTCGGACGCGCCCTTGTCCTGGTTGGCGCCACCGTCGACCGCGAGCAGGTTGGCGGGGTCGTTGGCGAGCTCCCGACGCTGATCGGCGGGCCAGGAGGCGGCGCCCGTGCGCCACGCGTCCGCGAGGGCGACGACGTGGTCGATCTGGACGTCGGACGACGACGGCCCGCGTGCGAACGCGATCGTCCGGCCGGTGTACGGGTCGTGGAGCGTCCCACGCAGCACGAGGCACGACGTCCGCACCGCCCCGGAGAGGTCGCGGGCGAGGATGTCGTTGCGGGTGTCGCAGCCGTTGTGGTCCTCGTCGGCCCACGCCTGGCCGAACGCGCTCCGCTCGTAGCCGGCGGCGGGCACGGCGACGACCGCGAGGCCTTCCAGCGCCGTGCGCGCATCGCGCAGGTCGGTGGCCGACACCGGGAACCGGGCCGCCGCGCGCGTGCGCGACAGCCACGGCCCGCCGAACCCGAGCAGGAAGCACGCCGCGAGCAGCACCGCCCAGACCCAGCGTTCGCGCACCGCACGACGATGACCCACCCGCAGGACGGGCGTTCGCGCGCGTGCACCTGTGGTCGCGTCGACGCGCTCCGCGGGTCGGCCTGGCCGAGCCGTGGCTGTGCTGCCAGGCTGACCCCATGGACCCGTCCTACGACCTGTGGACCCGCGTGGCCTGCGAGTTCATCGGCACCGCGATCCTCATCATCCTCGGCAACGGCACGGTCGCGAACGTGCACCTGAAGGGGTCCAAGGGGTACGGCGGGGGCTGGTCGCTCATCGCGATGGGCTACGGGTTCGGCGTCATGATCCCCGCGGTGATGTTCGGCGGCATCAGCGGCAACCACATCAACCCGGCGTTCACCATCGGCCTGGCCACCTGGGGCCTGTTCCCGTGGCACGACGTCGCGCCGTACGTCGTCGCGCAGATGCTCGGCGCCATGGCCGGCCAGGCCGCGATCGTCGTCACGCACAAGCCGTACTACGACCGCACGACGAACACCGACGACGTGCTCGCGACCTTCTCCACCGCCAACGCAGCCCATTCGCGGCTCAACGGGTTCGCCAACGAACTGCTGGGGTCCGTGGTGCTCTTCTCGTGCGCGCTCGCCATCGTGCACTCGCCCCTGACCGCGAACGAGCCCGGCCTCGCGCACGTCGCGATCGGGTTCCTGGTCTGGGGACTCGTCGCGGGGCTCGGCGGACCGACCGGGCCGGCCCTCAACCCCGCGCGCGACCTGGGGCCACGCATCGTGCACGCGATCATCCCGCTCAAGCACAAGGGCGGATCCGACTTCCGGTACGGCTGGGTTCCGGTCGTCGCGCCGCTGATCGCCGGGGTGATCGGCGTCGGCTGCTGGAAGCTGCTACTCGGCTGACTCGACCGGGACCAGCACGAACACGGGGATCAGGCGGTCGGTCTTCGTCTGGTAGCTCGCGTAGTCGGGCCACGCCTCGACGGCCCGGGCCCACCACTCGTCGCGCTCGGCGCCGCTCGCCTCGTGCGCGAGGTAGTCGCGCTTGACCGCACCGTCCTGCAGCTCGACCAGCGGGTTCGCGACGACGTTGTGGAACCAGAGCGGGTGCTCGGGGGCTCCGCCCTTCGACGCGACCACCGCGTAGCGGCCGTCGTGCTCGACGCGCATGAGCGCGGTCTTGCGGAGCTTGCCGCTCGTGGCGCCGAGGGTCGTGAGGATGATGACGGGCTTGCCCCGCATCAGGTTGGCCTCGCGGCCGTCGGTGGCCTCGTAGGTCTCGGCCTGGATGCGTGCGTGGTCTGACGTGCTGGGGGCGTACTCACCGATCAGGGGCATGTGCTCCACAACGGGCGGAGACCGCGCGGCATTCCGTCGTCCCTACTCGGCCTTCGGGTGCATCCAGGGCGTGAACGTCACGCCGACGAGCAGGCCCTCGGGGCTCTGCAGCCGAGCCGTTGTCTGCCCCCACGGCTCCTCGGTCGTGTCCTTGAGGACCCGGTGGCCTGCGGCGGTGAGCTCGGCGATCGCGTCGACCACTGCGGCCGGGCTCGCCACGTCGAGCTCGAGCCAGGCCTGCGGGACGGGCACGTCGTCGGGCCACGTCGTCGTGCCGAACGTCGACTCCGCGGCCTGCGACAGCGGCCACAGCGCGAACGCCTTGACCCCTTCGAGGGTGTCGTTGGTGAGGTAGCCCGGTGCGGGCTCCTCGAGCTCGATGCCGAGTCCGCCCTGCGACCAGAAGCTCCGGGCGGACTCGTCGCGAGTGATGGGTCCGAATCCTGCGACGAACGAGATCTCCATCGCCCCAGCATCGCGCACTCCACTGCCCAGCAGCGGCTCAGAACCTGTCGGGATCGCCCGCCCCGACGCGCACGACCTCAGGTGCGCCGTCCGTCCAGTCGACGACCGTGGTCGGCGCGGTCCCGCAGTCGCCCGCGTCGACCACGGCGTCGAGCTCGTTGTCGAGCTCTTCCTTGATCTGCCAGCCCTCGATCATCGGCCAGTCCGCGCCCGGCATCAGCAGGGTGCTCGAGAGCAGCGGCTCGCCGAGCTCGCGGAGGATCGCGGCGGCGACGGGATGGTTCGGGATGCGCACACCGACCGACCGCTTCTTGGGGTGCGCCAGGCGGCGAGGCACCTCGGGCGTCGCGAGCAGGATGAACGTGTACGGCCCGGGGGTTGCCGCCTTGATCGCGCGGAACGCGCTGTTGTCGAGGTGCACGAGCTGGCCGAGCTGAGCGAAGTCGCTGCACACGAGCGTGAAGTGGTGCCGGTCGTCGAGGTGCCGGATCTTGCGGATCCGTTCGGCCCCGTCGTGGTTGTCGATCCGCGTGCCGAGCGCGTAGCAGGAGTCGGTGGGGTACGCGATCACGCCGTCCTTGCGCAGGATGTCGACGACCTGGCTGATCGACCGCGGTTGCGGGTTCTCGGGGTGGACGTCCAGGTAGCGCGCCATGCAGCCGAGGGTACGCACGCCTCGCACCGGATGCAGAACGGCCCGCGCCGCCGCCGAAGCGGTGGCACGGGCCGTTCGTGAGCGAGGTGTCAGCTCGCGGCGACGATGTCCACGACGAAGACGAGCGTCGAGTTGGCCGGGATCTCGCCCTGCGCGTTGGCGCCGTAGCCCTTGTCCGGCGGGATGACGAGCAGCACCTGGCTGCCGACCGTCTGGCCGACGAGGCCCTCGTTCCAGCCGTCGATGACCTGCGCCTGGCCGACGTTGGCGACGTCGAACGTCTGCGGCGTGCGCTCCCACGACGAGTCGAACTGCTTGCCGTCCCAGGTCCAGCCCGAGTACTTGACGGTCACGGTCTGGCCGGCCTTCACCTCGGGGCCCGCGCCCTTGATGAGGGGCTGCACGACGAGCGTGGTGGGCTTGGCCGCCTTGGAGGCGGTCAGCGTGGGCTTGCCGGTGCTGTCGAGCGTGACGGTCGGCAGGCCCTCCTTGGGTGCGACGGCCTCGCCCTCGGCGCGCGTCGGGATGTCCTTGGCGCCGATGACCTCGAGCGCGAAGACCTGCGTCGCGGGCGCCGCGGTCGCGGTGCTGTTGGAGGGCGCGGCGAGCACGAGCCGCGCGCCGACGTGGGTGCCGGCGAGCGCCTTGTCGAGGTCGTCGATCTGCGTCTGCCCCGCCGTGAACAGCTGGGGGCTGGAGTCGTACGACGACTGCACGACCTTGCCGTCGTCGCCCGAGATCGCGACGATCTGCATGCTGAGCTGCTGACCGTCCTTGATCGCGTCGCCCTTGCCGTCCTCGACGAGGTTGACGACGATCCCGCCGATCTTGAAGGGCGTCTCGGGCAGCGTGACCTTCGGCTCCTTGCCGGCGTCGCCCTTGATCGTCACCTTCTTGACGAGCGCGATGTCCTCCGCGCTGGCGGTCGGAACCCCGGTCGTCGTCGGCTGCGGCGTGGCGCTCGCGCTTGCGGACGCGGACGCGGCCGGCTTGTCGCCGGAATCAGTGCCGCACGCGGCGAGCGTGGCGGCGAGGGTGAGGGCGAGGGCGCCAGCGGCCAGGCCGCGGGCTCGTGTCGTGCTGCGCACGAGATACTCCGTCGTTTTGGGGGCTCCACCCCGAGCGACGAGGCGGCGGACCACGGAACCGTACGCGATGAACCTGAGTGTCCGCTGAATCCGCCCATCTTCACGCTGGCGGACACCCGTCACGGCCGCGGCTCGTCGCCCAGGCCGAGGAACCCGCCGAGCTCGGCCAGCTGATCGGGGTGGGTGGGCAGGTAGTCCGTCAGGGCGCGCGAGTGCACCACGATCGCGCACCACTGCGCACGCGAGACGGCGACGTTGAGGCGGTTGCGGTTGAGCAGGAACTCCATGCCGCGCGGCACGTCGTCGGGGGACGACGCAGCCGTGGTCAGCACCGCGACGGGCGCCTCCTGCCCCTGGAACTTGTCCACCGTCCCCACGCGTGCGCCGCCCAGTCCGGCGGAGTCGAGCGCGCGCCGCACGGTCGCCACCTGGGCGTTGTACGGCGCGACGACGAGGACGTCTTCGCTGGTCAGCGGGCGGTCGGTGCCGTTCGACGGATCACGCCATCGCCTGCCGACGACCGCCGCGACCTGCTGGACGACGACCGCGGCCTCCTCGGGCGAGCTGACGGCGTTGCCGGCGTGGTCGACCACCACCATGTGCACTCCCGGCGCCACCCCGTCGAGGTCGCGGTCCGCCGTGCGGGGCACGCACGTCAGCCGGTCCTCGTACGAGAGCCGGCTGACGGCGCGCGTCAGGGCGGGGTGCATCCGCCACGTGCGGTCGAGGAAGTAGCCGAGCTCGTCGGGCAGCGTGTCGTAGCCGTCCGCGAGCCACCCCAGGGCCGAGCGGTCCACGGGGAAGGGGTGCGTGCCCTGGCTGACCTGCGGGAGCTGTTGCGGGTCGCCGAGCAGCAGTAGGTTGCGCGCCGCTCCCGAGACGGCGACGACGTCCGCCAGCGCGAACTGACCGGCCTCGTCGACGACGATCAGGTCGAGCGGCGCGGCCGGCAGCCGTCGCGCGTTGACGAAGTCCCAGGCGGTGCCGCCCACCACGAGACCGTCGTCGCCCGCGTAGAACGCCGCGTAGTCCGAGTCGCCCAGGGCGCGCCACGGGCCCGTGCTCGACGAGCCGCGCTTGCCGATGCGGTCGGGCGCGAGCCCGGCGTCGAGCACCGACTGCAGCATGTTCGAGATCACCGCGTGCGACTGGGCGACGACGCCGATCCGCCACCCCTGCGCCGCGAGCGCCGCGATCACGTGGCCGCCCGTGTAGGTCTTGCCGGTGCCGGGCGGGCCCTGCACGGCGACGTACGAGCGGTCGAGGTCGAGCACGGCGGCTGCGATCGCCTCGGGGGTCGCGTCGGCGGACTCGGGGCGTGGGAGCGCGAGCCCCGAACGGGTCCGGGGCGGGATCCGCCGCAGGATGTCGAGCGCGGGGTGGTCGGGCAGGTCCGGGAGCCCGCTGGCGACCGAGGTGGCCAGCTCTCTGATCGCGGCGGCGATGGGGGCGGTCCGCGGTGGGTGGCCGGGTGTGAGCGCCATGGGAACTCTCGCATCGGCGTCGCTCTCGGGTGCCCGGGTCTCGCGGACCGTGATCGTCGCCCGCCCGCCGGAGTCCTCGTCGGCGAGCTCGATGCCGAGCACCTCGGTGCCGGTCGAGCCGCGCAGAGCGTTGTTCGGCACCTGCGCGAACCCCGGCGGGTCGTCGTAGAGCGCGAACGGCTGGGCGCCCACCTTGAGGTCGCTGCCGGGCTCGAGCACACCGGTGAGCCGCAGCTCGCGGCGCGGACGCTTGGCGCGGCCGGTCAGGTGCCAGTCGGCGACGATCTCGACGGGACCGTCGACGAGCATCGTCGAGCGGGTGTCCGGCCACTCGTCGACGGGGTCGCGGAACCGAGCGAAGTGCGCCCACCAGAACGGCTTCTCGTCGCGGCGGTGGTACTGCAGCGCCGCGCCCAGCAGCTCGAGCGCGTGCGCGTCCCGCTCGCGCGCGGGGTCCGCCCGCCGGACATCCGCCGCCGCGGCCAGCAGCTCCAGCTCGAGCGGGTCCGGCTCGGGCTCGGGGACGGGCGACGACTCGGCCGGTTTCGCGCTGGCGCCGTGCGACAGCAGCCAGTCGCGCAGCCGCAACGTCGAGACGCAGTCGTACTCGTTGTAGTCGGCGATCGCCTCCAGGCGTCGCTGCCACTCGTCGGCGTGCCCGGCGTCCCGCTCGGCGCACGCCTCGGCGTACTCGACGATCGAGGCGGCGGCGTTCTGCACGTCCCCCTCGCGGCCCGCCTCGCCCATGTAGAGGGGCTCGAGCTTCTTGAGCGAGTACGACCCGGTGCCCACCCGCAGCGAGTGCCGGACCGTCGCGTACAGGTCGACGAGGACGCCGCTCTGCGCCCACTCGTCGAGGACCTCCTCGGCCACGCCGTGCCGCCCGGCCAGGCGGTGCAGGGCGGTCCGCTCGTACGGCGCGTAGTGGTACACGTGCAGGTCGGGATGCTCCGCGCGCCGCCGCTGCACATAGGACACGAAGTCGACCAGCGCCTGCTTCTCCTGCAAGCGATCGTGCGCCCAGAACGGGCGGAAGACGGGATCGGCTCCGCCGACGGGCGCCTCGACCACCCCGAACAGGTACTCCAGTCCCCACCGGTCGCTCGCGTCCGCCGCAGCCGAGTCGTCGGCCCACAGCGGGTCGCCCTCGAAGTCGAAGAAGATGTCACCGCTGCTGGGGGCGGGCAGCGCGGCGATCGCCGCCGTGTCGATCACCTGGAACGCCAGCGGCTCGTCGTCCGCGACCTCGCGCGTCGCGCCGCCCACGCCCACCTGCAGCCGGGCCTGCAGCCGCAGCGCGGCGAGAGTCGCCGCGGCCAGTCCGGGCACCGGCTCGGACGACCGGGCGAGCTGGTCGATCGTCTCGATCCCCGCGGCCGCGAGCCGCGCACGCTGCGTCTTGCGCATGCCCGCGACGAGCAGCACGTCCCGGCTCGCCGCGACCTCGGGAGCGCACACGTCGCACGATCCGCACGCCGCGTACCGCTCGTCGCGCCAGAGCAGCGGTGACTCGTCGGCGCGGCGCTCGTCGAGCAGCGCCTCGAGGCGGGCGCGGCGGTCGCGGTAGACCGGGAGCAGGTCGGCGAGCCGGTGGCTCGACGTCGAGCGGTCGCCCAGCACGAGCTGAACCGACTCGGCCGTCGGGATCCCGGCCCGGACGAGCTGGTCGGCGTACGCGGCGAGCTGCACGAGGGCCGTCGTCTTGGCGCTGCGAGCCAGCTTGGTGTCGACCACCGTGTAGCGGCCCTGGTCGTCGCGCACCAGGAAGTCCGCCCAGCCGCTGAAGGACCCGTCGAAGAAGCCGGCCTGGTAGACGACCGGTGCGCCGTCCCGCAGCGCCGCGAGCGTGCGCTGCTGCACCTCCTCGAGCGCCGCCCGGTCGGTCGCGCGCTCCCAGCCGGGGCGTTCGATCTGAACGACTCCGGGGCCGTAGCTGGCGAGCACCTGCGCCTCGTGCGCCTCGCCGAGCCGGGCCACGCGCTCGAGCATCGCGTCGGCCGCGAGCCGGACGAGCGCTCCCCGACCGAGCCGGGCGTCCAGTGCGCGCACCACGGCGAACTCGCAGGCCGCGGCGTGGGCGAGGTCGCTGGGGCTCAGGACGAGCGCACCGTCGTCGAGAAGGAACATGTCGTGACCGTATCGGCGCGGGGTGACGGCGGCGCTAGGCGCCGAGCGACCTGGTCGAGGCGGTCGCGACCTTGCGCTCGGACACGGCGATGTCGGCCCGTGCCCCCGCGAGGGCGCCCGCCGACCAGCCGGAACCCGACAGGGTCCGCGTCCCCCGGCGCACGTGCGGGAACGCCTCGGCCACGGCCGCGTCGACGCGCTGCGTCCGCTCGACGAGCACGACGGCGCTCGAGGTCCCCTCGGCCTCCGCCTCGGTGAGCACCTCGGCGTAGAACTGCGCGAGGCGCCTGCCCACGACAGCGGTGAACCCGGCCGCGAACGCCCGCTTGTCGCTCGGCCGGCCGCCGTGCGCTGCCATCTCAGCGAGCAGCTGCGGCTCGAGCGACTCCGCCAGCACGGCAGCCATCGACATGTCGGACGCGAAGCCGAACGCGATGTGCGACATGGGGCCACCGCGGCGGACGCGCAGCGAGCGGCACCCGAACGCGCGATAGACCGCCGCGCGCAGGTCGAACCGGTCCAGGGCCCACGAACCGGCGATCTCGGTGTCCACCCGGATCGGCTCCCGCGCCTGCGCCCGGGTCAGCCGAACGGCTGCCTCGTCGATGCTGTGCCGCAGCATGAGCCGTTCCGCGCGGGAGCGGGCGAGCTCGCGCTCCGCCTCGTGCGGGGAACCGCCGTCCGCGATCGCCAGGAGCGTGCGGATCAGGGCCAGGTTCTCGTCGAACGACTTCGGCATGTGCGGTGCTGCTCCTCGATCTCGGCGTGCCGCCACGGTAGGCGCCCCCACCGACACCCGTCGCCGGTTGTGCACAGGGCAGGGTGGTGCACGCGGCAGGGCGGTGCACGCGGGCAGGGCCCGGGCGGACCGGTAGCGTGCGGGGAGCAGGGGATGGCGCCGACGACGAGGACGGTTTCATGGCTCCCATCAGGTTCGGCGTGGTCGGCAGCGGCTGGCGCGCGGAGTTCTTCGTGCGGATCGCCCGGCTGCTGCCGGAGCGGTTCACGTGCGTCGGGGTGGTGACGCGGTCCGACGAGCGCGGCGCCGAGGTCGAGCGCGACTGGGCGGTGCCGACGGTCCGCACCGCGGCGGCCCTCGACAGCCCGGAGCTCGTCGTCGTCGCGACGCCGTGGCCCGTCACGCCCGACGCGGTGCGCGAGCTCGTGTCGCGCGGCGTCCCGGTCCTCGCCGAGACCCCGCCCGCACCGGACGCCACCGGGCTGCGCGCGCTGTGGGCCGACGTGGGCTTCACGGGCCTCGTCCAGGTGGCCGAGCACAGCCCGTTCATGCCCGCGCACGCCGCGCGGATCGCCGTCGTCAGCGACGGTCTCATCGGCACCGCGAGCAGCGTACAAATCTCGTCGACGCATCTGTACCACGCGGTTGCGCTCATGCGTCGCGTGCTCGGAGTCGGCTTCGAGGAGGTCACCGTCCGCGCGACGACGACGACCGAGCGCCTGCTCGACCCCGTCGGGCGGGACGGGTTCACGGGCGCGGCCGAGCCCCGCGACGCCTGGCACATCCTCGCGACGCTCGACTTCGGCGGCGGCCGCAGCGCGTTGTACGACTTCACCGACAACCAGTGGCACAACCCGCTGCGCACCAACCGCATCGTCATCCGCGGTTCGCACGGAGAGATCGTCGACGACGCCGTGACCCGCTGGGTCGACGAGCGCACGATCCTGACGTCGACGATCAACCGCCGCGTCTCCGGCCTCGAGCAGAACCTCGACGGCTTCGACCTGGAGCACCTGTCGCTCGACGGCGTGGTGCGGTACCGCAACGAGTTCCACGGCGCCCGCCTCGCCGACGACGACCTCGCCGTCGCGGGCCTGCTCGCCGCGACTGGCGCGTGGGTGCGCGGCGAGGCACCCGCGCCCTACCCCCTGGCGGACGGCTGCCAGGACCACCTGCTCGGTCTGGCGATCGAGGAAGCGGGCCGCACGGGCGAGCCCGTCCGCACGGCCTGGGAGGCGTGGAGCAGCTGATGTTCTGGTTCGAGTTGTTCGGGTGGATCGGCTCGTTGCTCGTCATCGTGTCGCTCACGCAGTCCCGCGTGCTGCGCTTCCGCTGGCTCAACCTCGCCGGGGCGCTCATCGCGACCGTGTACAACGCGGCGGTCGGCATCTGGCCGTTCTTCGTCATGAACGGCGTCATCTCGATCATCGACATCTACTGGGTGCTCAGGCTCCGGCGCGAGCAGCACGACGAGGTGACCTACGAGGTCATCGAGGTCGGCACGGACGACGCGCTCTGGCGTCACCTGCTCACGGTCCACCACGACGACATGGCGCGGTTCCAGCCGGACACGCTCGACCCCGTGGGCGCGGACCGGTCGGCGTTCGTCGTCGCGCGGCGCGACGAGGCCGTCGGGTTCGTCGTGGTCCGCGACGCCGGCAACGGCGTGGGCAGGGTCGAGCTGGACTACGTGACGCCGCGCTTCCGCGACTTCACACCCGGGGAGTTCGTCTACCGCCGCAGCGGCATCTTCGCGGCGAAGGGGTTCAGCTCGCTCGAGCACCGCGACGTGCCGACGTCCCGGGAGTACCTCGCGCGGGTCGGCTTCCAGCAGGTGGGCGACGTGTGGACGCGGTCCGTCGCCGCCTGACGAAGCAGGTCAGCGCACCGCCCGCGACACCTGCGCCGAGCGCCCGTCCCCGGTGAGCAACGACACCCGCAGCGTGAACGGCGGGGCCACCCGGATCACGACGCGGTACTCGTGAGGTTCGTCGTCGGTCGATCGCGTCACCACGATCGGGGCCGTGCTCACCCGCGCCCGGCGCGGGATGTCCGGCAGCGGGATCGCCAGCGAGACCGGCAGGGTCACCGTGCCCGGCACGCCGCGCAGCCGCACGTCGGGCACGCCGAGGTCGTCGATGAAGTCGCGCAGCGCGGGATCGACGGCGGCGACGCGCCCGAACGGCAGGTGGATCGGCGGGAGCTGCCGCTTGGGCGCCGACACCGTGATGGTCATGACCGTCGGCGGCAGGTCGCCGAGCGGGGCGTCCGACGAGACCCGCGCGAGCACGAAGCCGACGTCGGGCGTCACGTCCACGAGCGAGAGCGACGGCGGGTCGGGCACCCAGCCCGGCACGGTCACGGACTGCACGGTCGTGCGGCCCGCCGGGTCGACGAGCGTCACGGCGACGTCGACCGGATCGGCGGCGACGGGTCGGGTGAGCCACAGCGCGAGCGGCGTGCGGCCGGAGGCGCGCGGTCCCGCGACGAGCGCGAAGGGCGCCGGCGGGGCGGTCCCCGTGACGGGTCCAGGCGTGACGAGCCCCAGAGCCACCGGGTCGACCGACCCGACGCCCGCTGCATCCGCCGAGACGCGGAACGTCCCGTCGGGCAGGGCGCGCGCAGGTGAGGACGTGGACGTGGTGACCAGGACCCCGTCGTGGCCACCGCCGAACACGGTCGCGACGAGCGGCGCGAGGTCGGGCGGACCCGACGGCCGGACGCGCACGACGACGTCGTCGCTGGCCGGCGACGGCAACCCGCGCACGGCCTCGACCGGCACGACGTCCACGGGGACCGCGACCGCCCGCACGTGCCAGTCGTCCCAGGACTCGTCGAACGAGCCGGACCACGACCCCGAGTACAGGGCGAGCCCGGAGGCCGGGTCGACGGGCGCGCCCGGCGCGGGCGCGACGGCGGCGACCGTGGCGAACGCGGGCCCCATCGTCTCGAAGCGCAGGGCCGCCTCGGCCACGCGCGTCCGGTAGAGCCGGAACGAGGCGACGGGCACGTCGGAGTCCGCGGACAGGGAGATGCTCACGGTCCCGCCAGCACCGAGCACGGTGCGCACGCGCGGCGGTCCGGGCCGGCGCAGCCGCGGCGCGGCGACGCTCTGCAGGACGGTGTGCGCGGGTGAGCCCGTGGGCCAGTCGGAGGCGACCCCGGTGGGCGACAGCGTGGTGACCGTGAACAGGTGGATGTCGGTCGAGCCGGCGGGCAGCGCCACGTCGGTCTCGCGCGCGGTGCCGGGCAGCTCGAGCAGCCGCCGGAACGCGGCGCGGCGCTGGGTGTCGGTCATGGCGTCGTACGCGTCCCACAGCTGCGCGAGCCGGACTCCCGGCAGGGTGCCGTCGGGCGCGCGCTGGGGCAGCCCGGCCGACTGGCGCAGCGCGGTCTCGGCGACCTCCCACACGGCGATCCCCTTGCGGCCGTCGAGCGCCGCTCCTGCAGGGATCGCCCAGTGCACGCGCACGTGGCTGCGGCCCTGCGCGTCGAGCGTCGAGCCGAGCGGAACCCCGGGCGGCGCGGGCGGCAGGATCGGGGGGATGGGAACCGGGCTCGCGACGCCGGCGATCGCGGGATGCGCCGGGTCGGGCAGGAAGCCCGCGTCGGGCACCACGGCGAGCGGCACGCGCGCCCACACCTGGACGCCCCAGCGCGGCGTGGTCGAGAAGTCGAGCGTCGGGACCGGGATCGTGACGCGATACCGACGTCCGTGGACACCTTGCGCGGAGCCCGGTGCGACGATCTTGTCGCCCGCCTCGTTCAGGTGGTCGATCTGGATGTCGCCTGGCCCGGTCAGCGTCTCGCCGGCGAAGGGGAGCGTCACGTCGCGCCGGAAGGCCCCGGCCGGTGCGGGCAGCACGGGGTCGACCCCGGCGGGCGGCGGTGCGGCGGCGGTCGGCGTGCGGAAGAGTACGGCCGCGAGCGAGACGGACAGCGGGGTCCGGTCCCGCCACTCGACCGAAACCTCGACGGTCAGGGTCGCCGGGCAGGTCGTCGAACCCGTATAGCTGCTGGTCAGCGACACGCCGACGATGTGCGGCCCGGGCGGAGCAGGCTCGTCGCCGTCCCACGCCGCGTCGGACCACGGCGACCAGACGCCGAAGACGTCCTGCACGGCCACGGGGTAGCCGACGTGCCGGCCGCCGCTGCCGAGCGGGATCTCGGCGTCGGCGTCGACCATCGACGTCCTGCCGAACGCCGGTGTCGGCGACGGGCCGTCCGGCACGAGCACGAGAGGCCGGCGGTCGCCCGCGAGCCGCTCCTCGACGAGCACCTCCGCGGCCGACCCGCCGGTGAAGCGCGCCACCACGCCCGAGGTCGGCCGGCCCATCGCGACCGAGCCGGGCACCCGGTCCCACTGCACCTGCACCGACTCGCGCCACGCGCTGTCCCGGGTCACCGGAGCAAGAAGACCCGAGCGGCGGGTGGTCACGGCGTGCGGCGTGGTCGTCGCGACGTGCGGCTCGGGCTCGGGGACGTAGGCGGCCACCTGGACCGGGCCGGTGCGCAGCGGCGTGTCCGGGTAGTCCGCGGTGACCAGGAACTCCAGGCCTTCGCCGCGCGGCAGCTGCGTGGCCGGGTACGCGGTGCCGAACCCGAGCGCGAGCGCGAGGAACGGGTCGGCCGTCGCGGGCAGGGTGAGCAGCGAGAGCGGCGAGAGCGTGGCCTTGGTGGCGATCGACGAGGTGCTCGTGCCCGTCGACGGCCCGTCCACCGGCGGGGAGTCGGCGAGCTCGCGCTGGTCGGCGGGCGTGCGGCCAGGGCGGTAGAGCCGGTCGATGCGCGGTAGCAGGTCGGCCGTGATCTCCTTCAGCAGCCCGGTCGGGTCGGGCGCGCGCCACGCGGGGGACACGGTGTGCCCGGTCGCGGTCAGCGGCGCCCAGCCGAGCGGCGGGCCGCCGCGGTCCAGGCGCTGGTGGGCGGCCGTCACCGGATCGGTCAGGGCGGTGACGATGCCCTGCTTGGAGGTGTCGTAGTCGGTCCCCGGCCAGGACGAGTCGACGGGCAGCCCGACGAGCTCGATCGGCTTCCAGCCCGGGTCGTCGATCACGTCCTGCAGCGGCACGATCTGCACCTGCGGGTCCGTGCCGTTGGTCAGCAGGACGCGCGTGATCCCCGCCGTCTTGAGCTGCAGGATCGCGCGCCCGCCGCCGGGTGCGTTGACCGCCCGGGCACCCATCGCCTCGGTGAGCCCGCCTCCGCGGTACGTCCCGACGATCCCGATCGGCTTGGTCGCGTCGACCACCTGTGCGTCGACGACGACGACCGCGGCGATCGTCGGCAGCCGCAGCACGAGCCCGTCGTCGTGCTCGCGGACGTCGACGTCCACCTTGCGGGTCTTCGGGCGGGGGCGGCCGACCCAGACCGTGAACGGCCCGAACGGCACCCCGAGGCGCGGGTTGCACTGCCAGCGGAGCTGCGTGTCGACGGCCCGTTCCTTGAGCTCGGCGGCTGCGCGGCGCACCCAGGGCGCGATCGTGTCGGACAGTCCGGCGTTCAGGCCGGGGACGCCGACGAGCTGCCCGCGCAGCACGGTCGCCCACGGGACCTGGGACCCGACAGCCCTCAGCAAGTACGGACGGGAGACGCGATCCATCAGTCCTCCACCTCCCACGGGGCCCGCTCGAGCAGCACCTGCACGGCGGTGACGGGTGCCGCGGCGGTGCCCGACAGCTCGTCGGCCTCCCGCACGAGCTGCACGGTCAGCTGGGTGCCGCGTGCCCCCGGCCCCAGCAGGATCACCGCCCGGGTGTCGCCGGGCGCCCGCACGATCCGGGTGACCGGCGCTCCACCTCCCGGCACCGCCAACGACATCCACGGTCCGGGCCGCGGCGCCCACCACTCGTGCGACGGGTCCTCGGCGTCGGCCGGGCCCTCGACGCGCGTCGCGATCAGCCGCGAGCGCCACAGCGTCTCGCTGCCCTCGACGACGACCGCAACGGGCTGCGGCACCGCGTCGGGCGACCACAGCACCTGCACGGCTGGATAGCGCGGCACCTGCGGGACCGGGAGCCCGGCGGACTGGAACGCCTCGTCGAGCTGCCCGCCGGTGGGCTGCGCCGTGAGCGCGGCGAGCCCGGCCGGCACCGGCACGAGGGTGTGCAGCGGGCGGGTCGCGGCGAGCAGGCCGGCGAGCTCGGGGACGTCGTGGAACCGCGAGGTGGTGAACGGCACCCGGTACAGGCGCCTGCCGGTCGCGCTCTCGGGTGCACCGGTCGGCACGGCCAGGACGTCGAGCAGGTAGTCGGTGAGCGGCTCGAGCGGGTAGTCGAGCGTGATGACCGAGTGGTACGTCTTCGAGCCGGTGCCGGGCGTGCAGGGGAGGGAGTCGAGCAGCGCGGTCACCGTCTCCTGCCACGGGGTCATGATGGCCATGCCCTCGACGGGGACCAGCACCTCGGAGTCGATCTCGAGCGGGACGACGACGGGCGAGCCCGGGCTGCCGCCGCCCGGGGGCGACGGGTGCCGACCGGACGCGGAGCGCACGACGATGCGGAGCTCCTCGCCGTACGCGTCGAACAGCGCGCCCACCTTCTGGGTCGCGAGCGCGATGCGCAGCGGCTCGCCCAGCAGCACGCCGGTCTCGCCGACGCCGGGCGCGGTGGTGAGCAGCCACGGGTCGAGCCGCTCGGGGGCCCGGTCGGTGCCGTCGGCCCGGAACCGGAACTCCTGCGGGGTCCCGGCGGTGTACGCGTCGGGCGCGTTGGCCGCCGGCCGTGCGTCCTGCTTGATCGACTGCGCCTCCCACCGCACGCGGACCGTGTACTCGCGGCCGGGCAGCAGGAGCGCGTGGTCGTCGGGGTCGTCGGTGACGGCCGTCGTCACGGCGTCCGTGTCGCTCGTGATGGTCGTGGTGTCCCAGTCTTCGCGGTTCAGCTCGGCGGCGGTCGTCCCCGCGGCCGCGACCACCCAGAACGCGAGCCCGATCAGGTCCTTGGCCTGCCGGTCCCAGCCGATCTCGACCTCGACGGTCCCGTCGGGCACCTTGGGCGAGACGAGCACGGGGAGCAGCCCGCCGCCCGCCGCGAGCACGCGGGCCGCGATCTGGGCCGCGCGCTGGACCGGGTCGGACCAGGGGTCCGCGAGCCACTGCGCGGGGATGGGGTGGCTGCCGCTGACCATGTCCGCGCCGGACGCCCGGTACTCGTCGAGCAGGGAGCCCTTGGCGTCCCGGAACCTCAGCACGAGCCCGCGCTCGACGCCGCGGCGTGGCACCAGCAGCAGCGCGTCGAACGACGCGAGCCCCGCCTCGACGCGCAGCGTGACCGAGTCGCCCAGCTCGCTGGGCTCGAAGCCGAGCGCGTCCCACGCCTCCTTGACCTGCTCGACCTCGAGGTCGTCCGCGCCGGGTGCGGGCTCGGGCTCGTCGCCCGTCGGCGAGCGCAGGATGCGGCCCTCGCAGGTCGTCTGCCCGTCGCCGGTCGCGATGCGTCCCCACGCGGCGCCCGCGTCCTGCAGCGAGACGCCGTTGGCGAGCAGCGCCATGACGTCGTCGGTCCCGGCGCCGGCCGCGGGCAGCGCGCTCGGCCCGAACGCCTTGTCGTTCGCGGCCGTGACTCCGCGGTTCCCGACGACGACGCCGCCCTTGCGCGGGCACGTCACGCGGTCTCCGACGACGACGGCAGGCTCGGTCCCCTGCAGCAGGTCGACGAACGTGTCGCCCGTGCGCCACGGCTCATGCACCACGGCCTTGGAGTCGGGCGGTGCCGAGCGCCAGGTGCCCGGCTCGTCGGGCCACGCGACACCCGTGAGCACCCACCCGGACGCCGACGGCCCGGTCGCCTGCTCGTCGAACGTCCACAGCACGGGAACGGCCTTGGCGACGGGCGTGCAGGTGGTGCCCCAGCGCTCCTCGACCGTCTTGGTCAGCTCGCGCCCGAGCGCGACCGCGCGCGGCGTCGCGGTCGGCAGCCACGACAGCAGCGCGAGCGCGGGGCCGACCTGCGGGTCGCCGACGAGCGCACGTGCCCACCAGGTCGCGGGCGTCGAGCCCTCCGTGAGCTCGCCGTCGAGCTCGACCGACGTGATCCGGTACCGGATCCAGGACTCGCCGCGGCGGATCCACGGGTTCGCGGGCAGCCCGTTGGCGCCGCGCGCCACCCCACCGAGCACGACGTCGCCCGCCGCGACGGCGGGCGCGGTCTCGAACAGCACCACGGGGATCGCGTCGAGGGGCACGCTCGGCAGCTCGTCGGCGGAACCCGCCTCGACCGCCCGGCCCAGCACGCCGTCGACCGCCCGGTCCACCGCCGACCCGTCCACGAGCGCGGGCGAGCGGGAGACGAGCGAGACCCCCGAGACGAGCGGCGGCGGGATGAGCGGCAGCGGGGTGTCGTCGCCGATCGTGAGCTCGACGCAGCCCTTGATGGTGAAGAAGAAGAGGTCGACCTCGCCGCACACCTCGCCGTGGATGTAGGTGCGGTCGTCGGTGTGCTCGGTCGGCAGCCCGGCGTCGATCACCTGCCGCCCGACGAGCACGGTGAGCTCGGCGCTCGCGGAGATGCCGATGATCCACAGCCGCAGCTCGCCCGAGACGTAGATGCGCCCGCCGATCGCGAACGGCGAGAACGCGACGATCGCGTCGAACCCCGCTGCCACCTCCAGGTACAGCCCGACGGCCTTGGAGCCCATCAGCACCGCGCGGATGTGGAACCCGACGGCGACCGTGATCCCGGTGGTGACCAGCGGGAGGCCCTCGATGTGGATCGTCGTGCCGTCGCCGTGCACCATCAGGTAGCCGGTGCCCTCGAACACGTCGAGCACGCTGACCGTGACCGGGTTCGTGTTCGAGCCGAGGTCGACGAACCACTGGTCGAGGTGGTTGGCGTCGAAGAACGCGGTGACCGGCACGCGGATGGTCAGCAGCGACTCGATCTCGTACGACGCGACCAGGCCGATGGTGATCGTGCCGCGGCCGAGGTCCAGGTCGAGCACCGCGAGGAAGGTGGCCTGCTGGTTCGCGTCCTTGAGCGCCGGCGGCATCTTGATGACGTCTGCCTTCATGGCGAACAGCAGGCGCGGCCCGGGGACCTCGACGAGCACGAGCCCCTTGAGGTGGACGATGAACCCGCCCTCGGACGTGCCGAGCAGGATCCCGCCCGCGACGGCGAACGCGCCGGGCTGCACCTTCCAGCCCGACGGCTTCATGACGGACCCGTTGGGGTCGGTCAGCTGCGACTGCAGCCACGCGAGCGCCGGGACCTGCGCGGTCGGGTCCTCCTTGCGCGCGAAGTTCACGGCGACGCCGCCGAGGAACCCGTAGATCGCGAGGCCCGAGTTGGCCAGCGGGATCGGGACGGGGAACTCGACCTCGGCGCCGATCAGCACGCCCGTGACGCCCTGCTCCTGCTTGACCGCGATCTGCGCGGCGATGCGCAGCTTCACGGGCGTGAGGGTCACGTCGAACGCGCCCTCGAACCCGGTCGAGTCGATCTTGACGTAGCCCGAGCCGTGCAGGACGTTCGGCACGTCGATGCTCGCGCCCAGCGCCGTGAGCTGCGGGAACTCCGCCTGGTCGAGGCGCACCCGCACGCGTGCCGACTCGATGGTGACGATGCCCAGGTCGATGCCGAGCCCCACCTCGACCTCGAGGTACAGCGGGTTGTCGCGGCTGATCCGGCCACCCACCACCCGCAGGATGTCCTGCAGCGCGTCGGGCCCGATGAGCGAGCCCATCGGGATGTCGAGCGAGTACCCGGCCGAGGGGTCGAAGACCGGCAGCGGCACGTACTGCACGGTGCCGTCGGGCTGCGGGTCGGAGCGCCACTGCGAGCGCAGGCCGACCGCCTTGTAGCGAGCGGTCAGCGGCTTGGTGGGCTCGACGCGCAGGATGCCGATGTCGAACGTGAAGGCCGTCTCGACGTCGAGCAGGATGCTGATGCTCGTGCTGCGCGGGCCGTCCCCGGTGGCCGGGTCCACGAGCCCGTCGGTCACGATCAGCTGGCCGCCGTGCAGCGTGATCTTCTGCGTCTTGATGACGCCGGCCGCGCCGACGGCCACGGCCGCGCCGCCGACGATCGCCATGGGCACCAGCTCGCCCGCGGTGGGCGAGGGCGGCGTGACCGCGGCCAGCAGCGGCGAGAGCACCGCGACCGCGCCCAGGATGTCGAGCCCGGTCTGGTCACCGGTCCCGCGCTTGGCCTGCCAGAGCCCGTCCTTGTCCTCGTCGACGGCCTTGAACTGCGCGGTGACGTCCCAGCTCGAGCGGTCCTCGGCGATCCGCAGCCGCAGCAGGAACTGGCTGATGCCGTCGCTCGGGTTGTCGCGCGGCGGGATCGTCGCGCCCGGATCGGTCGAGGAGATCTGGTTCTCCAGCGCGGTCTGGATGTCGATCTCGCCGTAGATCTCGGCGCGCACGAACGTCGAGCGCACGAGCTCGACCGTGACGCCGAGCTTGTGGAAGCACGCCGGGATCGGGGTGCGCGTGGGCTGGGGGTCGGTGTTCTCCGGCGGCGGGTCTGCCGCGGGCCGCTCGAGGTGCGCGGTCACGGTGATGGTCTGGTCAACGGCGGCGCTCGCGCTCGCGTGCCACCAGTCGGGGGCGTCCTGCGGCGGTGTGCCGTGCGGGCCCGAGGTCTGTGCGTCGCCCTCGCCGTGGCCGGTGCCCGCCGTGACGTTGGTGAAGCCCAGCTCGGCGCGGGAGTCGCGCAGCAGCGCGACGAGCGCGTCGCGGCGACGCTCCGACAGGCCCTGGTTGTGCGCCGCGGTACCGGCGTGACCCTCGTAGGAGGCCCACCCCTCGACGGTCCAGTGCACGTTCTTCGGCAGTGCGGCGAGGCGGGCCAGCCCGTCGGGGCTCAGCAGGGCGGGCGCGGTGCCGGGATCGGTGCGGGTGGCCCAGTGCTGCGAGAGCAGGTTGCCGGGCGTCATCCACCACGGAGTCGCCGGCCCGCTGCGCATCTCGTCGGGCGTGGGGTGGTCGAACGAGAAGTACGCGTCGATCGTCGTCGTCCCGCCGCCGCCCGTGCGCGTGATCTGCGCCTGGACGTCGACCGGGGTGCCGGTCAGCACCTCGACCTCGGCGGTGGCTCCGGTGACCGGGGCGTGACCGGGCCAGGTCCAGGTGACGGTCCCGTGCGGGTCCTCGTTGAGCGAGACGGTGACGGTGTTCCCCGTCGCCGGCCGGGTGAGCACCCGGAACCCGACGTTGGAGGTGGTCGTCGGCACGACGTCGCGCGCGCTCGACCCGCCGTGCGCGGTCCCGGTTCGCCGATGGGCGTCGAACGACCTCGTCGTCGAGTGCGAGCCCGCGTCGGCGACCTGGACCTCGATGTGCCGGTTGCCGGTCTCCGGGATCGTCAGCGCGATGCGGTCGGAGATCGTCTCGACGCCGTCCACGACGAGCCTGATGCGCAGCGGCGCGACGCCCCCGCCGCCGTCGACGAACATCGTCACCGACTCGGGCAGCTCGACGGGTGCGATCGGGTCGCCGTCCGGCACGCCGATCCACTCGCCGGCGGGCGTCTGGAAGCGGATGCGCACGCTCGGCGCGGTCCCGCGGTTGACCACCTCCGCGTTGAACACACCGGTCACCCCGGCGTGCGCCCCGAACCCGATCCACAGGTCACGTACCCCCGCGCTGACCGCGAGCCCCTCGAGCCCGCTCGGTGCGACGAACAGGCGCACCTCGGGCAGGTACAGGCCCTGCCACTCGTCGGGCATCGTGCGCGCGCCGTCGGGCACGCCCGTCGGCCCGGCGCTCCCGGACAGGTCGAGCACCGCCGCGCGGAACGCGAAGCCGACCACGTCACCTGGCCCGATCAGGGCGTAGGGCGGCTCCATCTTCACCAGGTCGACCACGGGGTCTTCGGGCGTCCCCGCGCTCGGCACGGGGATCAGGTCCACGCCGACCGATCCACCCGCGGGCCGCAGGACGCGGACCTTGACGCTCGGGAGCTTGAACCGCACGAGCGGGTGCGACGGGTCGGCACGCAGCTGTCCCTGGGCGTCGAGCATCGCGCCGCGCAGGAACGGCATGCGGATCGACGAGCTGGGCACCGTGAGCGTCACCCGCACCGTGCCGTCGGGCTCGCCGCCCGAGCCGGTCAGTCGCAGCCCGAGCTCGACGCCGAACCCGGACGACAGCTCGATCGCTCCCCCGTCACCGGTGGAACCGCCGTGCCCGATCGCGCCGCTGCTCAGGTCCATCTCGAGCGACCGGTCGCCGCCGATCGTCGTCGACCAGATCTTCCAGACGCCGTCGTCCTCGGTCTGCTCGCTCGAGGTGGGCGTGTCCACCGAGTCGAGCAGGGGCCGCAGCGAGTCGAGCGCGCCGCCGGACGTGGTCGAACCTGGCAAGTCGTCCCAGAGCGTCATTGCCGGACCTCTCCGAGTGGAGGTGGGGTTCGGAAATCACCCTAAAGGGGGACGAGCCGGACGGCCAGGTGCGGGCGCAAACTCTGCCCGTTCAGGCGCCGTAGGCCTCCACGCCGCGGTGGTCGTCCGTGCGCAGCTCGAACCAGACGGTCTTGTACGCCCCCGACGCGTCGACCTGCGAGCCCCACGTGCTGGCCAGGTGGTCGATGAGCCACACCCCGCGGCCGCTGAGGTCCTCGGGTGGTACCTGGCGCAGCACGGGCTCGTCGCGGTGGCCGTCCGTGGCCTCGACGCGAATCCGCTCGTCGTCCACGTCCACGCGCAGCACCACGGGCGGCCACGCGTGCTCGACGGCGTTCGTCACGAGCTCGGACACCAGCAGGACGAGCAGCTCCAAGCGCTCGGGCGCGATCCCCGCCTCGCTGAGCTTCTCGGCCGCCCAGTGGCGCGCGGGAGCCACGGCCCGGTAGTACGGGTCGACCGTCAGCTCGGCTCTCACACCCCACTCCTTCGCTCGTCGAACTCCCCCGCTGGCATTCAACGGTCAGTCGGACCTGTCGATTCGGCAACTCGAACTCGCACGGATGTCCAGGTTGTCCGAAAACTGGCTGCGACGATGGTCCCCATGACCCCGACGAGCCGGCAGATCCGACGATGGCGGCAGTACCTGGCCGACGAACGAGCCGAGGCCGCCGTCTACCGCGACCTCGCTTCGCGCCGCACCGGAGAGGAGCGCGAGATCCTGCTCGCGCTCGCCGAGGCCGAGGGCCGGCACGAGCAGCACTGGCTCGACCTGCTGGGCGACGACGCGGGCCGCGCGGTCCGCGGCGACTTCCGCACCCGCACGCTCGGCTGGCTCGCGCGCCGGTTCGGCTCGGTGTTCGTCCTCGCCCTGGCGCAGCGCGCCGAGGCGCGCTCGGAGTACGACGACGACGAGGACGCCACACCCCAGATGGCCGCCGACGAGCGGATCCACGAGGAGGTCGTCCGCGGGCTCGCCGCGCGCGGCCGCAACCGCATGTCGGGCACGTTCCGCGCCGCCGTGTTCGGCGCGAACGACGGCCTCGTCTCCAACCTCGCGCTGGTGCTCGGCATCGGCGCGAGCGGCGCGTCCGCGTCGACCGTGCTGCTCACGGGCCTGGCCGGCCTGCTCGCCGGTGCGCTGTCGATGGGCGCGGGCGAGTACGTCTCGGTGCGCTCGCAGCGCGAGCTGCTGGAGGCCTCACGGCCCGGCCCCGCGGCGCGCGAGGCGCTGCCGCACCTCGACGTCGACGCCAACGAGCTCGCCCTGGTCTACCGGGCGCGCGGCATGGCGCCCGACGAGGCGCAGGCGCGCGCCGACCAGGTGCTGGCCAGCCTCCCGGCGACGTCGTCGGCCTTCCGGGTCGCGGGCGACGAGGCCGCGCCCGACGTCGACGAGCACGAGACCGTCGGCACGGCCATCGGCGCCGCGTCGGCGAGCTTCTGCTTCTTCGCCTCGGGCGCGCTGATCCCCGTGCTGCCGTACCTGCTGGGCGCCGAGGGGCTCGTCGCGGTCGCGTGGGCGTCGGGGCTCGTCGGGCTCGCGCTGCTCGGCACGGGCGCGACGGTCGGCCTGCTCTCGGGTGCCTCGCCGGGCCGACGAGCGCTGCGCCAGCTCGCCATCGGGTACGGCGCGGCCGCGGCGACCTACCTGCTCGGGCTCGCGTTCGGCGGCACGGTCTAGGCGAGCTCGCGCAGGGCGGCCGTGCGGTCGCCGCCGGCGTCACCCGTGTTCACCGTGCCCGCGGGCCCGCCCGAACCAGCCCGCCCGAACCGGGAACGTGAAGCGTTCTGCCCCCTCAGCGGGCAGAACGCTTCACGACGGGCTCAGCGGGGCGCGCTGGGCTCAGTCGAGCACCGCGAGTGCGTCGATCTCCACGAGCATCTCGGCGCGCGGCAGGCCGGTGAACACCGTGGTCCGGGCGGGCAGGACGCCGCTCGGGCAGTGCGCGGTCACGAACGCGCCGTAGGCCTCGTTCATCGTCGCGAAGTCGTCGCGCGTCGTCAGGTACACGCGCAGGATCGCGACGTCGTCGAACGTGGCGCCGCCGGCCTCGACGATGGCCCGGACGTTCTCCAGCGTCCGGGTGGTCTGCGCCGCGACGTCGCCGGGGTACAGGTACTCGTTGGTCTCGGCGTCGACCGGGCCCTGGCCCGAGACCTGCAGGATCGGGCCGATGCGCACGCCCTGGGAGAACGTGTGCGCGGGGGCGGGTGCGTTGCTGGTCGAGATGCGGGTCTTGGTCATGACGATCCTGTTCTGGACGAGGGTGGGTGCCACCCGAGGTCGGCGGAGACGGCGCGGGCCGTCGAGAGGAGCTCGGGCAGGAGTGCGAGCACCTGGTCGTGGTCGAGCGACATGGTCGGCACCGACAGGGACACGGCCGCGACGACCGCCCCGCGGCCGTCGTGCACGGGAGCGCCGATGCAGTTGATGAAGCTCTCGTGCTCCTCGGCGTCCTCGGCGTAGCCCTGGGCGCGCACGCGGTCGAGCTCCGCGAGGTAGGCCTCGGCGTCGGGGATCGTGTGCGCCGTCATGGGCGTGTACTCGAGGCCGTGCGCGACCGCCTGAGCGGTGGCGAGCGGGAGGTCCGCGACGAGCACCTTGCCGACCGCCGTGCAGTGCAGCGGCGCGCGCAGGCCGACGCGCGAGTACATCCGCACGCCCGCGAGGGCGTCGAGCTTGTCGATGTAGATCGCCTCGCCCGACTCGTACGCGGCGAGGTGGACCGTCTGCCCGGTCCGGGCGTTGAGGCGCTCGAGGTGCGGGCGGGCGACGACCCGCACGTCCCGCTGGTCGAGCGCGGAGTTCGCCAGCTCGAACAGGCGGCTGCCGAGGGCGTACCGGTGCTGCGCGTCGTGCGTGACGAACCGGTCGGCCTCGAGGGTCTGCAGCAGGCGCAGCACGGTCGACTTGTGGACGTCGAGCTGCGTCGCGAGCTCGTCGAGAGAGCGCGTCCCACCCTGCAGCGCGACGAGCAGCTGCAGCGCGCGTCCGACGCTCTGGCTCACAGCGCCGCCCCCACGTGGTCCGCGCTGCTGGTCAGCGCGCGGGCCGCGGTGCGGTGGGCGGTGGCGAGCGCGTCGTCGAGCGGACGTCCGCCGACGATGCCCGACAGCAGCCCCGCGGCGAACGCGTCGCCCGCGCCGATCGGCTCGACCACCTCGACGCGCGACGTCGGCGCGTGCACGTGCGCGGGTCCGTCGAACGCCGTGACGGGCTCGCCGTCGTTCTTCACGACGAGCCAGCGCGGCTGCGGGAACTCGCGCCGCAGCGCCGCCGGGTCGTCGAGGCCGAAGACCGCCGACGCCTCGGACGCGCCGAGCAGGACGATGTCGGCGCTGCGGACGAAGCCCGCCAGCACGTCCGACGGCGAGGAGTGCTTGCGCCAGAGGGCCGGTCGCCAGTTGAGGTCGAACGCCAGGAGCTGTCCGGGCTGACGGCCGGCCGCGAGCGCGGTCTGCGCGGCGGCCGCTCCTGCCGAGAGCCCGGGGGTGATGCCGGTGGTGTGGATCAGGGTCGCGTCGGCGAGTGCGCGGCGCGCGGCGGGTGTCGCGAGCAGGTCCCTGCTGGCCGCGCTCATCGCGGAGCCCGCGCGGTAGTAGTGCATGCGGCTGGCGCCCGGGCCGAGGTCCGTCGCGGCGCCCGTCGTGCCGCCGATCTCCTTCACGTACAGGCCGGTCGGGCGATGCGAGTCGATCTCGACCGCCTCGGTGCCGACGCCGTGCCGGGCGAGCTCGGCGGTCAGGTGCCGGCCGAACCCGTCGTCGCCGACCCGGGTCAGGACGTCGGACGCGACGCCGAGCCCGGCGAGCGCGATCGCGACGTTGACCTCTGCCCCGCCGATGGACCGGCTGAACGTGGCGGAGTCCTCCAGCGGGCCCGGCGCGGTCGGGACGAGCACGACGAGCCCCTCGCCGAAGCACAGGGCGCGCGCAGTTGACCGGGTCACGACGCGACGTTAACTTTGCTGGAGCGAAAGTGCAACAACCGTTGCGCTATGTGCAACGGAGGGTCCGGATGGCGATCGTTGTCGGCCCCGAGCACAAGGCCTTCCCGCCCTCGTCCTGGGGGCGCAGGGTCGACGACGTGGTCGGCACCGCGCTCGCGGACCTGCAGACGCCCGTGCTCACGCTCGACCGCGCCGCCCTCACGCACAACCTCACCGCGATGTTCGACTGGCTCGCGACCGAGGGGCTCGCGATCGCGCCGCACGGCAAGACGACGATGGCCCCGCAACTGTGGGCGGAGCTGCTCGACGCGGGGGCGTGGGGGCTCACGCTCGCGACCGGGTGGCAGGTGCAGGTCGCCCGGGAGGCGGGCGTGCGCCGGATCATGCTCGCGAACGCGCTCGTCGACCCGGTCGGGCTGCGCTGGCTGGCCGCGGAGCTCGACGCGCACGACGAGGTCGAGGTGGTGACCTGGGTCGATGGACCTGCGACCGTCGCTCGGATGGCCGAGGTGCTCGCGCCGCTGCGGCCGCGGCGCCGGATCCCCGTCGTCGTCGAGCTCGGGGGAGCCGGCGGCCGGACCGGCGCTCGCGGCCTGGACGCGGCGCTCGACGTGGCGCGGGCCGTGGCCGCATCGCCGCACCTGGAGGTCGCCGGGGTCGGCGGCTACGAGGGGGCGGTGGCCCACGACCGCTCGGCCGACGGCCTCGGCCGGGTCGACGCGTACCTCGACGACGTCGCCGCCCTGCACCGCGCGGTGCTCGCCGCCGGGCTGTACCGGGACGCGCGGCCGATCGTCACGGCGGGCGGCAGCGCGTACCCCGACCGCGTGGCCGCGCGGCTCGGGTCGCTGCGCGACGAGGCGGTGGTGCTGCTGCGGTCGGGCGCGTTCCAGGTGCACGACGACGGCTTCTACGCGGGCATCAGCCCGATGGGCACGCTCGTCGGCCAGGTGCCCTTCCGCGCCGCGATGCACGGCTGGACGCGCGTGGTCTCCCGCCCCGAGCCCGGGCTCGCGCTGCTCGACGCGGGCAAGCGCGACCTGCCGTTCGACGAGGGTCTGCCGGTCCCTCAACGCATCGTGGGTGCGACGCGCGCACTGAGCGAAGGCGTCCTGACGGGCAGCCGCATCACCGCGCTCAACGACCAGCACGCGTTCCTCCGGCTCGCCGACGACGTGGCCTCGCCCGACGTGCTCCCGGTCGGCACGGTCGTGCGGCTCGGCCTCTCGCACCCGTGCACCGCGCTGGACAAGTGGCGCCTGGTCCCCGTGATCGACGATGCCGACGGCGCCGCGCCCGTGCTCGTCGACGCGATCGGCACGGTGTTCTGATGCTGTTCGCCGGGGCCACGGTGGTCGACGGGACGGGTGCGCCCGGGTTCGTCGCCGACGTGCTGGTGCGGGGCGATCGGATCGCGCAGATCGGTTCGCTCGGTTCGTCAGGCGACGACGTCGTCGACGCCCACGGCCTGGTGCTGGCCCCCGGCTTCATCGACATGCACGCGCACTCCGACCTCGCGGTGCTGAACGACCACGCGCACCTCGCGAAGATCAGCCAGGGCGTCACCACCGAGGTGGTCGGGCAGGACGGGCTGGGGTACTCGCCAGTCGACGACGAGCTCGCCACCGCGGTTCGTCGGCAGATCGCGGGCTGGAACGGCAACCCGTCCGGCGGCGAGGTGGGATGGCGCACGGTCGGCGAGTACCTCGACCGCGTCGATGCCGGCACGGCCACGAACGTCGCCGCGCTCGTCCCGCAGGGCAACCTGCGGGCGCTGACCGTCGGGCAGGACGACATCCCGCCGACGTCAGCGCAGCTCGACCGCATGCGCGGCCTGCTGCGCGACGGGCTCGCGGGCGGGGCGGTCGGCATGTCGAGCGGGCTGACCTACACGCCCGGGATGTACGCGGACACCGCGGAGCTCGAGGCGCTGTGCGAGGTCGTCGCCGAGGCCGGCGGGTACTACGCGCCGCACACCCGCTCGTACGGCGCGGGTGCCCTGGCCGCGTACGCGGAGATGCTCGGCATCGCGCGGCGCACGGGCTGCGCGGTGCACCTGACGCACGCCACCCTGAACTTCGCCGGGAACCGGGACACAGCCCCGGCCTTCCTCGAGCTCGTCGACGAGGCCCTGGCCGACGGCGTCGACGTCTCGCTCGACACGTACCCCTACCTGCCGGGCGCGACGACCCTGGCGGCCCTGCTGCCGAGCTGGTTCGCCGCCGGCGGTCCCGACGCGATGCTCGCGAGGCTGCGCGCCGACGACGACCGCGACGCACTGACGCACGCCTTCGAGGTCACGGGCTCGGACGGGTTCCACGGCGAGCGCGCGGACTGGTCCGCGATCCAGGTCTCGGGCGTCGAGAACGCCGACCTGCGGCCGTACGTCGGGCTCACCATCGCGCAGATCGCGGCGCGCGAGGACCGCCCCGTGCTCGACGTCGTCCTCGGCCTCCTGCTCGACGACGCGCTCGCGACGAGCGTCCTCATGCACGTCGGCCACGAGGCGAACGTGCAGGCGATCATGCGCCACCGCGTGCACAGCGGCGGCAGCGACGGCATCCTCGTCGGCGACCGCCCGCACCCGCGCGCGTGGGGGACCTTCCCCCGCTACCTCGCCCGGTACGTGCGCGAGCTCGGCGTGCTGAGCCTCGAGGAGTGCGTGCGCCACCTCACCGGGACGCCCGCCCGCCGGCTCGGGCTCACGGATCGCGGCCTGGTCCGCGAGGGGTTCGCGGCCGACCTCGTGCTGTTCGACCCGGCGTCGGTCCGTGACGCCGCGACCTTCGACGAACCTCGCCGCCCCGCGGAGGGCATCGTGTGCGTCGTCGTCAACGGCCAGGTCGCCATGCGCGACGGCCTCCGCACGCCCGCGCTCGCGGGCCGCGCGCTCCGCCCCCTCGATCGGAACGGCTCATGACCATCCTGGAGACCCTCGGCGCCGACCGCGTCGTCGCCCTCGTCCGCGCCCCCGAGATCCCCGACGCGGCCGAGCTCTCCGCGGCGCTCGCGCGCGGCGGCATCCGCGTGATGGAGCTGACCTTCACCACCCCGTCGGTCGAGCGGCACATCGCGGCCGTCAGCGAGGCCGGCGGCATCGTCGGCGCGGGCACGGTGCTGACCGGGGCCCAGGCGGCGTCGGCCATCGAGGCCGGCGCGCAGTTCCTCGTGACGCCCGGCATCGTCCCGGCCGTCGCCGAGGTGGCCGCCGATGCCGGGGTGGAGCTGCTCATGGGCGCGCTCACGCCGTCCGAGGTGCTGCGGGCGCTCGAGCTGGGCGCGGCCGCGGTGAAGATCTTCCCCGCGCAGACCGTCGGGCCCGCGTACTTCCGTCACCTGAGCGGTCCGCTGCCCGGCGTGCCGCTGGTCGCGTCTGGCGGCATCGACTCGGACAACGCCCGCGTCTACCTCGACTCCGGCGCGTACGCGGTCACGGCCGGATCCGGCGTCGTGCGGGCCACCGACCTCGCGGCGTCCGACTGGCCCGCGGTCGAGCGGCTGGCCCGGGAGTTCACGGCGTCGCTCTAGGCGCGGCGGCGCTCCGGCGGCGGCCACATCGCGCGCAGCGCCGCGCGCAGCACGGGCACGTCCACGCGCGGGATCGCGACGCGCCACTCGGACCCGTGCGCGTCGGTGCCCTCGACCATCCGGAAGTCCTGCTCGACGGCGGCCGGCCGATCGGCTCGGAACACCCGGTGCGGGCCACTGCCGATCACGGCCTCGAGCGACGCGCGCGCCTCGTCCGTCGCCGCGAGCGTGACGTACCGGCGGTGCTTCGGCGCGTCCAGCGGGTAGACGACGAGCGTGAGGGGGACGCCCGCGGCAAGGTCTGCCAGGTCCTGCTCGGTCGTCCGTCCGTAGCCGGCCCAGCGCCGCAGCACGTCCCAGAACGTCGCCGTCCCGGCGGTGCGCTGCGCTCGACCCATGCCCGCATCGTGCCGCGTCTCACGCCCATAGGGGATTTAGGCAAGCCTCACCTTGTGCTTATCCTGGGTTCGTGACGACCGCGATCGCGACCGAGCCGACCTTCCGCATGTTCGCGGTGCAGGTCGCGGCCGTGCGCCGCCTGTGCCCGAGCGTGCTGCGCGTGACGTTCACGGGCGACGACCTCGACCGCTTCGCGGACAACGGCTTCGACCAGCGCATCAAGTTCTTCCTCCCGCTCGAGAACGCCTCGTACGACGAGCTGCTCTCGCTCGAGGCCACCGACGACTGGTACGGCCACTGGCGCTCCCTGCCCGACGACCGCCGCCACCCCATGCGCACGTACACCGCCCGCGGCGTGCGGCCCGAGCAGCGCGAGGTGGACGTCGACGTGGTGCTCCACGGCGACCTCGGCCCCGCCTCCCGCTGGGCCCTGAGTGCGGCGCCGGGCGACGAGCTCGTCCTGGCCGGCCCCAACGCCAGCGCGGTCGGCCCGCACGGCGGCGTCGACTTCGTCCCCCCGGCGGTCACCGACCGCCTGCTCATCGCGGGCGACGAGACCGCGCTGCCCGCCATCGCGGGGATCCTGGAGCGGCTGCCCGCCGACGCGCGCGGCGAGGCACTCATCGAGATGCCGACCTCCTACGACCACTTCGACCTGGCCGCACCCGCGGGCATGACGGTCCGCTGGCTCGGCCGCGACGGCCGCGAGCACGGCTCGCTGCTGGTCCCCGCCGTCCGCGCCGCGGCGGCCCGCATGCTCCCGGGCCAGGCGCCCGCCGGCGACGTCGAGCTCGAGGACGTCGACGAGGACCTGCTGTGGGAGGTGCCTGTCGACGAGGACGGCAACCCCCTGCGGGAGATGGCCGCGATGTACGCGTGGCTGGCCGGGGAGTCCGGGGTCATCAAGACCCTGCGGCGGCACCTGGTCACCGAGTGCGGCGTGGACCGGAAGGCCGTGGCGTTCATGGGGTACTGGCGGCGGGGCAAGGCCGAGGCGGCTTAGGCACCCGACCCGTCCCTGCTGTCGCGAGATGCCACCATGGCGTCGGCGAACGAACCCGTCAGTTCCTCCACGCCACCGTTGCGACGTCGAAGACGTGGATGGCGCCGTGGGCATCCTTGATGGTGAGTCGGGACCCATCGGCTGATTCGACGTGGAGCTTGCCGGAGCCCGCGAGGTCAACGATCGCTGGCGCGCTGTCGGCGGGGTCCATGATCATGAGGCGCCCCGTTGTGGCATCCGCGCCCGAGACTCCGGCATAGACCGCCACGACTCCGTCACCCGCGTCTCCAACCCAGCGGTTGGATCCCAGGAACACCATTCCCGGAGCTGGACCTTCGGGATCTTCGAAGATGCCGGTGGGCCAGTGGTGAGGATTGGGGTCGTCGCTCCGTGCACTTGCCGTTGCGGCGGCCTTCGCCTCAGCATCGTGAGCCGCGCGCGCCGCCCTCTTCGCTGCGACGACCCGAGCGAGGCTGTCCGGATCTGCGGCCACGGCCGCTCGCTCAGCCGCCAGGGCCTCGTCTTCCAGTTCGAGTGCAGCCTTGTCTGCAGCAATGCCACTGCTTCGCAACGAGACGGTGTGTTCGCCGTTCCCACTCGTGAGTGTGAACCCATCACCCGTTTCATTGATTGCGAGTGGCGCACCGAGGATTGAGGTCGGATCGAACTGGTGCGGGGTGCATCGCACGTCGTCGCTCCACAACGACTGAAACGTGACTGCGTCGCCGG
>JBCECL010000040.1:0-24645 GCA_039207135.1 Brevundimonas sp.
TCGGCATGTGTGCGTCGTCCTCCATCGTCTGGAGGGGTCCCCGCCGCCGGCCGCGCTCGCGCGTCCGACGACGGCGATGAAGAGCCCGACTCCCTACGCCGGTGTGAACCGGATCAGGTTCGAGGGTCTGCGGATGTCCGCACTCTCAGCGTCCAGGCCTGTGACCTGACGCTCCCCTGTCGTTCGTCCGACATCGTACGCCCGGGCGACACGGGCACCGCAGCGGCACTACCGTCGTGAGCAGACCCCCGTCACCGGAACCGAAGGAGTCTCCATGTCGGACGAAGAGCGCCACGAGTCGTTCGCCGCCAAGCTCGTCGGCGCGGCCGCCGCGCTGGCCGCCGCCTGGGTGGCCCAGAAGCTCATCACCCAGGTGTGGAAGGCCCGCACCGGGCACAAGCCACCCGCGGCGGACGACGAGGGCGACTCCGGCCTCGCCGAGCTGGTTGCAGCGACGGCGGTGACCGGTGCGCTCGTCGCCGTGTCCCGGGTGCTCGCCACGCGTGGCGCCGCCAAGCTCACGTCGAGCATCCACGACAAGGACTGACGAGGCGGACGGAGGCGTCCGCCTGCCACGTGTGCGAAGCGGCCGTCAGGCGCTCGGCGCGAGGCTCGGCGCCTGCGTGATGCCGAAGCACTCGCGCAGCGCGCGCTTCGCGGCGTACCACCCGCTGAGCCCGTGCACGCCCGGTCCCGGCGGGGTGGATGCGGAGCACAGGTAGACGCCGTCACGACCCGCCGCGTACGGCTCGAACGACGCGGTCGGGCGGGCGAACATCTGCCGGATGTCGACGGACCCGGCCGAGATGTCGCCGCCCACGTAGTTCTCGTTGTGGTCGCTCATGTGCGCCGCGGGGATGCAGCGGCTCGCGACGACGACGTCGCGGAACCCCGGCGCGTACCGCTCGATGTGGGCGGTCACCGCCTCGGTCACGTCCACATCCGAGCCCGACGGCACGTGCGCGTAGCTCCACAGCGGCCTCAGGCCGCCGGCTGCTGCAGGCCCGCGCCGGGTCTCGTCGACCACCGACGGGTCGCTGACCAGGACCATGGGCCGCTCCGCGTGGCGCCCGGCAGCGACCTCGCCCTCGGCATGCGCCATCTCGGCGCGCGTCCCGCCCACGTGCACCGTACCCGCCCGGCCCACCTCGGGGACGGTCCACGGCACCGGCCCGCTGAGCACGAAGTCCACCTTGGCGGCCGCGTTCCCGTACCGGAACGACTCGAGCGCGCGCCGGTGACGCGGCGGGATCCGCTCGCCCAGCACCTGCACGACGGTGCGCGGCGTGGTGTCGAACAGGTACGCGTGCGCGGGCGGCAGGTCGGCGAAGGACGCGACGCGCTCCCCGGTCACGATCTCGCCGCCGTGGGCCACCAGGTCGGCGACGAGCGCGTCCGTGATCGCGCCGGAGCCGCCGCGTGGGATCGGCCACCCGTCGCCGGCGTGCGCGAGCGACGCGAGCAGGATCGCCGTGCCCGCGGCCGCGAACGACGGCAGCGGGGTGATCGCGTGCGCGGCGACGCCCGTGAGCAGGGCCGGCGCGACGTCGTCGACGAACCGGCGGTCCCACGAGCGCGTGCCCTGCTCGAGCACCGCCAGCCCGAAGGCCGCGGCCGTCGTGATCCCGCCCCGCAGCACGCTCGTCGGGATCGAGCGCTTGTCGCCGAGCGCGACCGCGATCGTGTGCTCGTGGCCCTCGGCCAGGCGCCCGACGAGCGAGCGCCACGCACCGCCGTCGACGCCGAGCCCGGCGACCGTCTCGTCGAGCGACCGGTAGGCCAGCCCGGCACGCCCGTCGGGCAGCGGCTGGGCGAACGAGACGTCGGGCGAGAGCAGCTCCACGCCCCGGGAGCGCAGGTCGAACGCGGCGAAGAACGGCGACGCCCACGCCATCGGGTGCACGGCCGAGCACAGGTCGTGCACGATGCCGTCGGCCAGGCCGAGGTCGAGGGTGCGGGCCCCGCCTCCGGTCGTCGGCTGCGCCTCGAGGACCGTCACCCGCAGTCCTGCGCGTGCGCAGGTCACGGCCGCGGCCAGCCCGTTGGGACCGGATCCGACGACGACGACCTCCGCGCGTGCCACGGTTCGATCTAAGCACCCGTGCGGTCCACCGGCCGTTTCCGCCCGCGGGGCGCGCGGCGCTGGCATAGTGGCCGTTCGGGTGACCTGGCAGGGGTCGCGCGAAGGGGGCGGAATGACGACCGAGACGACCACGGACGCCGATCGACAACGACGGCTCGCACGACGGGTGACGGTCGGCACGGTCGTCGTGCTGCTGCTGGTGGCGGCCACCGGTCTCGAGGCGTGGCCGCTCACCGCGTTCCGGCTGTTCTCCACGGTCCGCACGGGCACGTCATCGGGCTTCGCCCTCGTGGCGATCGCACCCGACGGCACCTCGGCTCCGGTGAGCCTGCCGCAGAACCAGGTGTTCAGGTCCACGACGCACCAGTACGCCGACCTCGCGCACGAGAGCCCGACGACGCAGCACGCCAAGGTGCTCGCGTGGCTCGATGCAGCGGGCATCGACCCCGCCGACGTCGCGGCCGTCGAGCTGGTGCGGACCACGCGCCGGCCCGATCCTGCGGGCGTCCCGCAGATCACCGCGCAGACGGTCGTCGTGCGGGTCACGCCGTGACGCGCCTGAGCGCCCGGGCCGACGCCGCGCTGACCGCGCCCGGACCCTGGTACCGCCTCGTCGAGGTGCAGACGCTCGTCGCGCTCGTCATCGGGTGGCGGCTGCTGAACCACGAGTGGACGACGATCGCGCAACGCCCGGCGATCCTGACGCAGCACGTGAACGTGATGGCTTGGTACCCCGGGTCGCCGCCGGCGTGGCTGCTCGTCGCGCTCGAGGTCGTGGGCGTCACCGCGGTGGCCCTCGTCGTCGCCAGGCGCCGCACGCGGCTCGCGTTCGGTGTGGCGTGGGGTGCGTACGTCGCGCTGTGCGCCTGGTGGGGCGCGTCGGGCAAGGTCATGCACAACGACGTGCTCACCGTGACGGTCGCGTTCCCGCTGCTGTTCGCCACGCCTCCGGCCCGCGGCGAGACCGGCACGACGGTCCGCTGGGGCTGGCCGCCGCGCGCGGCCCTCGCCGTGATGGCGTGCGTCTACTTCCTGACCGGCGCCCAGAAGCTGCACCACTCCGGGCTGCACTGGGTGTTCAGCGACAACATGAGCTGGGTGCTGCGCCAAGGTGCGGTGTCGCGTTCCGCCGACCTCGCCACCTTCGTCGCGGACCACTCCTGGCTCGCGCAGGGGCTGGCCGGCGGTGCGCTGGCGCTCGAGCTCACGGCGCCGGTCTGGCTCGCGATCCGGCAGACCCGCATCCCGTTCGCCCTGGCGACGATCGTCATGCACACGAGCATCTGGTGGCTGCTGGGCATCGACTACTCGGCGTGGTGGCTCACGGTGCTCGCGGTCACGGTGCCCATGAGCCTGCGCCCGGAGCGCCGACTCTGGCCCAGCAGATCACGGGCCCCGGAGCTGGCCGACGCCTGAGTCAGCGGCGGCGCAGCGCCAGGACCGGGATCGTGCGGGTCGTCTTGGCCTCGTAGGACGCGAAGCCGGCCGAGCGCTGCTTGAACCGCTCCCACGCGGCGTCGCGGTCGGCGTCGAGCAGCTGCTCGGCGCGCACGTCGACCGTGCCGTCGTCGGGCGTCTCGATGCTCACGTCGGGGTGCGCCAGGAGGTTGTGGAACCAGGCCGGGTTGGTCGGCGCCCCGCCCTTCGACGCGGCGATCAACCAGGTGTCGTCGGTGTCGCGGATCGCGGCGACCGGGCTGACGCGCTCGGTCCCGGTCTTGGCCCCCAGGTGGTGCAGGAGGACGAGCCCGCGCCCGAACCCTGCCGTCTCCACGGTCCCGCCGTTGGCGCGGAACTCCTCGATGATGCTCTCGTTCCAGTCGGACATCGGGCCAGTGTGCGCCCTCAGCTCACAAGGCGCCCGTCGCCGCGCTCTCGAGCACCCCGCCGGCGCCGTCGAACGTGAGCAGCCGGTCGGCGACCTTGTCGATGAAGAACCTGTCGTGGCTGACGACGACGACCGCGCCCGGGAAGTGGATCAGCGCGCGCTCCATCACCTGCGCGCTGGCGAGGTCGAGGTGGTTGGTCGGCTCGTCGAGCACGATGACCGACGCCCCCGACAGCAGGCACGACGCGATCGCGACGCGTGCCCGCTGCCCACCGGAGAGCGTGCCGATCTTCTGCTTCAGCTCGGCCTCCGAGAACTGCAGCATCGTCAGGAACCGGTTCACGTTCTTCTTGGTCGCGCTGTACGCGAGGGTCCCGGGCGCGGCGCTGATGAAGTGCGCGACGGTGTCGGCCTCGTCCAGCTCGGCGACGACGCGGTTGTACGACACGAACGACGCGCCCTTGCGCCACACGATCCGACCCGAGTCCGGCTCGGTCACCTCGGTCAGGACGTCCAGCAGCGTCGACTTCCCCGACCCGTTGGCGCCGACCACCGCGACCCGGTCACGCCGGTGCAGCGAGAAGGACAGTGCCTGGAACAGCGGGTCGCCGCCGAAGCCCTTGCTGATCCCCTCGACCTGGACCAGGTTCTCGCTCACGTGCAGGTCGGCGTAGATCGTCGTGATGATCTCGTCGACCGGTCGCGGCGCCTGGCGCTTCTTGATGTCGGCGAGCCGGCGGGCCGTGCCGCGCTCCTTGACCGCCTGGCGGCGCGCGTCGCTCGCCTCGGCCTCGTAGGCGAGCAGCTCCTCCTCGTGCGCGAACTGCCGCTCGAGCGTCTTGATCCGCGCGGCCTTGGCCCGGACGTACGCGGAGTAGCCGCCCTCGTACTCGTGCAGCCGTCGGTTCTCGATCTCCACGATCCTGGTGACCGCGCCGTCGAGGAACTGCCGGTCGTGCGACACCACCAGCACCGCGCCCGGGTACGTCTGGAGCCAGTTCTCGATCCAGCGCACGCCGGCCAGGTCGAGGAAGTTGGTCGGCTCGTCGAGGAGCAGCACGTCGGGCCCCTGGACCAGGATCCGGGCCAGTGCCGCGCGGTTGCGCCAGCCGCCGGACAGCTGGTCGACGGGCAGCACGCGCCGCTCGGCGTCGAAGCCGAGCCGGGTCAGGACCGTGTCGATCGTGTTCTCGTACGACCAGCCGTCGAGCGCCTCCATGCGCTCGAACAGCTCGGACTGCTCGCTCAGCAGGCGGTTCAGCTCGTCGTCGGGCACGGCCTCGCCCAGGCGCTCCCCGATCGCGTCGAGCCGCGCCTGCGTCGCGTGGACCTCCGGGAAGAGCTCGCTCAGCTCGTCGGCCACGCTGCGTTCGCCCGAGAGCTCGGAGAACTGCGAGAAGTAGCCGATGGACAGGCCCAGGTTCTTCTCGACCGTTCCGCCCGTGGGCTCCTTGCGGCCGAGGATCAGCTCGAGGAACGTGGTCTTGCCCGTGCCGTTGCGCCCGACGAGCCCGACGCGGTCCCCGTCGCGCAGCTTGAGGAACGCCTCGCGCAGCACCACCTGGTCGTCGAACTGCATGCTGACGTTGTTCAGGCGGATCAGGCTCACAGGGTCCTCGACTGCTCGGGTGACGCGGCCGACGGGCGTCGGCGCGGCGCTCGAACCCTACGCGTGCTCGACGGCGGATGTTCTCGCCCGGCGCCGCGTCGCCGGCGGCGCCGTCGCGATCGCGAGCAGGTCCCGAGCGGCACCCGTCGGCCGCTGACCCCGAGGCCACACCGCACGCAGCGCACGCGTCAGGTCGATGTCCCGGACGGGCACCGCCACCAGCCGCCCGGCCGGGAGGTCGTCGGCCACCGCGAGCTCGCTCAGCACGGCGGGCCCCGCACCGGCCGCGACGGCGGCCCGCACCGCGCTCGTGCTGGCCAGCTCGAGCAGCGGGGTCGCCAGCGGCGCCCACGGGTCGAGCGCGGACTCGAGCGCGGTGCGCGTCCCCGACGTGGGCTCGCGCTGCACGAGGCGCGTCCCGGCGAGCGTCTCGGGGTCGAGCGGCCTGCGCAGGCGCGCCCACGGATGGCCCGGCGGCACGACGACCACGAGCCGGTCGTGCGCCACGGTCTGGGACTCGAGGCCCGCGCCGATCCGCGGCCCCTCGACGAAGCCCAGGTCGGCGGCGCCGTCGAGGACGGCCGCGGCCACGTCCGCCGAGTTGAGCGCCGACAGGCTGACGGCCGTCTCTGGGCGGCTCGACGCGAGCCGGACCAGCCAGAGCGGCAGCAGGTGCTCGGCGACCGTCAGGCTCGCGGCGACGCGCAGCCGGCCCTGACGGTCGCGGCGCAGGGAGCCGATGCCCGCCTCGACCACGTCGGCCGCGTGCAGGACGTCTCTCGCCCACTCGACCAGGAGCGACCCGTTGGCGGTGAGGGTGGAGCCGCGCGCGCTGCGGTTCACCAGCGGGAAGCCCACCAGGCGTTCCATGCTCCGCACCCGCGCCGAGACGGCCGGCTGGCTGATCCCGTGCTCCGCGGCGGCCTGCCCGAGGCTGCCGGTGGTGGCCACTCGGATCAGCAGCTGGAGCGAGTCGAGGTCGGGCACGTGCGTCAGACTCATCACGCGATCCTATGTCCAGCCATCAGGACATCTGATGACTCGATCAGGTCGACACCGCTACCGGCCGGTCTTCCCCGGCATGACGCTGGAGCCATGAGCACGACCCTCAGCCTCGACCCGACCAGCCGCACGACCTGGCCGCGCCTGTCCGACGTCGGGCCGAACTGGTACGCGACGGTGATGGGGACGGGCATCGTCGCCACCTCCGCGGCCGGCCTGCCCGTGCAGGCACCCGTGCTGCACGCGTTCGCGCGCCTGGTCTGGCTCGTGGCCGTCGCGCTGCTTCTGGCCGTGGTCTACGCGCGCACGGTGCACCGGGTCCGTTTCCCCGCCGCCGCGCGGTCGCACCTGCGCCACCCCGTGGCCGGCAACTACTACGGCGCGGCCCCCATGGCACTGCTCACGATCGGCTCGGGCGCCGTCGTGCTCGGCGTGGACCTGGTCGGCCGGCCCGTCGCGCTCGCGACCGGCTGGACGCTGTGGGTGCTGGGCACCGTCGCCGGTCTCGTGTGCGCCGTCGTCGTGCCGCGGCACAGCCATCGAGGCGCCGCCTTCGGCGGGTGGCTCATGCCGGTGGTCCCGCCGATGGTCTCGGCCGCGACCGGCAGCGTGCTGCTGCACCAGATGGCCGCCGGGCTTGCGCGGACGGCGATGCTCACGACGTGCTGCGCGCTGCTCGCGGTGGCCCTCGTCGCGAGCGCCGTGGTGATGGTCCGCATCTGGCGGCAGGTGGCTGCGAACGGCGTCGGGCCCGCTGCGCTCGTGCCGACGCTCTGGATCGTGCTCGGCCCGCTCGGCCAGTCGATCACCGCGGTGCACGGGCTCGCGGGTTCGACGGGCGCGCGCCCGTTCGCGCTCGCGTACGGCGTCGTCGTCTGGGCGCTCGCGATGACCTGGCTCGCCTACGCGCTGGTCACCACGCTGCGGGTCCGGCCGCCGTTCGGGATGCCGTGGTGGAGCTTCACCTTCCCCGTGGGCACCGTGGTGACCGGGACCAGCGCGCTCGCCGCCGAGACGGGCGCGACGTTGTTCACCTGGTCGTCGATGGCCCTGTTCGGGGCGCTCGTGGGCGCGTGGGTGGTCGTCGCGAGCCTGACCGCACGGCACGGTCGCCGGCTGCTCGCCTAGTCCTCGTCGTCCTCGCGCACGCGGTCGAGGTCGTTGGTCAGCTCGTCGACGACGAGCAGGTCGCGCCGCACCTTGCCCGTGCGGTAGCCCGCCCGGCCGACCATGTGCGCGGCGACCGGCGCGGTCAGCATCTGGAAGATCGCGACGAGCACCAGGGCCCACACCGCGCCGCCGGAGCGCAGCCGCAGCGCGAGCCCGATCAGCACGAGCACCAGGCCCAGCACCTGCGGCTTGGTGCCCGCGTGCATGCGTGAGAGCAGGTCGGGGAAGCGCAGCACGCCCACGCCGGCCGCGAGCGCGAGGAACGCCCCGCCGAGCAGGCAGATCGCCGAGGCGACATCGGCCACCGTGTCCCAGCTCATCGGACCTCCCCCTCGGCCGCGCCGCCGTGCTCGTCGGTGCCGCCGCCCTCCTCGGCCTCGCGGCGCGCGCGGTCCTCGGCCGCGACCTCCTCGCGCGTGCGCACGCGCCCTTCGCCCTCGGGCTCGACCGAGGCGAAGCGCGCGACGGTCACCGAGCCGACGAAGCCGACGAGCGACAGGACGACGAGCACCGGCACGACGTCCGCGCGCCGCTCGACGGCCGCGTAGAGGGCCACCGCCGCGATCATCGTCGTGACGACGATGTCCAGCGCGACGGTCCGGTCGAGGATCGAGGGCCCCTTCTCCGCGCGGACCACGGCCAGCACGAGCGCGACCGTGAGCAGCACGCCGCACACTCCGACCACCCAGGTCATGAGCGCACCTCCAGTCCCGCCGCGGCGAGCTCGGCGTTCGAGGCGAACGCGCGAAGGACGCGTTCCTCCTGGTCCAGCACCGACTGCCGTGCCGCCTCGATGCCGCCCGACTGCCGCACGTCGAGCACGTGCAGGTAGAGCACGCCCGTGAGCCGGTGCGCCTCGACCACGAGCGACCCAGGCACGAGCGAGCACAGCTCGGCGGTCATCGTCAGGTAGAGGTCGGAGTGGCTGCGCAGCTGGACGCCGATGACCGCGCCGCGCGGCGTGTAGCGGGGCCGCAGGGCCAGCGCGCTGACCTCGAAGGACGCGCGCACGAGGTCGACCGCGAAGCGCGCCGCGAGCCGGAGCACGCCGAGCGGCCGGACCCGGCCGTGGAACGCGAGCGGCGCCATCCGCAGTCCGGTGGTGACGGCGAGGCCGATGAGGATGCCCGCCAGGACGTTGCCGACCGAGAGGTCCCCCCACAGCAGGACCCAGACGACGGTCAGCCACGCGACCGTCCCCCACTGGGCGCGCGGCTTGGCGCGACGCGGGTGCAGGCTCATCCGTCACCTCCGCCCAGGTTGATCGTCACGTGGCCGTCGCGTCCGGCGAGGTCTGCGGAGTCACCCGTGCCTCGCTCGCCGTCGGGGAGCACCGCGTCGATGTACGGCGTGCGCTCGACGAGCGCCTCGGACGCCCGCTCGGTGTACGCGTACAGCGGGCCGCCGGCGAAGGTCAGCACCAGGCCGACGCCGATGAGCGCCGCGGCGGGGCCGACCATGCCGAACGGCAGGTGGACGGGCCGCGGCTCGACCTCGGGGGTCTGCCAGAACGCCTTGTTCCACGCCTTCACGAGCGCGTACAGCGTGAGCAGCGAGGTCGCGATCCCGCCGACGACGAGCACGTACGCGAGCGGTGTGCCGGTGTGGACGCCGGCCTCGAGGAGCCCGAGCTTGCCCAGGAACCCGGACAGCGGCGGGATCCCCGCGAGGTTCATGGCCGGCACGAAGAACAGGATCGCGAGCACGGGCGCCACGCGCGCGAGGCCGCCCAGCCTGGTCAGCGACGTCGAGCCGCCCACGCGTTCGACCAGACCCACCACCAGGAACAGCGCGGTCTGCACCGTGATGTGGTGCGCCACGTAGTAGATGGAGGCGGACCAGCCCGCGTCGGACGAGAGCGCGATGCCGAACACCATGTAGCCGATGTGGCTCACGAGCGTGAAGGACAGGAGTCGCTTGATGTCGTCCTGCGCGACGGCGCCGAGGATGCCGATGAGCATCGTCGCGAGCGCGAGCCACATGAGGACGTCGTCGAGCCGGCCCTCCGGGAACAGCAGCGTCTGGGTGCGGATGATGGCGTAGACGCCGACCTTGGTGAGCAGGCCCGCGAACACGGCCGTGACGGGCGCCGGCGCGGTCGGGTAGGAGTCCGGCAGCCAGGCCGAGAGCGGGAAGATCGCCGCCTTGATCGCGAACGCGAGCAGCAGCAGCACCTGCAGCACGAGCCGGATGCCGGGGTCGACCTCGGGGAGCCGGATCGCCAGCTGCGCGAGGTTCACCGTGCCCGTCGCGGCGTAGATCAGCGCGATCGCCACCAGGAACAGCACCGACGAGAGCAGCGCGACGACCACGTAGATGCTGCCCGCGCGGATCCGCTCGCCCGTCCCGCCGAGGGTCAGCAGCACGAACGAGGCCGCGAGCAGGATCTCGAAGCCTACGTAGATGTTGAACAGGTCGCCCGACAGGAAGGCGTTCGCGACACCGGCGGTCAGCACCAGGTAGGTCGGGTGGTAGATCGAGACGGGCGCGGACTCCTCGTCGTCGTCCCGGCCCTGCGCGAGCGAGTAGAGCAGGACGCAGAGGGTGACGGCCGACGAGATCGTGAGCATCAGCGCCGAGAGGCGGTCGGCGACGAGGTCGATGCCCACGGGCGCGGCCCAGTCGCCGACGTCCACCACGAGCGGCCCGTCGTCGACGAGCACGAGCAGCATCACCGACGCGACCAGCACGAGCGACAGCGCGGTCACCGAGACGATGGGCTGCAGGCGGGGCCGGCGGTAGAGCGCGAGCGCGAGCCCCGCGGCGAACAGCGGGATCACCACGGGCAGAGGGACGAGCCAGGTCCAGTCGGTCATCGGCGCACCTCGTCCGCCGGGAGGCCGTCGTCGGTCTCGTCGCGCGCGGTCGCTGCCTCTTCGTCCAGCGTCTCCGAGCTGTCCTCGGTGTCTGCGTCGGCCGTGGCGCGCTCGTCGATCGCCGCGAGGCGCGCGATGCGGCGGTCCTCGACGTCGTCCTGCACCTCGTCGTGCCGGTGCAGCTGCCACGAGCGGTAGGCCATCGCGAGCAGGAAGGCGGTCATGCCGAGCGTGATGACGATGGCGGTCAGCACCATGGCCTGCGGGAGCGGGTCGCTCATCTGCCCCTCGGGCTCGACGCCCACGATCGGGGGCCGCCCCGCCGCGCCGCCCGCGACGAGGAACAGCAGGTTCGCGCCGTTGCCCAGCAGGATCACGCCGAGCAGCACGCGCGACAGCGAGCGCTCGAGCAGCAGGTAGACGCCCGCGGTGAAGAGCACGCCGATCGTGACGACCAGGACGAGGTTGGGGGTCATGTCGATCATCGACGGCCCCCGATCCGCACGCCGTCGTCCGAGCCGAACGCGGCGTCCTCGCCGGTCTCCGCACGCCGGTCGAGCTCGGCGCCGAGCGATCGCAGGATGTCGAGCACGAGCCCGACGACCACCAGGTACACGCCCACGTCGAAGAACACGCTCGTCACCAGGTGCAGGTCGCCGACGACGGGCAGGTGGATGTCGATGATCCAGGACTGCAGCACCGACCCGCCGATCGCGAGCGCGAACAGGCCCACGCCGGCGGACAGGAACAGGCCGAGCCCCAGCAGCAGGCCCGGCTGGACCGGCGCGGCCTCGCCCAGCTCGTACCGACCGCCCGCGAGGTACCGCACGATGAGCGCGATGCCCGTGACCAGGCCCGCGGCGAAGCCGCCGCCCGGCGCGTTGTGGCCGCTGAACAGCAGGAACAGCGAGTAGACGATCATCGTCTGGTAGAGCAGGCGCACGACGACCTCGAAGATCACCGACCGTCGCTGGGGGGCCAGGGTGCTGCCCGCACGCAGCCACTCGCGGTCGGTCGCCGGCGCGTCGACGCGCGCCTGGTCGGTGCTCCTGCGCAGCGGCGCCATCGGGTCGGGACCCGCCCAGACGTGCCGCTCGGCGCGCGCCTCGTCGGCGCGGAAGATCTGCCCGCCGCGCCGCGACAGGAACACGAGCGAGGCGACCCCGGTCGCCGCCACGAGGAGCACCGAGATCTCGCCCATCGTGTCCCACGCGCGGATGTCGACGAGCGTGACGTTGACGATGTTGTGCCCGCCGCCCCACGTGACGGCCTCGTCGGCGAAGTCCTTGGACACGGGCGCGTGGATCCGCGCGCCCGGCGCGACGAGCGCGACGCCCGCGACCGTCAGGCCCACGGCGAGCCCGATCCCGAGCCGCACCCAGCGCGAGGCGGCGAGCGGCCGGTCGGAGAAGTACGGGGGCAGGCGCCGCAGCACGAGGACGAACACGACCAGCGTCACGGTCTCGACCAGCACCTGCGTGAGGGCGAGGTCGGGCGCACCGTGCAGCAGGAACAGCCCGGCCACGGCGTACCCGCCGATGCCGAGCAGGATGACGGCCTTGAGGCGTCGTCGGGCGCGGGCGACGAGCACGGCCGACGCGATCGCCGCGGCGGCGAACACCACCTGCGCGGGCTGGTCGTACGCCTTGAGGTCGCGCGGCCACGCGGTCTGCGTGAGCGCCGTCAGGCCGACCGCCAGCACGAACACCGCGAGGATGATGCCGAGGTAGAGGGGCAGCGAACCACGCTGCGTGATCGCCGTGACGTCGGCGGCGACGTCGTCGAGGCGCCGCATGAACCGGCGGTAGACGCGGTCCGCCTCGGGGCCGCGGTACGCGCCGGACTGCAGGCGCTCGACCTTGTCGCGCAGCAGCCAGAGCGCCACCCCGGCCGCGAGGATGCCGAGCGTCAGCGCGAATGTGGGCGTGAAGCCGGCCCACAGGGTCAGGTGGCCGGGCTCGCCGTCGGGGTAGGTGTTGGCGTACGGCAGCAGGAGGTTCTCCCCGAGCTGCGGCAGCAGCGCGACCGCGAGGCCGAGCACGGCCAGGATCATCGCGGGCCAGACGAGCATGAGCGACGGGTGCGTGATCGCCGCGGGCTCGGCGCCCTCGACGAGGTCCAGCCGCGTCGTCGTGCCCGGGCTGCTCGCGCCGTCCACCTGGGTCGCCACGGCGTCGGCGACGATCGCGGAGGCGGGGACAAGCGCGCGCTTCGTCGCGAAGGCACCCCACCACAGCCGCAGCCCGTACGCGACGGTCAGCACCGAGCCGATCGCCACCGCCACCAGCACGACGGGACCCGCGGACCCCTCGTCGAGGTGCCCGAGCGCCTCGAGGCCGGCCTCCTTGGCGACGTAGCCCGCGAACGGCGGCAGGCCGATCATGCTCGCGGTGGCCAGCGCGCCCGCGAGTGCGGTGAGCGGCAGCTCGCGGCCCACGCCGGACAGGCGACGCAGGTCGCGCGTCCCGGTCGCGGCGTCGACCACGCCGACGACGAGGAACAGCGCGGCCTTGAACATCGCGTGCGCGCCGAGCATCGCGAGCCCCGCGAGCGCGGTCGCGCGCGAGCCGAGCCCGACGAGCAGCGTGATGAGCCCGAGCTGGCTGACCGTGCCGAACGCGAGCACCAGCTTGAGGTCGTGCTGCCGAAGCGCGCGGTAGCCACCGAGCAGCAGCGTCCCGCCGCCGAGGACCACCACGCACCAGCGCCACGACAGGTGCGTGGAGTACGCGGGCGCGAATCGCGCCACGAGGTAGATGCCCGCCTTCACCATGGCCGCCGCGTGCAGGTAGGCGCTCACCGGGGTCGGCGCCGCCATCGCGGCGGGCAGCCAGAAGTGGAAGGGGATGAGGGCGGACTTCGTCGCGACGCCGGCGAACAGGCAGAAGATCGCGACGGTCGCCGCGGTACCGCCGGGCGGGTGGGCGATGACCTCCGAGAGCCGGTAGGTGCCTGCCGCCTCGCCGAGCAGCAGCACGCCCATGAGCATCGCGAGCCCGCCGGCCGTCGTGATGACGATGGCTTGCATCGCAGCGCGCCGGCTCGCCTTGCGATCGCTGTAGTGGCCGATGAGCAGGTACGACGTGACCGTCGTGAGCTCCCAGAACACGAACAGCAGCAGCATGTCGTCGGACGTGACGAGGCCGAGCATCGCGCCCGCGAACGCCACGAACACCGCGCCGAAGCGGCCCAGGCCGTGCGCGCTCGTCGAGAAGTAGCCCGCGCAGTAGAAGAGGACGAGCGCACCCACGCCGCCGACGATGAGCGTCATGAACCAGCTCAGCGTGTCGAGCCGGAACGTGAGCTCGAGGCCCAGCTGCGGTATCCACTCGACCCGCTCGACCGGGCCGTTCCCGTCGCGGACCGCCGTGGTCCAGCTCAGCGCCCAGACCGCCGCGCTCGCCGGCGCGAGGGCCAGCACCCAGAAGGCCCGCCGGCCCCACCACCGGACGAGCACGGGCGCGACAACGGCTGCAGCGAGGTGGATGACGAGCAGCAGCAGCACGCGTCCGGTCTCCGTCCTGTCGGGGCGGGATGGGCGGTCGAACAGTTGTGTTGTCAGGGTGCGGCACGCAACGGGAACGGGCACGCGGAGGACGCCGGACGGCGCCCCCTTGAGGTCATGCGGATTGGTCAAGACTCTACCAACGGCTCGCCATCGTCCCGCGCCCACTAGGTTGGCCGCGTGAATACGCTGCAGTGGGTCGCGCTGGTGCTCGTGGTCGTCGCGACCGTCGTCGGGGTGGCCGTCTTCGCGCGCGGCGGGACCGCGATCGTCAGGACCGTGCGCGTCGGGCGGACCGCACCCGGTCGGTGGCGGCCCGTCGGCCCTCGCGCCCGGCGCCTGCTCGCCGAGGTGCTCGGGCACGGCCGGTTCCAGCACCGGCCCGTGGTCCGCGCGGCGCACTGGGTCGTGATGCTGTCGTTCCCCCTGCTGTTCCTCACGCTGCTGACCGGCTACGGCCAGGTGGTCGACCCGAGCTTCACGCTCCCGCTCATCGGGCACCTGTGGCCGTTGGAGTGGGTCATCGAGGCCTTCGCGTGGGCCTCGTTGATCGGGATCACGGCGCTGTTCGTGCTCCGCCTGCGGTTGCTGCCGCGCGGGGCGGACGCGCGGCGGTCGCGGTTCTTCGGGTCGAACCAGGGCCAGGCGTTCTTCGTCGAGGCCACGGTCGCCGCCGTCGTCCTGTGCGTGATCCTGCTGCGCGCGCTCGAGTACGCGATGGGGTCGGCGAGCGCGCTGCACTTCCCGCTCACCGCCTGGCTCGCACCGTCGTGGTCCACGGACACGCTCGAGTCCGCGGTGGTCGTGGTCGCCACGGTCAAGATCGTGGTGTCGATGTCGTGGTTCGTCGTCGTCGGGCTGCAGCCGACGATGGGCGTCGCCTGGCACCGGTTCCTCGCGATCGTCAACGTGTACGCGCGACGCGAGGCCGACGGCCGGCCCGCGCTCGGCCCGCTCCAGCCGTTGACGACCCAGCACGGCTCCGTCGACCTCGAGGCGCTCGAGGACCTGCCCGATGACGCGCGGCTCGGTGTCGGCGCGATCGAGGACTTCACCTGGAAGGGCCTGCTCGACTTCTCCACGTGCACCGAGTGCGGCCGCTGCCAGGACCAGTGCCCGGCCTGGGCCACGGACAAGCCGCTGTCCCCCAAGGCGGTGACGCTCGCGCTGCGCGACCACGCCGCCGCGACCGCCCCCTACCTGCGCGCGGGCGACGAGTCGCACGCGGGGCTCGACCTGCTCGGCACGGGAGTCATCGACGCCGACGCGCTGTGGGCCTGCACCACGTGCGGTGCGTGCGTGCAGCAGTGCCCGGTCGACATCGAGCACGTGGACGCGATCGTCGACATGCGCCGTTACCAGGTGCTCATGGAGTCCGCGTTCCCCAAGGAGCTGGGCGGCGCCTTCACCAAGCTCGAGCGGCAGGGCAACCCGTGGGGGCTGCCCGCTCGCGCGCGGCTCGACTGGGCCAAGGGGCTGCCGTTCGACGTGCCCGTCGTCGGCGCGGACGTCGAGTCTGCGTCCGACGTCGAGTACCTGTTCTGGGTGGGCTGCGCCGGGGCGTACGAGGACCGCGCCAAGCGCACGACCCGCGCGGTGGCCGAGCTGCTGCACACCGCGGGCGTCAGCTTCGCGGTGCTGGGCGACGGCGAGGGCTGCACGGGCGATCCGGCCCGACGCGCGGGCAACGAGCTGCTCTACCTGACGCTCGCGAGCGCCAACGTCGAGGTGCTCAACGAGGTGGGCGCCCGCCGCATCGTCGTGACGTGCGCGCACTGCTTCAACACCATCTCGCGCGAGTACCCCCAGCTCGGCGGACGGTACGAGGTGCTGCACCACTCCGAGCTGCTCAACACGCTCGTGGCCGACGGACGACTGCGCCCCGCCCCCGCCGACGCGACCGACGTGACCTACCACGACCCGTGCTACCTGGGCCGGCACAACGAGATCTACGCCCCGCCGCGCGAGCTGCTCGCTTCGCTGCCGGGCGTGACGATCGCGGAGATGCCGCGCAACAAGGAGAAGTCGTTCTGCTGCGGCGCGGGCGGCGCCCGCATGTGGATGGAGGAGTCGATCGGCACGCGGATCAGCACGACGCGTGCCAGCGAGGCGATCGGCACCGGTGCCTCGGTCGTGGCGACGGCGTGCCCGTTCTGCACGGTGATGCTCTCGGACGGCGTCGCCGCGGCCGCGGGCGACACCGTGGGCGTCCCCGAGGTCACCGACATCTCGCTGCTGCTGCTCGACCGGGTGCGCGAGGGCGCGCAGTGATCGGCCGGCTCGACGAGGTCGTGGTCGACTGCGCCGATCCGCTGGCGCTCGCCGGGTTCTGGTCGCAGGTGCTCGGCGGCACGCCCGAGCTGCGCGACCCGGACTGGTGCCGGCTGCAGGCGCCGGGCTCGCCGCTCATCGCGTTCCAGCGCGTGCCGGAAGCCAAGTCGGTGAAGAACCGCCTGCACCTCGACGTGCTCGTCGACGACGTCGAGGCGGCCACCGCGCAGGCGGAGTCCATCGGCGCGAGCCGCATCGGGTCGCGGCACGCCGACGTCGCCGGGTCGTTCCAGGTGCTCGCCGACCCCGAGGGCAACGAGTGGTGCGTGGTCAGCCCGGCGTGAGCCGGCACCCGACGCGTATCAGGCCTCGTTGACCGCCCGGAGCAGGCGTAGCAGCTCGTCGCGGTCCGCCTCGGCCAGCACGCCGAGCCGCGCCGCGGCCCCCTCGTGCTGCTGCGCCGCAACGGCGGCGAGCAGTGCGCGCCCCTCGTCGGTGAGCTCGATGAGCGTCGCGCGGCGGTCGGTCGGGTCGGCGATCCGGCGGACGTGGCCGTCGGCCTCCGCCTGGTCGACCTTCGAGGTGACCGACCGGGGCGCGACGTCGAGCCGCTCGGCGATCGAGCCCAGGCGCTGCGGCTCGTCGCACCGCGACAGGGTGCGCAGGAATCGCAGCTGCCCGGGAGTGGTTCCCACTGAGCGCAGCAGCACCGCGGTCTCTCGCCGGACCGAGTGCAGCACGCCGTAGAGCAGCTCGAGGAACTCCCCGGATGCGCCGTCGGTCGGGTGGTAGCTCACGGCCGTGAGGCTACCGAATCCCCGTCGGGTTGTGAACCAACCACATAGTGAGTTAACTTCAGCATCGGCGAATCGACCCCCCGGAGGCGCCCATGTCCACCCCCCTGGCCAGCGGCGGCCCGAGCGTGATGCGCGGCTTCATGAAGGACGGCGCGGTCAAGCACCAGCGCCTGACCCGCGACACCCTGCGCCGCATCCTCGGCTTCGCCCGCCCGTACCGCGCTGCGCTCGCGGCGTTCGTCGGCCTCATCGCGCTCGAGGCGGCCGCCGGAGCTCTGACCCCGCTGCTGGTCAAGAACCTCATCGACGAGGGCATCGCGACCGGCGACACGGCGCGCGTCGTCCGGCTCGCGGCGGGGATCGCCGGCCTCGCGCTGCTCGGCGCAGGACTGTCCGTCGCGGACCGGTGGGTCTCCTCCCGGATCGGCGAAGGGCTCATCTTCGACCTGCGCACGCAGGTGTACGACCACGTGCAGCGCATGCCGCTCGCGTTCTTCAGCCGCGCCCGCACCGGTGCTCTCGTGCAGCGGCTCAACGGCGACGTGCTCGGCGCCCAGCAGGCGTTCACCTCGACCTTGCAGAACGTGGTGAGCAACTCGCTGACCATCGTGTTCGTGCTCGCGGCGATGTTCTCGATGTCCTGGGAGCTCACCGCCCTGTCGCTCGTGCTGCTGCCCGCGTTCGTGCTGCCGGCCCGGTGGTTCGGCAAGCGCATCGCGGCGATCACGCGCGAGAGCTACGAGCGCAACGCCGACGCTGCGCAGATCATGAACGAGCGGTTCAACGTCGCGGGCGCGCACCTGGTCAAGGTGTTCGGCGACCCCGCGCGCGAGTCGGCGGCCTACGCGACCCAGGCGGCCCGCGTGCGGGACATCGGCGTGACCCGCGCGCTGTACGCCACGTGGTTCCGCGTCGGGCTCACCACGCTCGCGTCGATCGCCATCGCGATCATCTACGGCGCGGGCGGCGTGCTCGCGATCCGTGGCGAGCTGACGGTCGGCGTCGTCGTCGCGCTCGCCGCCTACCTCGGGCGCCTGTACGGCCCGCTCACCGCGATGTCGACGGTCCAGGTCGACGTGATGACGGCGCTGGTCAGCTTCGAGCGCGTGCTCGAGGTGCTCGACCTCGAGCCGACCGTCACCGACAAGCCCGACGCCCGGGACCTGCGCGCCGCCGTCGCGAACCGGGGTGCGGACGTCGAGCTGCGCGACGTCGGCTTCCGCTACCCCGCGGCCGACGAGGTGTCCCTCGCGTCGCTCGAGTCGGTCGCGGCCCTGCGCCACGACCCGGTGGCCGACACGCTGCACGACATCAGCCTGACCGTTCCCGCCGGGCACATGCTCGCCGTCGTCGGCCCGTCCGGCGCGGGCAAGACGACGATCTCCCAGCTGGTCACGCGCATGTACGACCCGACGCGCGGCGCCGTGCTGATCGCGGGCGAGGACCTGCGCGACATCACCCAGGAGTCGCTGCGCGCGACCGTCGGGGTGGTCAGCCAGGAGGCCCACCTGTTCCACGACACGATCGCGGCCAACCTGCGCCTCGCCCGCCCGGACGCCACCGACGACGACCTCGAGCGCGCGCTGCGCCAGGCCCACGTCTGGCAGCTCGTCGCTGGGCTCCCCGAGGGCATCGAGACCGTGGTGGGCGACCGGGGCTACCGGCTCTCGGGCGGCGAGCGCCAGCGCCTCGCCATCGCCCGGCTGCTGCTCAAGGCCCCGGACGTCGTGGTGCTCGACGAGGCGACGGCGCACCTCGACTCGGAGTCGGAGGCTGCCGTGCAGGCCGCGCTCGACGAGGCGCTCGTCGGGCGCACCTCCATCGTGATCGCCCACCGCCTGTCGACCGTCCGGGCGGCCGACACGATCGTCGTCGTCGACGCCGGACGGGTGGCCGCGCAGGGCACCCACGCGGAGCTCATCGCCGCCGGCGGGTTGTACGCGGAGCTCTACCGCACCCAGTTCAGCGAACCCGCCGCGGCCGCCTGATCCCGTCAGTAGGCTCCCCGGCATGGCAAACACTCCGCAGGCCGTCCGGGTGCTCGACGAGTACTTCGCGTGCCACGTCTGCAAGGGCGTCGCGTTCTACCGGCGCGAGGTGAAGCTGCAGACCACCGGCATGACGTTCTTCGACCTCGACTGGCTGAACCGCTCGGCCGACGGCGCGATCTGCGCGACGTGCGGCTACCTCCACGTCTTCGCGGGCAACGCCCACGCCTGGAACTGACGCCTCAGCTCTCGGCGAGGTCCTCGAGCTGGTCGACCGTCTCGACCGCCACGGGGTTCTCGCCCGGCACGGGCTCGAGGGTGCCCGCCTCGACCGTGTACATCGCCTGGACCGGGTGCAGCAGGTCGTACGGCACGCCCGGCCCGTGCGCGGCGAGCAGCAGGACGTAGTCCTGCGACCCCTCCTCCAGCGGCGTGGTCTGCGACTCCAGGTACTGCACGCCCTCGTAGAGGCCGCCGAGCTGCGAGACCTCGATCAGGTCGCCCACGGCCACGTCGCCCTTGATGACCTCCTCGACGCGGACGGTCGAGACCGTGACGACGATCCCCGGCACGTCGGGGACCTCGTCGAGCCCCGCCTGGGGGTTGAGCGTCGGGTCGCCCTCGGTGGAGACGACCGGGTGGTCCTCCTCGACGCGCGCTCCGAGCACCTCGCCGCGCACCACCACGTCGGCCGCGTCGACGATCTCCTGCGGTGTCGAGTACGACGGGTAGTCCGCGGTCGACATGACGACCTCGGGCTCGTCGGGCGAGCAGGCCGCGAGCGCGAGGGCGACGATGCCCAGCAGCACGAGACGCTTCATGAGTACTTCACCACTTCACTGACGTCGTAGGCGGTGGGCTTGTAGACCTTGGCCGGGTCGCGGCTGTACTTCATCAGCGAGGACCGGGTCGTGCTCGGGTTGTCGGCGAGCTTCAGGCCGTGGCCGAGCTCGTGGGTGGTCGTCGACAGGATCCACTTGGTCAGGTCGCCGCCTGCGCGCTCCTCGAGGTACTGCACGTTGACCTCGATCGTGAACGTGCGCGACGAGCCCGAGCCGCTCGGCGTGTAGCGCCCGCCCCAGCTGTAGTTCCATCGGCCCGCGGTGTAGGTGCTCTTCGAGGTCGAGCTGCGCGTGAGGTGCGTGCCCGCCGTCGTGGCGTTCCAGTACCCGCGCGACGTGTCGAGGTACCCGATCCAGACGTCGTTGATGCCGACGGGCTTGACCGAGAAGGTGCGCGAGGGCATCCCGCCGTTGTAGTAGTCCGCCGACGCCGACTGCGCGGTGGCGGCGACCGCGAACGCCGCCGCGGCCATGGCTGCTCCCAAGCGCGTGACGCGCCGACGAATCACCACGCATCCCCCTGAATCCCCTAGCGGAAGACTCGGAACGTAGAGCCGCCGGGCACCCCCGGTCAACCGGAGGGCGTCAGAGGTCGTCGGGGTCGACGAGGAAGTCGGCCTCGTCGGCGATCTCGCCGCCGACGGCCTGGTGCAGCGCGCGGGCGATGGAGTGCAGGACCGGGGCGGCCCGGCGGCGCGCGACGCGGTGCTCGAGGGTCGGCCGCTCCGACTCCAGCTCGTCGACGATCACCGGCTCCCAGTGCACGCGGTAGGCGACCACGCCGCGCTGCGCCCACTCGACGGACCGCAGCAGCGGCGGCACCTCGTCGGGCTCGCCCACCTCGACCGCGATCATGCCGTCGACGCCCAGGTCGACGAGCACGCCAAAGGTCTCGGCGACCTGCGGGACGCTCAGCATCATCTCGTCGAAGGCCGCAGCCTCGGCCATGAGCCGTCGGCGCTCCTCCGGGTCCTGCACGCCGTGCCGCTCGAGCGCGGACCGCAGCCCGGCACCGCCGCGCTCGGTGATGCCGTGCGGGACCCCGGCCTGCGAGTGGCGGCCCGTGTCGCCGGACGGGCCGGCCCACGGCCCGGGCACCGACAGGCGCGCGCGGGGCACGGCCCGCTGGACGATCGCGAGCGCATCCGCCGGTTCGACCCAGTGGTCGGTCAGCACGGTGACGTCGATCGCGCCCTCGATGTCGGGGGCGAGGATCGTGCCGCGCCCGCCGATCCGCACGGAACCACCGAGCCGGCGGGCCGCGTCGACCAGCCACTGCACGACGCGCTGCTCCTCGCGCACCGGGAGGCCGTCGGGGAACGCGCGGTTGATCCCGTCGCGGTCGCCGCCGCCCGGGTACGGGCGCTCGCCGCGTTCGCGCGGGCAGCGCACGTCGTACACCTGGCCCGTCGCGGCGGGGAGGCCGAGCGCGACGAGGTCGTCGGGCGCGACGCCGTACGGCCCGGTCAGCGTGGAGTGCCGGGACAGGCGGAGCACGGGCGCCGCCGCGGCGGGCGTGATCCGGATCCCGAAGGCCGCCGTCATGGGCCGCCTGCCGCGCTGCGCGGGGACGTCACCGGCCGGCTCCCACCGGGCAGCGGCGAAGCGGCTCGCGGCGAGCACCTCGACCTCGTCCGAGTCGATCCCGCCCGGGAGCGCGAGGAGGTGCCTCGACGTCAGCGTGGCGTCGTCGGCCAGGGGGAGTCGGGGGAGAGCCACTTACACGTCCGTGCGGTGGAAGTTCTGCCAGGAGCGGGAGGCGGTCGGGCCGCGCTGGCCCTGGTAGCGCGAGCCGTAGGCGCTCGACCCGTACGGGTTCTCGGCCGCCGACGAGAGCCGGAAGAAGCACATCTGGCCGATCTTCATGCCGGGCCAGAGCAGGATCGGCAGCGTCGCGACGTTCGACAGCTCGAGGGTCACGTGCCCGTTGAACCCCGGGTCGATGAACCCCGCCGTCGAGTGCGTCAGCAGGCCCAGGCGGCCGAGCGACGACTTGCCCTCGAGGCGCGCGGCGACGTCGTCGGGCAGCGTGACCTGCTCGAACGTCGAGCCCAGCACGAACTCGCCGGGGTGCAGCACGAACGACTCACCGGGGGCGACCTCGACGAGCCGCGTCAGCTCGGGCTGGTCCGCGGCGGGGTCGATGAACGGGTACTTGTGGTTGTCGAACAGCCGGAAGTACCGGTCCAGGCGCACGTCGATGCTCGACGGCTGGAGCATGGCCGGGTCGTACGGCTCGAGGGCCACGCGGCCCGACTCGAGCTCGGCCCTGATGTCACGGTCGGAGAGCAGCACGGGCCAACGGTAGTCCCGTCGAGGCACCCCTCAGGCACGGTCCGCGTCGTGGACCAGAAGTGCCAGCTGCGTGCGGTTCTCCAGGCCCAGCTTGAGCAGCGCGCTCGAGACGTGCGCCTTGACGGTGGGCAGGCTCAGGTACAGCTCGCGCGCCACGTCGTCGTTGCTCCCGCCGCGTCCGACGACGGCCACGACGTCCCGCTCGCGCGGGGTCAGCCGCTCGAGCGCCTCCCGTGCGCGCTCGCGTGCGCTCCCCGTACGGGCGGCGGCGTCCATGAGGTGACGGGCCACCTGCGGCGACAGGACGGGCTCCCCCGCGGCGGCCGCGACGACGGCGGCGACGATGCGAGCCGGTTCGGCGTCCTTGAGCAGGTAGCCCGCGGCGCCGGCGCGCAGCGCGCCCTCGATCTCGGGCCCGGTGTCGAACGTGGTCAGCACGACGACCGCCGGGGGCTCCGGGCGGGCCCGGACCGTGCGCGTCGCGGCGATGCCGTCGACGCCGGGCATCCGCAGGTCCATGAGCACGACGTCGGCGCGGTGCGCGTCCAGCACCGCACCCACCGCTCCCCCGTCGGCCGCCTGCCCGACGACCGCGATCTCGCCGCCGTTCGCACCGTCGAGCATGAGGGTCAGGCCCGACCGCACGAGCGCGTCGTCGTCGACGACCACCACGCGCACGCTCATGCAGGAATCCAAGCACTCAGGACGAACCCGCCGGGGGTCGCCCCCGCGGCGAGCGTGCCGCCGAGCAGCTCGACGCGCTCACGCAGCCCGACGAGCCCCGCGCCGGCCCCGACGGACGGGCTGCTCGAGCCGGTCCCGTCGTCGCGCACCTCGACCCCCACGCCGCCGTCCTGCGGGCGCACCTCGACGCGCACCCGCGCGCCCGGCGCGTGCCGGTGCGCGTTCGTCAGCCCCTCCTGCGCGACCCGGTACGCGGCAAGACCCACCACGGGCGTGACCGCGAGCGCCCCCGAGCGCAGCTCGATCGCCATGCCCGCCGCGCGCCACTGGCCGACGAGCTCGGGCAGGTCGCCGATCCCCGGGCCGGGTCGCAGCTCGTCGGGCTCGTCGCGCAGCACGCCGATCACGTCCCGCAGGTCGGCGAGCGCGGCCCCCGACTCGGCTCGCACCACGCCCGCGGCGCGAGCCACCTGCTCGGGGCTCAGGTCGGGCCGGTACTCCAGCGCGCCCGCGGTGGTGGCGAGCAGGGAGAGGCGGTGCGCGAGCGAGTCGTGCATCTCGCGCGCGATGCGCGTCCGCTCCGCGAGGCGAGCGTCGTCCGCGGCCCGGTCGCGCTCGCGTTCCGCGGCCCGCGCGCGCTCGCGCCACAGCTCGACGGCGGCTGCCCGCGCGCGGCCGTACGCACCCCAGCCGAGCAGGGCCGCGTGCACCGCCACGTCGCACACGAGCCACCAGCCGTACGCCATCGGGATCGGCAGCCACAGCCCCTGGATGGCGTGGCCGACGACGCTCGCGAGCGCGACCGGGAGTGCCGTGCGCAGCGGGAACCAGCGGGCCGCGACGAGGGTGCCGGCTGTCGCAGCGGGCGTCGCCGCCGGGCTGACGGCCGCGAGCGCGCCGAGCAGGATGCCGGCCAGGAGCGGGCGGCTGGTCATCATCAGCAGCACGGCGAGCGCGGCGGCTCCTGCCAGCAGGTCGAGCGCGAACGGGATGGTCCGGTCGTCGCCCGGCGCCCACGCGGCCAGGACGGTCAGCACGGCGAGCGCGAGCAGCGCGGGGACGAGCACCGCGAGGCCGCGGTTGCGGGGAGGAGGGCAGTCGATGTCCATGCCGACGAGCGTAGGAACCGGGTCCCCTCCCGGCGACCGACCAAAGCAGGGGGTGCGCCGTCCTCCCGGCTCGACCGTGCCGTGCGGCCCACGACCCATCGGCTCACGGCCCGCCGTCCGGCGGATCGGCCAGGGGGTTCGCACGACCGATGTGGCGGTGATCTGACCGCCCGGATGGTGGGGGCGTCCCGTTGCACATCGTCCGAAGGAGCACGTCATGCGTCCCGTCCCCGTCTGGTCCGTCGTCCTCGCGGCAGTCGCCGCGGCACTCGTCGTCTGGGTGGTCGCCGTGCCGATCGCCGGCGTCGAGCTCGCGCTCCCCGGGCCGCCCGACGGCTCGTCCGGCAATCCCGCGGGCAGCACGGTCGGCCCGGCGGCGATCGTCGTCACCGCGGCGCTGGCCACCCTCGCGGCATGGCCCGTCCGCGCCGCGTTCCGCCGCCGCCTCGCCCGGCCCGCCGAGCCCGCCTCCGCCGAACCCGAGGTTGTTCGCGCCTCCGCGCCCCGAACCGCGACCAACCTCGGGGTCGTCACGCCGAGCGCAGTCGCCACCCGGCCCACATCCGCCGAACCCGAGGTTGTTCGCGCCTCCGCGCCCCGAACCGCGACCAACCTCGGGGTCGCGGAGTCCGGGCAGCCAGGCGGC
>JBCECL010000040.1:24745-31848 GCA_039207135.1 Brevundimonas sp.
CGCGCCCCGAACCGCGACCAACCTCGGGGTCGCGGAGTCCGGGCAGCCAGGCGGCGGGCGAGGGCGGCGGCCCGTGGGGTGGTGGGTGACCTGCGGCGTGCTGCTCGTCGTCTCGCTCAGCGGGCCCGCTGGGGCGGCCAGCGTCGCGGCCGTGTGCGCGCTCGCGGCGATGCACGTCGCGGTCGCGTCGGTGATCGTCGTCGGCCTCGATCCTCGTCGGGCTGGGGCTCGGGCAAAGGCGCGCACGACCACACCCACCGGCAGCGGTGCCACCAGCACGGACACCGCCACGCACGGGCCGACGACCACGCAGCCCGCAGCGCCGTGACGTGCAGCGGGACCCACGGTTGCGCTGGGAACGTGACCACCCGTGGGAGTGGGGGCTATGCTCTCGTTCGTGGACAGCGTGGGAGCGATCCCACACCCCTGATAGCCACGCCGTCCTCGCGACGTCGGACGGGCACAGTCGCCCGCCGCCGCCACCCGAGGACGCGTGGCCCCTGACGAGCACCGAGGACGAGCAGATGCGCTACGGGTACTTCGACGACGACGCACGCGAGTACGTGGTCACCACCCCGCACACGCCCTACCCGTGGATCAACTACCTGGGTTCCGAGCAGTTCTTCTCGCTGGTCTCGCACCAGGCGGGCGGCTACTCGTTCTACCGGGACGCCAAGATGCGTCGCCTCACGCGGTACCGCTACAACAACATCCCCGCGGATGCGGGCGGCCGCTACCTGTACGTGCACGACGAGGGCGACGTGTGGACCCCGTCGTGGCTGCCCGTGAAGGCGGACCTCGACCACTTCGAGGCGCGGCACGGGCTCGGCTACAGCCGCATCACGGGCTCGCGCGGCGGCCTCAAGGTCGACACGCTGTTCTTCGTCCCGCTCGGCGAGACCGCCGAGGTCCAGCGCGTCACGGTCACCAACGAGTCGGACGCCGACAAGACCGTCACCCTTTTCTCGTTCGTCGAGTTCTGCCTGTGGAACGCGCAGGACGACCAGACGAACTACCAGCGCAACCTGTCGATCGGCGAGGTCGAGATCGAGCAGGAGGGCCCGCACGGCTCCGCGATCTACCACCGCACCGAGTACCGCGAGCGCCGCGACCACTACGCGGTGTTCGGCGTGAACACGCCCGCCGACGGCTTCGACACCGACCGCGACACGTTCGTCGGCGCCTACAACGGCCTCGGCGAGGCGTCGGTCCCCCGTGCCGGCGTCTCGGCGAACTCCGTCGCGTCGGGCTGGTACCCGATCGGCTCGCACTCGGTGCGCGTCACGCTGGCGCCGGGCGAGTCGCGCGACCTGGTCTACACGCTCGGCTACGTCGAGAACCCGGACGACGAGAAGTGGGCCGACGACGACCACCAGCTGGTGAACCGTCGTCGGGCGCACGAGCTGCTCGGCCGGTTCGCGACCGCCGAGCAGGCCGACGCCGCCTTCGAGGCGCTGCGCGCGCACTGGACGGGCCTGCTCTCCACCTACTCGGTGCGCTCGCAGGACGAGAAGCTCGACCGGATGGTCAACGTCTGGAACCAGTACCAGTGCATGGTCACGTTCAACATGTCGCGCTCGGCGTCGTTCTTCGAGACCGGCATCGGGCGGGGGATGGGCTTCCGCGACTCCAACCAGGACCTGCTGGGCTTCGTGCACCTGATCCCCGAGCGGGCCCGCGAGCGGATCATCGACATCGCGTCCACGCAGTTCCCCGACGGCTCGGCCTACCACCAGTACCAGCCGCTGACGAAGCGCGGGAACAACGACATCGGCTCGGGCTTCAACGACGACCCGCTGTGGCTCGTCGCCGGCGTCGCGGCCTACATCAAGGAGACGGGCGACTACTCGATCCTCGACGAGCCCGTGCCGTTCGACAACGAGCCGGGCTCCGAGGTGCCGCTTTTCGAGCACCTGACCCGCTCGTTCGAGTTCACGGTGGAGAACCGTGGCCCGCACGGCCTGCCGCTCATCGGCCGCGCCGACTGGAACGACTGCCTCAACCTCAACTGCTTCTCCACCACGCCGGGCGAGTCGTTCCAGACGACCGAGAACCAGGCCGGTGGCGCCGCGGAGTCGGTGTTCATCGCCGCGCAGTTCGTGCTCTACGGCGAGCAGTACGCCGAGCTGGCAGCGCGGCGCGGGCTGGCCGACGTCGCGACGCGTGCGCGCGAGCTCGTCGAGGAGATGCGCACCGCGGTGCTGAAGGACGGCTGGGACGGTCGCTGGTTCCTGCGCGCGTACGACTACTACGGCACGCCCGTCGGCACGGACGCGGACCCCGAGGGCAAGATCTGGATCGAGCCGCAGGGCTTCGCGACGATGGCGGGCATCGGGCTCGAGTCCGGCGCTGCCGAGCAGGCGCTCGACTCGGTCGGCGAGCTGCTCGCGACCGACCACGGCATGGTGCTCCAGTACCCCGCGTACACCACGTACCAGGTGCAGCTCGGCGAGGTGTCGACCTACCCGCCGGGCTACAAGGAGAACGGTGGCATCTTCTGCCACAACAACCCGTGGGTCATCATCGGCGAGACCGTGCTGGGCCGCGGCGACAAGGCGTTCGACTACTACAAGCGCATCACGCCGGCCTACCGCGAGGACATCTCCGAGGTGCACCGGCTCGAGCCGTACGTGTACGCGCAGATGATCGCCGGCAAGGAGGCCGTCCGGCACGGCGAGGCCAAGAACTCGTGGCTCACCGGCACCGCCGCGTGGAACTTCGTGGCCGTCTCCCAGCACCTGCTGGGCGTGCGGCCCGACTACGACGGCCTCGTCGTGGACCCGCAGATCGGGCCGGACGTGCCGACGTTCACGGTCACCCGCGTCGCGCGCGGCGCGACCTACGTGATCGACGTGACCAACTCGGGCGCCCGTGGCGCGCGCGGTTCGCTCGTCGTCGACGGCGTCGCCATCGACGGCAACACCGTGCCCTACGCGCCGGCCGGCTCGACGGTCCGCGTCGAGGTGACCCTCTGACGAGCCGTGGCCTGCTCGCGCCGCCGCAGCCCACGGCGCGAGCGGGTCATCGCTCTCTCGTGACGCTGCGCAACGAGCACTGGGAGGTCGACGTCCTGCCGGGCGTCGGTGCGACGCTCGCTGCCGGGCGGATCCGCACGGCGGACGGCGCGTGGCGCGACCTGCTTCGTCCCATGCCGACAGCAGCGCGCGGCAACCCCGAGCGCGGTGCGTCGTTCCCGATGCTGCCGTGGTCCAACCGGATCGCGGCCGGCGAGCTCTCGTTCGGCGGCCAGACCTGGCAGCTGCAACGCAACGGCGCCGACGGCACGGCGATCCACGGGGCGGTGCGCCACGCGGTCTGGACGACCACGGACGTCGCCGACGACAGCATCACGCTCGAGCTGTCGAGCTCGACGCAGGTCGGCATCAACTTCCCGTGGCACTTCCGCGCACAGATCACGTATGCGCTGGTCGACACCTCGCTCGTGGTGACCACGACGCTGGAGAACGCCGACGTCGACCCGTTCCCGGCGGGCTTCGGCCACCACCCGTACTTCCAGCGCACGCTCGCGCCGGCCGACGGGCGCACCGACGCCGAGGCGCAGCCCGTCCTGCACGTGCCGGCCCGCCGCGGCTACGCGCTGTCCGACGGCATCGCCGCGGGACCGGCCGGCCGCGTGCCCGCGCGCGCCGACTTCCGCACGCCGCGCGCGATCGGCACCGCGTTCGTCGACGACGTGCTCACCGACCTGACGGGCCCGATGCGGATCAGCTACGGCACGCAGGAAGGCGGACCCGTCGAGGTCGAGCTCTCCACCGACCCCGCGCTGTCCCACGTCGTCGTGTACGTGCCGCGCCGGCGCGGGTACTTCGCCGTCGAACCGGTGACGCACGTCAACGGCGGATTCGCCCTGCACGCCGCGGGCGTCGAGGGCACGGGCGTGTTCGTGCTCGAGCCCGGCGCGGCGCGCACGGCGGGCTTCACGGTCACGTTCTCCTGACGGATTCACCCATAAGCGCCGAAACTCGGCTGTGGATCCCCGCGGTCCACCGGACGTCGCCGTGGGAGCATGGGCCCGCCGGTGGCTCGTGCGCCGCCCACCGGTGCTCCCCTGTCACCCGCGGCGCCGCCCGAGGGGGCCCTTCATGCGTGCTCGTCGTCTGACCGTCCTGGCCACTGCCACCACCGCCGCCGTCGCGCTCGCGCTGGCCGGCTGTTCGTCGGGCGGGAGCACCGACAAGACCGCCGACAGCCCGGCGGCGTCGTCGTCGGCAGCCGCCCAGCCCGACGCCTCCACGTCGGCCGCACCGAGCGACGCCGCGACCGAGGACGGCCCCAAGCCCGCGTCGGGCGACCTGACCGCGAGCTCGTTCGCCAAGGAGATCGCCGCCGCGAGCGCCGACGCCGGCAGCTACAAGTTCACGATGAAGACCTCCGCGGGCGGTACGGACGCGATGGTCGCCACGGGTGCCGTCGTCACCGACGAGGGCTCGCCCGCGGTCGCGATGAAGATGGACGTCGGCGGGATGAAGGTCGAGGTCCGCTACGTCGACGAGGTCTGGTACATGAACTACGGCGACATGACCCAGAACAAGTTCGTCAAGATCGACCCCAAGACCGACGACTCCGACATGGCCAAGCAGTTCGAGTCGATGACCTCGCAGATGGACCCGGCGGCCGGGCTCGAGGCGACCAAGGACGCCATCACGAGCGTCACCAAGAAGGGCGCCCCCATCACGATCGACGGCGTCCAGGCGCAGCCGTACGAGGTCGTCGTGGACCCGTCCAAGGTCACGGGCCCGATGGGCGACCAGTTCAAGGCCGCCGTCGGCACCGTGCCGGACGAGCTCACCTACACGTACTGGATCGGCGACGACAACCTCATGCGCCGCATGACGTTCGAGCTCGCGGGCAGCTCGACCGAGATGACGCTGACCGACTGGAACAGCGACGTGTCGGTCAAGGCCCCCAAGGCCTCGGAGATCACCGAGCTGAAGCTGTAGCCCTCAGGCGAGCGGCAACCCGAGGATGTGGCCCCACGGCACGTCCTCGACGACGGTGAAGCCGACGCGGTGGTAGAACGCGATCGCACCCGGGTTGTCCGCCGACACGCCCAGGTGCACGCCCGGCACCCCGCGCGCACGCAGCGCGGCGGCCAGGGTCTCGATCAACGCACGACCGAGACCCTGGCCCTGCGCGCGCGGCAGCAGGTCGATGTGCAGGTGCGCGGGGAAGTCGGCCAGCACGGGAGCGTCGGTGGGCCAGGTCTCGTGGATGCGACCGATCAGCACGTGGTCCTCGGTCCCGTCCTGCGGGTTCTCGACGAGCGGGTACTGCTCGCGCAGGATCGGCCACCAGGCCTGCTCGCGCCAGCGCTCGAAGCCGGCCGTGTCGGCGGTCGCGACGATGTACCCCGCGACCCCCTCCTCGTCGGCGAGGACGAACGACATCTCCGGGTCAGCCACCGGGTACGGCCCGGCGTACACGTGACCCAGCAGGTCCGGGTTGCGGAACATGGAGGACGCGTCCCCACCCGCCTCACCGGTGAGCAGGCAGATGCGGTAGATCGCACCCAGGTCGGACGGATGGAACGGTCGGATCACACGAGGCACCCTCGGACCTTCTCACACGCTCGGCCGGACGTCGCTTCGCACGTCCCTGAGCGCCGGGTATGCTGTCCGGGCCGACGACGGCGGGCCACTCCTGCGGCCCCGACCGACGTTCGTGCGGGTGTAGTTCAATGGCAGAACATCAGCTTCCCAAGCTGATAGCGCGGGTTCGATTCCCGTCACCCGCTCCCATTCCTCACGCAGCTGTTCGCGGCACTGGTCCGCGCTGCCTGGCTCCGATCTTCGCGGGACGTCCGTCACGCGGTCGACGCGTGTTCAACGGGGCGTCGAACCGGGCTTCTGACCTTGATGCGTGCAGACACCTCGGTCCCAGACCTTCCGTCCGAGCCAGCGCCGCGTCGCGCTCCTGCTGGCGGCGATCCTCGCTGCCACGTCCACGACGGCGACCGCCGCGGCACCCGACGCACACTCCGACGCTGTCCTCGGCGCGGTACCGGCCGCCGCGCCTGCCGCCGTGCGTCTCGCCGCGCGAGTCGCCCCACCGCCCGTCGCACCTCGCGCGCTGTACGACAACCTGCCGCGCTTCACGTTCTACGCGCACCGCGGCGCGGGCGCGCTCGAGCAGCCGGACAACGCACTCAGCTCGTTGCGAGCAGGCTTGCGCGACCCCTCCGTGACGGTCGTCGACGTCGACGTGCGACCGCTCGCCAACGGCACGCTCGTCCTCATGCACGACGAGACCGTGAACCGAACGACGTCATCGACGGGCAAGGTGTCGTCGTTCACCGCGGCGCGGTGGGCGAGGGTCCGGCTCGACCCGAACCGGTGGTTCGCGCGCGGGCACGCCTCCGAGCCGGCGCCGACGTTCGAGGAGGCGCTCGACATCGCGGGCGGGCGCAAGCTGCTCGAGATCGAGGCGAAGGATCCCTCGGTGGCCCGGCGGCTGATCGCGGCGGTGACGGCGCGCGGGCTCACGGAGGCGGTCGTCGTCAACACGGCGGACCTCGCGGTCGCGCGGCAGGTGCACGCGGCGGGGCTGCACGCGCAGTACTACCTCACGGCGAGGCAGCTCGCGCGGACCTCTGCCCGGACGTTGCGCACGTGGCCGTCGTTCGTCGACGTGCTCGGTGTCGACATCCGCAGCAGCGACCGAGACATCCGTCGCGCCCTCCGTGCCGGCTTCGAGCACGTCTGGCCGTACACGATCAGCACACGCGCCGAGCTCGCACGCGTCAAGCGGCTCGGCGCGAACGGTGCGGTGATCGATGCGCCGCACTACGTGACGCGGGCGTCGTCGGTCTACCCGGCCCGGCCCGTCCAGGCGCGCGAGGTCAAGACGAGCGTGTCGAGATCGGCGATGACGGTCCGTGCGACCGTGCGCAACCAGGCCACGAACCGCGCGACGCAGGGCGTGCGTGTCACGGTGCGGTTCGCAGGGCACGTGCGTACCGCGCTGTCGGACGTCGGGGGCCGGGTGGAGGTCAGGTTCCCGCGCGCGGCGCACGAAGGCGCGCGACGCGTGACGCTCACGACGCGCACCGGGTCGCGAGGCGAGGTCCGCTGGGTCGGTGCGAC
>JBCECL010000041.1:0-31121 GCA_039207135.1 Brevundimonas sp.
TCACGGGCGGGAGCCTGGCTCGCGCGGCGGCCGACGACGTCCGTGCCTGGGTGCTCGAGCTCGGCCTGCGCTGAGCTCGGCCTGCGCCGAGCTTGGGCATAGGCGCGCTCAGCAGGCCCCTTCGACCTCAGACCCGAGGCTCTCCAAGGGGTTCATGCACTTGCGGGTATATAGCCATCTGGGTATGTTCGATCCATGGACGCCGTACTGCACGCGCTGAGCGACGGGAACCGACGCACGGTCCTGGAGATCCTGCGCACACACCCAGCGACCGCCGGTGAGCTGGCGGACGCGCTGCCGATCGCGCAGCCCGGGGTCTCGCGCCACCTGCGCGTCCTGCGCGACGCCGGCCTGGTCGACGTCCGCCAGGACGCGCAGCGCAGGATCTACAGCCTGCGACCCGAGGCTCTGCTCGAGGTCGACGCGTGGCTGGAGAACTACCGCGCCCTGTGGCTCAACCGGCTCGACGCCCTGCACACCGAGATCGCCCGAGGAAAGAAGGCCGCCAGATGAGCACCATCGGCACGATGACAGCACTCGACGGCAACCGGGGCGCGGTGCGCGTCGAGGAGGTCTACGACACCGACATCGCCGACCTGTGGCGAGCGTGCACGGAGCCGGAGCGACTCGCCCGGTGGATCGCCCACGTCACCGGTGAGCCCCGGCTCGGCGCGTCGGTCCATGTCGTGTTCACCAGCACCTGGGCGGGTGAGACGCGGATCGACGTCTGCGACGCGCCCCACCACCTCCTGGTGACGGGCGAGCCCGGCACGCCCGACGAGTCGCAGATCGAGGCGTGGCTCACGACCGAGGGAACCCGAACCCGGCTGGTGGTCGAGGAGCGAGGGCTGCCCGTGGGCAAGCTGCACTTCTTCGGCGCGGGGTGGCAGACGCACCTCGAGGACCTCGCGACCGCGCTCGCCGGCGACGGCCCGGTGCACCCCGACGGCTGGTCGGACCAGACGCCCGCCGCTGCCTGGCGCGACAGGTGGACCGAGCTGTCCTCCGCCTACCAGGACGAGGCCGTGCTCGGCTGACGACGGCCGACAGGAACGACGAAGGCCCTCACCCCGTGCGGGGTGAGGGCCTTCGGAGTCGTGTCAGTGCGCGTGCTGGCCGCGGGAGAACTCGAACACCCAGCCGACGAGCCCGATGACGCCCAGGACCACACCGATGCCGGTCAGCCAGAAGCCGACCGCGAGGCCCAGGAACGCGATCGCGGCGGCGGCACCGATCGCGAGCGGCCACCAGCTCCACGGGGCGTACACGCCCTGGTCGCCGGCCCCCTGCTCGATCTCGCCGTGCTCGTCGTCCTCGGGACGCGGGTCGATGCGCCGGGACAGGAGCGCGAAGTACGCGCCGATCATGCCGACCAGCCCGCCCACGAGCGGGATGCCGAGCATGCCGACGGGCTCGCCGTCGCTCCAGACGCCGTAGATCACTCCGACGGGGACGAAGAACAGCACCCCGTAGAGGAAGAGCTTGGTCTCGAGCTTCACTTCTCGTCCTCCCCGTCGCGCAGGTCTGCCGGGCGGTCCTCGACGATCGTCGCGGTGGACTGCTCGGGCTCACCGGTGCCGTCGGCGACGCGAGCCTGGGCGGACGCGGTCTCGCCTCGGCGGTCCGCCTCCCAGTCCAGCGGACCCGGGTTGGGCTCGACGAAGTCCATCGCGGCGACCTCCGGGTGGTGCAGGTCGAACGCAGGACGCTCCGAGCGGATGCGCGGCAGCGACGTGAAGTTGTGCCGCGGCGGCGGGCAGCTCGTGGCCCACTCGAGGGAGGCGCCGTAGCCCCACGGGTCGTCCACCTTGACGAGCGGCGCGTTGCGCCACGTCGTGTAGACGTTCCAGAGGAACGGCAGCGTCGAGGCGGCCAGGATGAAGGCGCCGATCGTGGAGAGCTGGTTCATCCACGTGAAGCCCTCGGCCGGCGAGTAGTCCGCGTAGCGACGCGGGAACCCGATGACGCCCAGCCAGTGCTGGATGAGGAACGTCGTGTGGAAGCCGATGAACAGCAGCCAGAAGTGCAGCTTGCCGAGGCGCTCGTCGAGCATCCGGCCCGTCATCTTCGGCCACCAGAAGTAGAAGCCCGCGAACATCGCGAACACGACGGTGCCGAACACCACGTAGTGGAAGTGCGCGACCACGAAGTACGAGTCGGACAGCTGGAAGTCGAGCGCCGGGCTGGACAGGATGATGCCCGTCAGGCCGCCGAAGAGGAACGTGATCAGGAAGCCGATCGTCCACAGCATGGGCGTCTCGAACGTGAGCTTGCCGCGCCACATCGTGCCGATCCAGTTGAAGAACTTCACACCGGTCGGCACGGCGATGAGCATCGTCATGAACGCGAAGAACGGCAGCAGCACCGAGCCGGTCACGTACATGTGGTGCGCCCAGACCGTCACGGAGAGGGCGGCGATCGCGATCGTCGCGTAGACGAGGCCCTTGTAGCCGAAGATCGGCTTGCGGCTGAACACCGGCAGGATCTCGGTGATGATGCCGAAGAACGGCAGAGCGATGATGTAGACCTCGGGGTGCCCGAAGAACCAGAACAGGTGCTGCCAGAGGATGGCTCCCCCGTTCTCGGGGTTGAACACCTGCGCGCCGAGGCGGCGGTCGGCGCCGAGCGCGAACAGCGCGGCGGCCAGCGGCGGGAACGCCATGAGCACGAGCAGCGACGTCACCAGGGTGTTCCAGGTGAAGATCGGCATGCGGAACATGGTCATGCCGGGCGCGCGCATCGTGACGATCGTCGTGATGAAGTTGACCGCACCGAGGATGGTTCCGAACCCGGCGAGCGCGAGGCCGAAGACCCACAGGTCACCGCCGAGCCCCGGCGAGTACACCGTGTTGGACAGCGGCGCGTAGGCGAACCAGCCGAACGAGGCCGCGCCCTGGGGCGTGAGGAACCCGCCGGCAGCGATCAGGCCACCGAAGAAGAACAGCCAGAACGCGAACATGTTCAGGCGCGGGAACGCCACGTCGGGCGCACCGATCTGCAGCGGCATGATGACGTTCGCGAAGCCCGCGAACAGCGGCGTCGCGAACAGCAGCAGCATGATCGTGCCGTGCATCGTGAACGCCTGGTTGTACTGCTCCTTGGACTGGAACACGTCCATGCCAGGCGTGAAGAGCTCGGCGCGGATGAGCAGAGCAAGGATGCCGCCCACGCCGAACCACACGAACGACGTGATCAGGTACATGTACCCGATCGTCTTGTGGTCGGTGGAGGTGACCCACTTGATGATCGTGCGGCCCAGCCGCTGACGCGACGGCGTCAGCCCGGGGATCGTCTCGGCGGCGTACGCCATCAGCTGTTGCCTTCCTGCGTGGCGCTCTCGAGGTCCTGCTGACGGCTGTACCCGAGACCGAGCGAGCCCTCCTGGCCGTTCGCCTTGAGCTCCGCGATGTGCTTGTCGTACTCGGCCTTCGACACGACGTTGACGTTGAAGAGCATCGAGGAGTGGTACTCGCCGCAGAGCTCGGCGCACTTGCCCTCGTAGCGCCCCTCGACGAGCGGGGTGAGCCGGAACGAGTTGGTCTTGCCCGGGATCATGTCCATCTTCATGAGGAACGACGGGACCCAGAACGAGTGGATGACGTCGCGCGACTCGAGCTTGAACAGCGTGCTCTCACCGACCGGGAGCCACAGCGTGACCTGGTCCTCGAGCTCGCCCGTGCCGGCGCTGCCGACGTCCTGGGCGTGCTGGCCCGTCTCGTACGCGTTGTCGTCCAGGTAGTTGAAGTCCCAGCTCCACTGCTTGCCGATGACCTCGACGTGGTTGGTGGCCGGGACGTTGGTGGTGCTCACGATCTCGGTGACGTCACGGTTCGTGTAGTAGAAGAGCACGCCGATCATGACGATCGGGAGCACGACGTACATGAACTCGAGCGGCACGTGGTAGCGCAGCTGCACCGGCAGGACGTCGTCGTCCTTGCGCTTGCGGTACACCGCGACGCACCAGAGCATCAGGCCCCACGTGATGAGCCCGACGATGAGCGCCGCGACCCACGAGCCGACCCAGAGGTTGACGATGCGGCCCGTCATGTCGGTGATCTCGTTGTCCGAGTTGCCAGGCAGCCAGCCGCGCTGCACCTCAGCGGAGCAACCGCTGAGGGCGACGACGACCACGGCGGCAAGACCGGCCATCTTCAGGACCGGGCGCCGCCTGCGGCGTGGCTGTTCCGGGTGCTTGTCCGGGTGCACGGGGGACCTCTCACTCGCGTCCGGTCGACGCACCGCCTGGGGCAGGCAGCCGTCACCCGGGACCTTCGTCCTCGACTCGCGCAGCCTATCGCGCCGACCACGCGGTTTCGCCCCGACGACACCACTTGGCGACGCCGTGTCAGCACCGTCACACCACGCGTGCCGAGCACGCAACGCTCGCACGCGCGTGGTCATGCGGTCTGGCGGGCTAGCGTGCCAGGGTGAGCACCCCTCTCGACGCCGCCGCACCGGGCCCCGATGTGACGGACACCACTGCCCACGGACCCGCCACGAGCCGCGTGATCCTCGACGCCGGCGGGCGGGCACCGCTCCTCCCCGAGGCCCGAGCGGCTTTCGTCGAGGCGCTCGACCAGGGCTGGGCCGACCCGCGCCGGCTCCACTCCGAGGGCCGCCGGGCCCGGATGCTGCTCGACGGCGCGCGCGAGGCGATCGCGGGAGTGCTCGGCGCGCGCACCGAGGAGGTCGATCTCGCCCCGTCGCACGTCGCCGCTCTGCACGGCGCGGTGCGCTCCGTCGCGCGCGGGCGGCGCCGCGTCGGCACGGGCGTCGTCACCGGGGCGACCGAGCGCGCCGCGGTGCTGAACGCGGCGGCCTTCGTCGCGGGCGACGAGCACGCCGTGATCCCCGTGGACAACGCAGGCCGGGTCGACCTGGCGGCGTTCACGGCAGCACTCGCGAGCCCCGGGGTGGCGGTCGCCGCCCTGCAGCACGCGAACGGCGAGGTCGGGACCGTGCAGCCGGTCGACGAGGTGCACGCCGCGGCCCGCGCGGCGGGCGTACCGCTGCTGGTCGACGCCGGGGCGAGCATCGGCCACGTGCCGGCACCCACGGCGTGGGACCTCCTGGCCGCCGACGCCGGTGACTGGGGCGGCCCGGCGGGCATCGGGGTCCTCGCGACGCGACGCGGTGTCCGGCGATCGCCCGACGGTCCCGAGGACGACGACCGCTGGTTCCCCGGCGGCGTCAGCGTGCCCGCGGCACTCGCCGCGGCGGTCGCGCTGCAGGCTGCCGAGTCGCGGCGCGCCTCGACCGCCCCCCGGCTGCACGCGCTCGTCGACCACATCCGTGCACGGGTCGCCGCCGAGGTCCCCGACGTCGACGTGGTCGGCGATCCCGACCTGCGGCTCCCCCACGTGCTCACGTTCTCGTGCCTCTACGTCGACGGCGAGGCGCTGGTCGGCGCGCTGGACGCGGCCGGCTTCGCCGTCGGCTCCGGGTCGGCGTGCACGTCGAGCGCGCTCGAGCCGAGCCACGTGCTCGCGGCGATGGGGGTCCTGACGCACGGGAACGTCCGGCTGGCGCTGCCGCCGCAGGTCACCGCGCCGCAGGTCGAGGCGTTCCTCGGCGTGCTGCCCGGGCTCGTCGCACGGGTGAGGGCCGCGCTCGACGTGGAGGGTCTGTGACGGCGCCTGTCGTGGTCGACGCGCGGGGCCTGCGCTGCCCCGCGCCCGTGATCCGGCTGGCCCGCGCGGCACGCGACGCGACCGGCGGGACGACGATCACGGTGCTGGCGACCGATCCGGCGGCCGTGCACGACGTGCCGGCGTGGGCCCGGATGCGCGGGCACGTCATGGTCGCGAGCGACCGGTGGTCCGACGCGGAGCTCGCGGAGGCGGGCCTGACGGTCGCACAGGACTCCGGCACGGTCTACGCGCTCACGGTCGAGATCTCCTGAACGACGACGGCCCGGCCCCTCGAGGAGGGACCGGGCCGTCGGGAGTGCTCAGATCAGCTGAACGAGCCACCGCACGCGCAGGCGCTGCCGGCGTTCGGGTTGTCGATCGTGAAGCCCTGCTTCTCGATCGTGTCGGCGAAGTCGATCGTGGCGCCCTCGAGGTACGGGACGCTCATGCGGTCGACGATGACCTCGACGCCGCCGAAGTCCTTCGTGACGTCGCCGTCGAGGTACCGCTCGTCGAAGTACAGCTGGTAGATCAGGCCGGAGCAGCCACCGGGCTGCACGGCGACGCGGAGGCGAAGGTCGTCGCGCCCCTCCTGCTCGAGGAGGCTGCGCACCTTGTCCGCAGCGAAGTCGGTGAGCAGGACGCCGTGCGTCGCAGTCTCGGTGGTCTCGCTCATGGTCTCTCCTCGGTGCTGGCCGTCGGTTCGCGGATCGGCGTGACCGACCCGTCCACGGTCGGCAACACGCGTGGTCGCGTGAATGTTCCCGGCCGTCGTTTCCACGTACCAGCGTACGACTGATATGGCCCGCGCAGGCATGACCTCCGACACACCACGCCGAGGTGAGCTCAGCGCGACCAGGTGCGCGCGACCCGCTCCGCGCGCCGCTCGAGCGACCCCGCCGCGTCGGCGAGGGCGGCGGCCACCTCGTCGGCCCCCTCCGCCACCGCGTAGGCAGCCGTCACACCTGCGGCGGACAGCTCGCGCCGACCCACGAGCACCTCACCCGCGACGACGACCGTCGGCACCGCGTGCGCGAGCGCGCGCTCGGCGACGGCCGTGGTGATCTTGCCGTGCAGCGACTGCCAGTCGAACCGCCCCTCGCCCGTGACGACCACGTCGCTCACGGCGAGCTCGGCATCCAGGCCCACCGCGTCGGCGACGAGCGCCGCGCCCGGGACGATCCGCGCACCGAGCAACGACAGCCCGAACCCGAGACCACCCGCAGCTCCTGCACCCGGAGCTGAGAGCATCCGGCGCCCGGCGGTGCCGGGCCCGGCCAGGAGGTCGGGCCGCAGCGCGTCGCCGAGGGCGTCGATCGCCGCGTGCGCGAACGTGGCCAGCGCCTGCTCGAGCTCCTGCGCCTGCTCGGGCGTCGCCCCCTTCTGCGGCGCGAAGCCCGCCGACGCGCCCTGCAGCCCGAGCAGCGGGACGTCGACGTCCGTCGCCGCCAGCAGCTCCACCCCGGCGAACCTCGACCTCAGCGCGCGCAGCCCCGCGAGATCCGCGGCGCGCACACCCGTCAGCGCACCGCCCCCATGGGCGAGTGCGTCGACCTCGAGCCCCAGCCCGACGAGCGCGCCCGCACCGGCGTCGTTGGTCGACGAGCCCCCGAGCCCGACGACGACGCGACGCGCACCCGCGTCCACGGCCGCCGCGACGAGCTCGCCCACGCCACGACTCGTCGTGGCGGTCGGGTCGCGCCGGTCGACGGGAACGAGACCGAGACCCAGGGCGTGAGCGGACTCGACGTACGCCGTGTCCTCGACGAACAGGATCGCGGCCGGCACCGGGTCGCCGAGCGGACCGGTCACCGTGGCGGCGACGAGCTCACCGCCACGGCTCGCGTGCACCGTCTCCACGAAGCCGGGGCCGCCGTCCGACAACGGCCGCAGGGTGAGCTCGTCGTCCGGCGCGGCACGCGACCAACCGGCGGCGATGCAGGCCGCAGCCTCGCGGGCGGTCAGGGAGGTGCCGAACGAGTCCGGCGCGATGAGCACGTGCACGGAGCGCATCGTGACATGCGCCACCGTGGTCATGCCCGTGGCACGACGGCGGCCGTGTGGGAAGATCACGCAGTGAGCACCGCCACCACCGCTCCCTCCCCCGCAACCTTCGCCGAGCCGGCGCCCTCCGCGCTGCTCCTGCTCGGACGGGGCGTCGACCTCGCCTCCGAGCGCGGGGTCGAGTGTCTGGGCGACCTGCCGTCGCCCAGCGATCCCGACCTGGTCGAGCGCGCCCGTGTCGCCCGCGCGGCGCTCGGCGATCGCGCGTTCGTCCTCGGGCACCACTACCAGCGCGACGAGGTCATCGCCTTCGCGGACGTCACCGGCGACTCGTTCAAGCTCGCACGCGAGGCCGCGGCCCGTCCCGAGGCCGAGTTCGTCATCTTCTGCGGCGTGCACTTCATGGCCGAGTCGGCCGACATCCTGACGTCGGACAGCCAGCAGGTCGTCCTGCCGGACCTGGCCGCCGGCTGCTCGATGGCGGACATGGCGGCGATCGACCAGGTCGAGGACGCGTGGGACGTGCTCGTCGACGCCGGGATCGCGGACGACACCGTGCCGGTCACCTACATGAACTCGACGGCCGCCATCAAGGCGTTCACCGGGCGCCACGGCGGCACGATCTGCACGTCGTCCAACGCCCACGTGGCGCTGCGGTGGGCGTTCGACCAGGTCGGCGGGGTGGACGGCACCGGCAAGGTGCTCTTCATGCCCGACCAGCACCTGGGGCGCAACACCGCGGTGCTGGAGCTCGGCCTCTCGCTCGACGACTGCGTCGTGTTCGACCCGCGCAAGCCCAACGGCGGACTGACCACCCAGCAGCTGCGCGACGCACGCATGATCCTGTGGCGCGGGCACTGCTCCGTGCACGGGCGCTTCTCCGAGCGCAACGTCACCGACATCCGCGCCGCCGCCCCCGGCGTCACCGTGCTCGTGCACCCCGAGTGCAAGCACGAGGTCGTCACGGCGGCGGACATGGTGGGCTCGACCGAGTACATCATCAAGGCGCTGGACGCGGCCCCGGCGGGCTCCAGCTGGGCCATCGGCACCGAGCTCAACCTCGTGCGCCGCCTCGCTGCCGCCCACCCCGACAAGCAGGTCCACTACCTCGACTCGACGGTGTGCTTCTGCTCGACGATGAACCGCATCGACCTCCCGCACCTCGTGTGGGCGATGGAGTCGCTCGTCGCGGGGCGGACCGTGAACCGCATCGTGGTCGACGCCGACGACGCCCACTGGGCGCGGGTCGCGCTCGACCAGATGCTCGCGCTACCGGGCTACTGATCGACGTGAGCACGGGCCACCCGTTGCGCGTCGGCATCTTCGTCTTCGACGGTGCCGAGGAGCTCGACGTGGTCGGCCCGTACGAGGTGCTCGCCGCGTGGGCGCTCATGTCGCCGTTGCGGCCCGAGGTCGTCACGTTCTCGCTCGACGGCGGCGGCGTGCGCTGCGCCAAGGGTCTGTGCCTCGTGCCCGACCACGCGGTCGCGGACGTCGGGCCGCTGCACGTGCTCGTCTACCCCGGCGGACAGGGGACCCGCGTCCTGGCCGCCGATCCGGAGCACCTCGCCTGGGTCCGATCGATGCGCGCGTCCACGCCGCTCATGACGAGCGTGTGCACCGGCGCCCTCGTCTACGCGGCGGCCGGCCTGCTCGCGGGGAGGCCCGCCACGACGTACTGGGCCGCGTTCGACGAGCTGATCGGGTTCGACCCCAGCGTCCTGGCCGACGACGAGGCGCGGTTCGTCGACGACGGCGACGTCGTCACGTCGGCGGGCGTCTCCGCCGGCATCGACATGGCCCTGCACCTGGTGGCTCGGCTCGAGTCCGTCGAGATGGCGCGGGCCGTCCGCCGGGGCATCCAGTACGACCCCGCTCCCCCGGTGTGACCTGCGACAAGCTCAACAGCCTCACAGGTACCGCTGAGTAACATCGGCCCGGTGACCCGTACTCTCCAGCTCGCGCTCGCCACCTACCGCCCCCGCAAGCCGGTCCCCGGCCAGGGGCTGTTCGACCCCTCGCTCACGCGGATGCGCGTCTGGCCCACCGACCTCGACATCTACCGGCACATGAACAACGGCGTCTACCTGCAGTGCATGGACGTCGCCCGCTGCAACTTCCTCGCCGACCTCGGTGCCTACGGATCCCTGGCCGACAAGAAGTGGTACCCGGTCGTGGCGGCCCAGACGATCAAGTACCGGCGCTCGCTCACGCTCGGCCAGCGGTTCGACATCACGACGAAGGTGCTCGGCTGGGACGAGCGCGTCGTGTACCTCGAGCAGACGTTCTCGCGCGACGGCGAGCACGTGGCGCGCGGCATCGTCGCGGGACGCTTCCTCGGTCGCAACGGCGAACGCGTCTCGGCGCCGGACGTCGTCGCGCTCCTCACCGGCGGCCCGGTGGCGAGCCCCGAGCTGCCCGACGACGTCGCGGGCTGGGCCCGCGCCGTCGACGTCGCCGCGCGCTGACCTACCGGGCGAGCCGCTCGAGCAGGAGCGCCTCGGCCAGCACGACCTTCTCGAGCTCGCCGAGGTGCACGGACTCGTTCGCGCCGTGCGCCCTGCTGTCGGGGTCCTCGACGCCGGTCACCAGGATCGCCGCGTCCGGGTACACCTCGAGCAGGTCGGCGATGAACGGGATCGACCCGCCGACGCCGATGTCGACCGGTGCGGTGCCCCAGGACTGCTCGAACGCCCACCGCGCCGCCTGCATGGCGGACGAGTCGGTCGGAGCCTGGAACGCCTTGCCCTGCTCCCCGTCCCGCACGGTCACGCGGGCACCGAACGGCGCGTTGTCGAGCAGATGAACACGCAGGGCATCCATCGCAGCCGCCGGGTCCTGCCCGGGCGCGAGCCGCACCGAGAGCTTCGCGGTCGCGCTCGGGGTGATCGTGTTGGAGGCGCTCGCGACCCGCGGCGCGTCGAACCCGATCACGCCGATCGCGGGACGGGTCCAGAGCCGGGCCGTGATCGGCCCCGTGCCGGCCAGCCGTACGCCGTCCAGGACGCCGGCGTCGGCCCTGAACGCCGCCTCGTCGTAGTCGACCGTCGGGTCGGGTGCGTGCACGAGGCCTGCGACCGCGACGTCGCCCGCGTCGTCGTGCAGGGTCGCGACCAGGCGCGCGAGCAGGGTCGGCGCGTCCAGCAGGGCGCCTCCGAACATGCCGGAGTGCACCGCGTGGTCGAGCACCGCGACCTCGACCTCGCAGTCCACGAGGCCGCGCAGCGACGTGGTCAGCGCGGGCGTGCCGATGGCCCAGTTCGTCGAGTCGGCGACGACGATGACGTCCGCGGCGAGCTCGTCACGGTGGGCGTGCAGGAACTCGACGAAGGTCGGCGAGCCGATCTCCTCCTCGCCCTCCACGAACACGGTGACGCCGACGGCGAGCTCGTCGGCGAGCACCCGCAGCGCCCCGACGTGCGCGATCACGCCCGCCTTGTCGTCGGCCGCGCCACGACCGTAGAGGCGGCCACCGCGCTCGGTGGGCTCGAACGGAGGCGTGCTCCAGTGCGCGTCCTCGCCCGGCGGCTGCACGTCGTGGTGGGCGTAGAGCAGCACCGTCGGCGCGCCCTCCGGTCCTGGCCGCCGCGCGATGACCGCGGGACGGCCGGCGCCGACCGACGCGATCCGCACGTCGTCGATGCCTGCGGCGCGCAGCAGGTCGGCGACCGCCTGGGCGCTCGACGAGACGTGCGCCTGGTCGAACTCGGAGTTCGAGACGCTCGGGATGCGGACGAGGTTCTCGAGGTCGGCGCGCAGGGCCGGGAAGGCGGCCGTCGTCCGCGCGCGGAGCTCGTCGGTGCGGGGGCTGGAAGTGGTCACGTCTCGTCACGCTACTCGACTACCCTGGCAGGGTGTTCGGACGTGAGAAGGACCCCGTGACCGCCCTTGCCACCCCGTCGGGCGACGAGTCGAGCCCCGGCGAGGTCGTCGGCAAGGGTCGCCCCACGCCCAAGCGCAAGGAGGCCGAGGCGGCCAACAAGCGCCCGCTCGTGCCCACGGACCGCAAGGCGGCCGGCAAGGCCGGCAAGAACGCGTCCAAGGACGCGCGCCAGCGCGAGTACAAGGCGATGCAGACCGGCGACGAGCGCGCGATGCCCGCGCAGCACCGCGGACCCGTGCGCAAGTACATCCGCGACTACGTCGACGGCCGCTGGAACCTCGGCGAGTTCTTCCTCCCGGTCGCGGCGGTGTTCCTCGTCCTGCAGATCACCCTCGCCAAGCCGGCACCCGGGCTCGCGGGCCTCGCGATCGTCGTGCTGTACGTCTACGTGCTGTTCGCCATCGTCGACGGCATCGTGCTCTGGCGCGGCCTGCGCAAGCGTCTGCGCGCCAAGTTCGGCGCGGACAACCTCGGCCGCGGACTGACGATGTACACCCTGATGCGCGCCTTCCAGCTCCGTCCGACGCGTCTGCCCAAGGCTCAGGTGAAGCGGGGCTTCCGCCCCGAGTAGGTCTCGTCCGAGCGGCGGCCTGACCCGACGTAGGGTCGAGTCATGGTCAACTACCGCAACCTCGGCCGCTCCGGCCTCAAGGTCACCGAGATCACCTACGGCAACTGGCTCACGCACGGCTCGCAGGTCGAGAACGACACTGCGAAGGCATGCGTCCGGGCAGCGCTCGACGCCGGGATCACCACCTTCGACACCGCCGACGTCTACGCCAACACGGCCGCTGAGTCCGTGCTCGGCGAGGCCCTCAAGGGCGAGCGACGCGCGTCGCTCGAGATCGCCACGAAGGTGTTCTGGCCCACCGGCCCCAAGGGCGCCAACGACTCGGGCCTGTCCCGCAAGCACATCCTCGAGTCGATCGACGGCTCGCTGCAGCGCCTGCAGACCGAGTACGTCGACCTCTACCAGGCGCACCGCTACGACCACTCGACGCCGCTCGAGGAGACGATGCAGGCCTTCGCCGACATCGTCCGCCAGGGCAAGGCCCACTACATCGGCGTCTCCGAGTGGACCGCCGACCAGATCCGCGCCGGTCACGCGCTCGCCAACGAGCTCGGCTTCCAGCTCATCTCGAGCCAGCCGCAGTACTCGATGCTGTGGCGCGTCATCGAGGCCGAGGTCGTGCCGACGTCGGCCGAGCTCGGGCTCTCGCAGATCGTCTGGTCCCCGGTTGCGCAGGGCGTGCTCACGGGCAAGTACCTGCCGGGCCAGCCCGCTCCCGAGGGTTCGCGCGGCACCGACGCCAAGGGTGGCGCACAGATGATCGGGCGCTTCCTCGAGCAGGAGGAGACGCTGCGCCGCGTGCAGGGCCTGCGGCCCATCGCGGACGAGCTCGGACTGAGCATGGCGCAGCTCGCCGTTGCGTGGGTGCTCCAGAACGAGAACGTGGCATCGGCCATCATCGGCGCGTCGCGGCCCGAGCAGGTCGCGGAGAACGTCAAGGCCTCGGGCGTCGTGATCCCGGCGGAGCTGCTCGCCCGGATCGACGAGGTGCTCGGCGACTCGGTCGTCACCGACCCGCGCGAGACCGAGAAGAGCTCGCCGCGTCGCTGACGCGCTACTCGGCCCCGGCGGTCCGTTCCACCAGGAACTCGCGACCGTCGGGGCCGATCACCCGCTCGAAGCCCGCGACGAGCTCGGCGTCACGATCGCGCTGCTCCTGCGTGGTCGGGCGCCGCGCGGAACGCACGTTGCCCACCTGAGCCGGGCCGAGGTAGGTCAGCAGGAACGTCGTCAGGTCGCGCTTGGCCATCGTCGCCTCCCATGTAGTTCGTGCCCTAACTATATGCCCGGCAACTATATGCTCGGAGGCGTGAGCGAACAGACCGACCCCCTGGCCGTCGAGGCGCAGGTGTGCCTGACTGTCTCCGCCGCGGCTCGGAGCCTGGTCGCGTTCTACCGGCCCCTGCTCGAACCTCTCGGCCTGACGCATCCGCAGTACCTCACGATGCTCGCGCTGTGGCAGTACGGCGCACTCTCGCTCAAGGACCTCGCCGCGCTCCTGCACCTCGAGCCCGCGACGACTTCGCCGCTGGTCAAGCGGCTCGAGGCGTCGGGCCTCGTGCGACGCGAGCGTGACCCGGACGACGACCGGGCACTCCTGATCGTCCCGACCGAGGCCGGCCGCGACCTGCGGGCGCAGGCCACGGGCATCCCGGCCTCGATGGTCGACGGGCTCGGGCTCACGCGCGCGGAGATCGACCAGATCCGCGCGGCCGCCGAGCTGCTCTACGTCGCGGCGACGAGGGCCGAACGCACGGGCTGAGCTCGGACCGTGAAGCGCGGCAGGAAGACGTGCACGAGCGGACCGACGAGCAGCGCGTACGCCAGCGTCGCGAGGCCGACCGTCCCGCCGAGCGCCCATCCGGCGGCCACCACGACGACCTCGATCGACGTGCGGACGAGCGCGACGGGTCGGCCGGTGCGGGCGACCAGACCCGTCATCAGGCCGTCCCGCGGCCCCGGACCGAGCTGTGCACCGACGTAGAGCCCCGTGGCGAGCGCGTTGAGCACGATGCCCGAGCACGCGAGCGCGATCCGGGCGGCCAGCGGCAACGGGTCGGGCAACGCGTCGAGCGCGGCGAGGAACGGGTCGACCAGGAGGCCGATGACCAGCACGTTCGCGATGGTCCCGACACCGGGGCGCTGCCGGAGCGGGATCCAGCACAGCAGCACGACGACGCTGATGGCGAGCGTGATGGTGCCGAACGATGCGCCCGTGTGCCGGGAGATGCCCTGCGTCAGCACGTCCCACGGCATGTTGCCGAGGCCCGAGTGGACCAGCAGCGCCATCGAGGCGGCGTAGAGGACCAAGCCGGCGAACAGCTGGACGAGACGCCGTCCGACCGGAGAGGGGACGCGAAGGGAGGCCAAGAATCCGTTCATGGCTCAAGTCTCCCTACTTTGGCTATGCAATCCATAGCCAGTTCTGAGATGGTGGCCTCGTGACGATCCATGACCTCCCGACCGACCGACGCATCGGCGGCGCACGGCTGCGGACCGTCCTCGGTGTGTGGCAGCGGACGGGCCCCTCCTACGTCGCGCTGGCCGACGCGCTGCGCGCCGCGATCCTGTCCGGCTCGGTCCCGTTGAGCACGCGGCTTCCGAGCGAGCGCGAGCTCGCCGTGGTGCTGGACGTCTCGCGGACGACGAGCACGGCCGCGTACGGGCTCCTGCGCGACGAGGGCTACGTCGTCAGCCGTCGGGGTTCGGGCACCGTCACGACCTTGCCCGACGGGCCGGGGCTGCGTGTGGGGCTGCCCGCACCCGGCTCGGGCGACGACCTCGTCGACCTGTCGATCGCCGCACCATCGGCGCCGTCGTCGCTGCACGCGGCCTACCTCGCAGCGCTCGACGGCCTGCCGCGCCACCTCGCGGCGACGGGCTACGCACCCTCGGGGATCGCGGCGCTGCGCGAGGCGATCGCCGAGTGGTACGTCCGGCGGGGCACGCCGACGACGGCGGACCAGATCCTGGTCACGACCGGCGCGCAGCAGGCGATCCACCTGCTCATCTCGGCACACGCCGGGCCGGGCGACCGCGTGGTGGTGGAGCATCCCACCTATCCTCACGCGATCGAGGCCGTCCGCGCGGTGGGCGCACGCCCCGTCCCGGTGCCAGCGGGCGTCGACGGGCTCGACCTCGACCTGCTCGAGTCCACCCTGCGTCAGTCCGCGCCGCGCCTGGTCTACCTGATCCCCGACCACCGCAACCCGACCGGGACGAGCCTGTCCGCGAGCGAGCGCGAACGCGTGCGCGCGCTGGCGCGTCGTCACCGCACGATGGTCGTCGGGGACGAGGTGCTCACCGAGCTGACGATCGAGGGGCCCGCGCCCGTGTCGTTCGCCGGCGACGGCTCGGCGAGCGGCCAGGTCGTCTCGATCGGCTCGGCGTCGAAGTCGTTCTGGGGCGGCCTCCGGGTCGGCTGGGTGCGCGGTCACCCCGACCTCGTCGCGCGGCTGGCCACGATCCGCAGCCACGTCGACATGGGCACACCGATCCTCGAGCAGCTCGTCGTCACGCACCTGCTGACCGCGGGCGACGAGACGCTGTCCCGGCGTCGCGCCGAGCTGCGCGTGCGCCGCGACCACCTCGTCGGGCTGCTGCAGGAACGGCTGCCGCAGTGGCAGGTGCCCGTCCCGCGCGGCGGCCTCGCGCTCTGGGTCGACCTCGGCACGCCGGCGTCGTCCGCGCTCGCCGCCATCGCGCCTCGGCACGGCGTGCGGGTCGCCGCGGGTCCGGCGTTCGCGGTGGACGGCAGCTTCGAGCGCAACCTGCGGCTGCCGTTCAGCGAGCCGCCAGAGGCGCTCGAGCGCGCGGTCGACGGGCTGGCGCTCGCCTGGGACGCGCTGGGCACGGGTCCGATCACGGTCGGCGCACCCGCGCGCATGGTCGTCTAGCGGGCGGACGACACCGGGGGAAGGTCGAGCGGCGACGACGCGGGCTCGCCCTGGTGGAGCAACGTCGCCCGGGTCACGCCGCGGGCGGCGAGCGAACGCCAGTTCTCCCCCACCCACTGCTCGGCGTCGTACTGCGTGGTGAACACGGGACTCGTGGGCGAGTCACCGCCGTCCAGCTGCCACTCCCACTGCGGTCGCAGCACCATCACGCCACCTCCGCCCGCGCGGCCGCGTCACGGGCGAGCGCGCGTCCGATCCGCGCGGCCCACAGCGGGCCGCGGTAGATGAACCCGGTGTAGCCCTGCACGAGGGTCGCGCCGACGGCCAGGTACTCGCGGGCGTCCGCAGGGGTGCTGATGCCTCCGACGCCGATGATCACCACGTCGGGGCCGAGACGGTTGCGCAGGCGCGCGACCACGTCGAGGCCGCGGGCCAGCACGGGCGGGCCCGACAGGCCTCCGGGGCCGAGGTCGTGCGCGATCGTCGTGTTGACCGCGACGACGCCCTCGAGCCCGAGCTCGGCGGCGAGCTCGGCCACCGCGTCGACGTCGTCGTCCGACAGGTCGGGAGCGATCTTGACGAGCAGCGGCACCGCCGGCCGACCGACGACCGCCGTCGCCTCGTCGGCGGCGACCCGCGTGGCCTGCAGGATCGGGCGCAGCGCCTCGACCGACTGCAGGTCGCGCAGGCCGGGCGTGTTCGGCGAGGACACGTTGACGACGAGGTAGTCGGCGTAGGGAGCGAGACGGGCCGCGCTCGTCGCGTAGTCGTCGGGCGCCTGCTCGGCGGGCGTCACCTTGGTCTTGCCGATGTTGACGCCGATCACCAGCCGCCGGCCCCGCTTGGTGCCGCGCAGCTCGCGCAGCCGGTCCGCGACGGCCGCGGAGCCCTCGTTGTTGAAGCCCATCCGGTTGCGCAGCGCACGCTGGTCGAGCACCCGCCACAGGCGCGGCTGCTCGTTTCCCGGCTGGGCGTGGGCGGTGACCGTGCCGATCTCGACGAACCCGAAGCCGAGCATCGTCAGTCCGGCCACACCGCGCGCGTCCTTGTCGAACCCCGCCGCGACACCGAACCGCGACGGGAAGCCACGGCCGAACACCTTGACGCGACCCGAGGACGGCGGCGCGAGGACGCCCGCCACGAGGTCGCGCAGGACCGGGGTCCGGGCGGTGCCACGGATCAGGCCGAAGGCGACCTCGTGGGCGCGCTCGGGATCCATGCGGCGAAAGACGAGGTCGAACAGGAGCCGGTACACGCGATCACCCTACGGGCGCGGTGCCGCCGTCCGCCGGGCTGTCCGTCGTCGCGGCGCCCCGGCCGGTGCGGCGCAACCACCAGATCCCGAGGAACGGCAGGACCAGCGGGATGTAGCCGTACCCCGCGCCGTAGCCCGACCAGACGGTCTCGTCAGGGAACTCCCCCACGTCGACCACGGACAGCGTGCCGATCGTCAGCACGCCCACGAGCTCGATGAGCACGGCGGTCCACGCGAGCCGGCGACGGTCCGTCGCGAGCGCGAAGGTCGCGACGAGGTAGACGATCCCCGCGAACAGCGAGAGCAGGTACGCGAGCGGCGCCTCGGAGAACTTGGTCGCGACCTGGTAGATGCCGCGTGCGGTCCCTGCGAGCGCGAGGATCCCGTAGACCGCGACGAGCAGGCGGCCGGGGCCGGTCCCGGTGGGACGGGTCGAGGTCACAGGTTCTCCCAGATCTGCCAGAGCCGGAGCTCGAGGAATGCGACGGTCAGCGAGGCGACGAGCAGCACCACCGAGCTCCACCGCGTGCGCTCGGCGAACGCCCACGCCGCAGCGATGGGCAGGACGACGAGCTGCGCCACGACGTAGGCCCAGAACAGGCCCGCGCTCAGCTCGTGATCGCCCGTGACCAGCACGATCGCGGCGATCACCGCCTGGACGAGCAGCGCGGCCTCGACGACCGCCCCGCCCCACAGCTGGCGCAGGATGACCGCGCGGTCGACGACGACGAACCACGTCGCCCACGAAGCGAGCGCCAGGGACAGGGCGCCGACGAGCAGCGCGACGGGCACGATCACGAGGCCCCACGGTACCGGCGCACACAGACGCCCGGACTACCATCGAAGCGTGATCTCGCTGACGTCGAAGAACCCTGCCCGCCTCTCCGTCGACGCCGTGGTGGTCGCGGCCCTCGCCGACGGTGACTCCGTCAAGCTGCTCGGCGCCGACTGGTTGCCGGGCGAGCTCGCCAAGGTCGTCACGCGCGACGCGGCAGCGCTCGGGATCACCGGCGCGGCCGACGAGGTGCGCCGGGTGCCCGGGCTCGGCCTGTCCGCGCCCGTGCTCGTGCTCACGGGCGTCGGCAGCGAGGTCACCGCCGAGTCGCTGCGCCGCGCGGCTGGCGCCGCGACGCGCGAGCTCGCGGGCTCGGCCTCGGTCGCGCTCGCACTGCCCGCCGACGACGCCGAGCAGGTCGCAGCCGTCGCCGAGGGCGCGCTGCTCGGCGCGTACGCCTACACCCGCTACCGCGAGGGCAAGCCCGCGGTCGCCTCGTTCGAGCTCGTCACCGACCGCGTGCGCGACCGGGCCGCGAAGGAGGCCGTCACGCGCGCGGAGGTTCTCGCCGCCGCGGTGCACGCCACGCGCGACCTGGTGAACACCGCCCCCAACGACCTGTACCCGGCGGCGTTCGCCGACCTGGCCAAGGCCGCGGCCAAGGACGCGAAGGGCGTCAAGGTCTCGGTGCTCGACGAGAAGGCCCTCACCTCGGGCGGCTACGGCGGCCTGATCGGCGTCGGGCAGGGCTCGGTGCGCGGGCCGCGCCTCGTCAAGGTCTCCTACTCCCCCTCGCGCCCGACCTCGACGATCGCCCTGGTCGGCAAGGGCATCACGTTCGACAGCGGCGGCATCTCGATCAAGCCCGCGGCCGGCATGGAGGCCATGAAGTCCGACATGGCCGGCGCCGCCGCCGTGCTGCACACCGTGCTCGCCGCCGCGCGCCTCGAGCTACCCGTCGCGGTGACGGGTTGGCTCTGCCTCGCCGAGAACATGCCGTCGGGCACCGCGCAGCGGCCGTCGGACGTCATCACGATCCGCGGCGGCAAGACCGTCGAGGTGCTGAACACCGACGCCGAGGGTCGCCTCGTCATGGCCGACGGCCTGGTCGCCGCCGTCGAGGAGAAGCCCGACGTCGTGCTCGACATCGCCACGCTCACCGGCGCGCAGATGGTCGCGCTCGGCTACCGAGTCTCGGCCGTCATGGGCTCCGACGACGTGCGCGGCGAGATCGTCACCGCTGCCGAGGCGACCGGCGAGCAGTTCTGGCCGATGCCGCTTCCCGCCGAGCTGCTGAGCGGCCTGAAGTCGAAGGTCGCCGACCTCGCGAACATCGGCGACCGGTTCGGCGGCATGCTGACGGCCGGGGTGTTCCTGCGCGAGTTCGTCGGGACCACGCCCTGGGCACACCTGGACATCGCCGGGCCGTCCTTCAACGAGAAGGCCGCCCACGGCTACACGCCCGTCGGTGGCACCGGGGTGGGCGTCCGGACGCTGCTCGGCTTCATCGAGGCTCGCGCGGCTCGCTGAGCCGTTCGCTGAGCACCGCATCGCGCGGTCGGCCCGCACCACACCTTCATCGGGCCGACCGTGCGAGTGGAGCCGCTGCGCCGCCGCTAGACGATGTTGCGGCGGCGCTCGATCTTCTGGCGCGCGTTGTAGTCCCGCACGCGCTGCGGGTAGCCCGTGCGCTGCACGTCGTACGCGGGGATGCCCAGCGCCTGCGCGAGCTGCGCCGCGGTGCGCGCGTCGGGCACGCGCCGCCTGGTCCACTCGCCGTCCGTCGCGACGAGCATCACTGTCGTCTGCGTGACGTTCGTGACCGGCTCGATGTACGCCTCGACGCCGACCCGGGTCCGGACGAAGTCGGTCAGGTAGGCGACCGTCGCGTCGCGCGCGCCCTTGTCACTGACTTCCGCGTCGGCGGCCGGCTTCTTGTGCCGACGGGAGAAGAGACCCATCCCCAGAGGCTAGCCGGGCGCAGGCGCCGATGAGGGCTGTTCCGAGAGTCACACAAGACGGGAGCCGGTCCGGTTCGTTGCCGGGGTCGGGTGATGACAAGATGGTCGGCGAACTCCGGACCACACGTCTGTTTCACCTGCGCACGAGGAGCCTGCACGTGGCCGACACCAACGGCACCGCATTCGACATCGTCGTCCTGGGAGCGGGGAGCGGCGGATACGCCGCGGCCCTGCGCGCTGCCCAGCTCGGCAAGAACGTCGCCCTGATCGAGGCCGACAAGGTGGGAGGCACCTGCCTGCACAGCGGCTGCATCCCCACCAAGGCACTGCTGCACGCGGCAGAGCTGGCCGACAACGCTCGCGAGGGCGCGCACTTCGGTGTGCACACCACGCTCGAGCGCATCGACATGGCGGGCGTCAACGAGTACAAGGACACCGTCATCGGCGGCCTGTACAAGGGCCTGCAGGGGCTGATCAAGTCCCGCAAGATCACCGTGGTCGAGGGGTACGGCAAGCTCGTCGGCCCGAACGCCGTGGAGGTCAACGGCGAGACCTACACCGGTGAGCACATCATCCTCGCCACCGGCTCGTACGCGCGCTCGCTGCCCGGCCTCGACATCGGCGGCCGCGTCATCACGTCCGACCAGGCGCTCAAGCTCGACTGGGTCCCCCAGTCCGCGATCATCCTCGGCGGCGGCGTCATCGGCTCGGAGTTCGCGAGCGTCTGGAAGTCCTTCGGCGCCGACGTCACGATCATCGAGGCCCTGCCGCACCTGGTCCCCAACGAGGACGAGGCGCTGTCGAAGGCGTTCGAGCGCGCGTTCCGCAAGCGCGGCATCAAGTTCAACCTCGGCGTCCGCTTCTCGGGCGTCACGCAGGACGACAACGGCGTGCACGTCACGCTCGAGGACGGCAAGACGTTCGACGCCGACCTGCTGCTCGTCGCCGTGGGTCGCGGCCCGAGCACGAGCGGCATCGGCTACGAGGAGCAGGGCATCACGCTCGACCGCGGGTTCGTCATCACCGACGAGAAGCTGCACACGGGCGTCGCGAACATCTGGGCCGTCGGCGACATCGTCCCGGGCCTGCAGCTCGCGCACCGCGGCTTCGCGCAGGGCATCTTCGTCGCCGAGCAGATCGCCGGCCTGAACCCGGCGCCCATCGTCGAGTCGGGCATCCCCCGCGTCACGTACTCCGAGCCCGAGGTCGCCTCGGTGGGTCTCACGGAGGCGCGCGCCAAGGAGGTCCACGGCGAGGACGGCGTCGAGACGCTCGAGTACAACCTTGGCGGCAACGGCAAGTCCAAGATCCTCGGCACCCAGGGCTTCATCAAGCTCGTGCGCCAGAAGGACGGACCCGTCGTCGGCGTCCACATGATCGGCGCGCGCGTCGGCGAGCTCATCGGGGAGGGCCAGCTCATCGTGAACTGGGAGGCCTACCCCGAGGACGTCGCCGCGCTCGTGCACGCCCACCCCACGCAGAACGAGGCTCTCGGCGAGGCGCACCTCGCGCTCGCCGGCAAGCCGCTGCACGCCCACAACTGACCCAGAATCAAAGGAGACGACGCGGTCATGTCCGACAACGTGCAGCTTCCCGCACTCGGTGAGTCCGTCACCGAGGGCACCGTCACCCGCTGGCTCAAGAACGTCGGCGACACGGTCGAGGTCGACGAGCCCCTGCTCGAGATCTCGACCGACAAGGTCGACACCGAGATCCCCTCGCCCTTCGCGGGCGTGCTCGAGCAGATCCTCGTCCAGGAGGACGAGACCGTCGAGGTCGGCGCCACCCTGGCCGTGATCGGCTCGGGCGAGGGTTCCGGCTCGAGCGACGCGCAGGCCGCCCCGGCCGACGAGGCGCCCGCCGAGCAGCCCGCCGACGAGCAGCCCGCCGCGGCCGAGCCCGAGCCGGAGGCCGCTCCCGCCGAGGAGCCCGCCGCCGAGCCCGCCGAGGAGTCCGCACCCGCCGAGGAGGCCGCCCCGGCTGCCTCCGGTGGCGGCACGGGCGAGAACGTCGTCCTGCCCGCGCTCGGTGAGTCCGTCACCGAGGGCACCGTCACCCGCTGGCTCAAGGCCGTCGGCGACTCGGTCGAGGTGGACGAGCCCCTGCTCGAGATCTCGACCGACAAGGTCGACACCGAGATCCCCTCGCCGTTCGCCGGCACGCTGCAGCAGATCCTGGTGCAGGAGGACGAGACCGTCTCCGTCGGCGCGACGCTCGCCGTCATCGGCTCCGGCTCGGCCCCCGCGGCGGCACCGGCCGCCGAGGCACCTGCTGCCCCGGTCGAGGAGGCGAAGCCCGAGCCGCAGTCCGCGCCCGAGCCCGCCCCGGAGCAGGAGTCGGCGAAGGCCACTCCCGCCCCGGTCCCCGCGACCCCGACGCCGGCCCCGGCCCCCGCACCGGTCCAGGCCGCCGCTCCCGCCGCGCCCACGGCATCCGGCTCGTACCTCACGCCGCTCGTGCGCAAGCTCGCCGCGGACAAGGGCGTGGACGTCGCGACGCTGTCCGGCTCCGGCGTGGGCGGGCGGATCCGCAAGGAGGACGTGCTCGAGGCCGCCGCCAAGGCCGAGGCCGAGAAGGCAGCGGCCGCACAGGCTGCTGCGGCACCGGCCGCTGCGCCTGCTGCTGCCCCCGCCGCCAAGGCTGCTGCGGTCCCGGCCGTCTCGCCGCTGCGTGGCACGACCGAGAAGGCCAGCCGCCTGCGCCAGATCATCGCCGAGCGCATGGTCGACGCCCTGCACTCGCAGGCGCAGCTGACCACGGTCATCGAGGTGGACGTCACCAAGATCGCCCGCCTGCGCGCACGCGCCAAGAACGACTTCCGGGCACGCGAGGGCGTCAACCTCACGTTCCTGCCGTTCTTCGTGCTGGCTGCGATCGAGGGCCTGAAGGCGTTCCCCAAGATCAACGGCGTGCTCGAGGGCAACCAGATCACGTACCACGCCCAGGAGAACGTCGGCATCGCGGTCGACACCGAGCGAGGCCTGCTCGTCCCGGTCATCCGCGACGCGGGCGACCTCAACCTCGCCGGGCTCTCCCGCAAGATCGTCGACCTCGCTGGCCGCACGCGCGACAACAAGGTCACCCCGGACGAGCTGAGCGGCGCCACCTTCACGGTGACGAACACCGGCTCGGGCGGCGCGATCATCGACACGCCCATCGTCCCGGGCGGCACGTCGGCGATCCTCGGCACGGGTGCGATCGTCAAGCGGCCCGTCGTCATCACCGACGCGGACGGCGCCGAGGTCATCGCGATCCGGTCCATGTGCTACCTGTCGCTGTCCTACGACCACCGGCTCGTGGACGGCGCGGACGCGTCGCGCTACCTGTCGGCGCTCAAGGCGCGTCTCGAGGAAGGCGCCTTCGAGGCCGACCTCGGCCTCTGAGCAGACCCCTCCACGTCGCCCCCGGAACCGCTCGACGGGTCCGGGGGCGACGTGCGTCCCACGACCGTAAGGTGGCCCGATGCGCGTAGTCGTCGGTGGTTCGCACGGCTTCATCGGTGGCGCTCTGCTGCCCCTGCTGCGCGAGGGCGGGCACGACGTGCGTCGTCTCGTCCGGCACGCGCCGCGCTCGCCCGACGAGTTCGCGTGGGACCCGGACGCCGGGACGATCGACGCCCAGGCACTGGTCGGAGCCGACGCGGTCGTCAACCTCGCCGGCGTCAACCCGGGCTCGCGCCCGCTCACGACCGCTCGCAAGCGTGCCGTGCTCTCGTCTCGCGTGCGCAGCACGAGCCTGCTCGCGACGGCCCTCGCGGAGTCCACCGACGGACCCCGCGTCCTGCTGCAGGCGTCCGGGATCGGCGCGTACGGCTCGCGGGGCGACGACGTCCTCGACGAGTCCGAACCGCTCGGCGACACGTTCTTCGCGCAGGTCGTGCGGCGCTGGGAGGCGGCGACCGAGCCGGCGGAGGCTGCCGGGGTCCGGGTCGTCCACCTGCGCACGGGGATCGTGCTCGGTCCGGGTGGCGGCGCGCTCGGCCCGCTGCTCCCCCTGGTGCGGCTCGGGCTCGGCGGGCGTCTGGGGCCCGGGTCGCAGTACTGGCCCTGGATCAGCCTGCTCGACGAGGTCCGCGCGATCCAGCACCTGCTGACCGCCGACGTGAGCGGTCCGGTCAACCTCGTCACCGAGCCGCAGCACAGCGTCGAGGTCGTCAAGGCCCTCGCCGCGGCGCTGCACCGCCCCGCGGTCATCCCCGTGCCGGCCTTCGCGCTGCGTATCGTCCTCGGGGACTTCTCCTCCGAGGTCCTCGGCTCCATCCGGGCGATCCCCCGCGCGCTCGAGGAGTCCGGCTTCGCGCCGGTGCACGCGAACCTCGACGACGCCGCGCGATGGGTCGTCAAGCGGGCGTGACCGCCCACACCCGCCAACCCGCGTCCGTCCAGCGCAGCTCGAGCACGACGTCGCGCGCCGGGCCCGCGGGCACCTGTCGGCGCGTGCCGTCGCGGGCCACCAAGACGTAGGCGGACACCGCGGACCGCAGAACCACGCGTGCCTCGTCGCGACCGCCGGCGGGCCCCGGCGCGGCGGAGACGACGTCGATCCGCAGCCCTCGCACGTCGCGTCCGCCGAGCGACCGCATGACCGCCGAGTCGGCTTCCTGAGCGGGTCCGCCCGCGACTTCGACCGTGCTCAGTCGATCGGCCTCGCCGCTCGCGATCGCCGCGGCCCGTGCGGCGCTCAGCGCGACGGCGGCCGCTACTGGATCGGGTCGCTCGGCGGCAGCTGCGGCCGTCCCGCCGCGATGCAGCACCGACCAGCCACCGGCCGCGAGGACGAGCACGAACAGCACCGCCAAGGCCCACGAGAGCGGGTAGCGGCGCCGTCGCCTCGGCACGCGCGCACGTGATGCCTGGCTCGTGGCAGCGCGCGCGAGCTCGGCCCCCGCGAGCATGCCCGGGTCCGGGACGACCAGCGGTTCGGGCTCGGCGACGGCGAAGCACGCGTCGACGAGCCCGTCGACGTCGAGCTCGGATCGGACTGCCTCGTCGAGCAGCTCGCGCAGCGTGACTCCGCCGGGCGGGACCACCAGGCCATCGACGTCCGCGCCCGGTAGCTGCGCGATGACCGTCGAGAGCCACCGCCGCACGTCACCGTCGACGGACCCCGTCCCGAGGACCGCCCCTCGCAGGTCGACGAGGACCGGCCGGCCGTCCGGCCGCACGATCACCGACGACGCGGTCACCGGCCCGTGCACCAGGCCCGCCCCGTGCATCGCCGCCAGGGCCTGGAGCACCGGCACGACGAGTGTCACGCCCTCGCCGTCGGACAGCGGGACCCGCGAGGCTCGGACCTCGGCCACCGTCAGGCCCGGCACGTGCTCGACCAGCAGCGCGATGCGCCCCTCGGAGATCTGCGACGCGTCGATGAGCTCGCACAGGTGCGGGTGGCGGACGCCGCGCAGCACGTCGAGGCGCCGCGCCACCTCGTCGTCGAGCACCGCCGGCAGGACGTGGAGCTCGACGTACCTGCCGGGCTCGTCGCGGACGGCGGCGAGCCAGCCACCGCCCTCCGGGCCCGCGGGCGCGACGGCGACGAGGCCCAGCGCGGCAAGCGCTGCCGCGACGTCGTTCGGCACGTGCGAGAGGTCCATCACCCCATCGAAGCCCGAACGACGCAGGTGCGTCGCCGGTTGTCCACAGGCCCGGCGGGCTCGACTCAGGCGAGCGAGACCACGCGTCCCTCGGCCGCTGCGACGCGCGCCGCATCCAGCACCCGAGCCGTGGCGACCGCGTCGGCGGGGTCGACCGGAGCCGGTCCCCCGTCGGCGACCCAGCGGGCGAGCGCCGGGTAGATGTCACCGTGCCCACCGGCCGGACGCGGGACAGGGACGCGCTCGGCGCCGCGGACGAGCCAGCCCTCGTGCTCCGGCTCGCCGGGCCGACGACCTTCCTCGTACGCGTCGTCGATCACGGAGAACGGCGTCGCCTCGCCCTCGTAGCTGGTCACGAGGTAGGCGCCCCCGGCGCCCAGCACGCGCGTCCGCGGCCCCGGTGCGCCGACGAGCGCGCCGGCCTGCAGGTGGCTGACCACGCCGTTGACGTGCGTGAGCGCCAGGAAGACGTCGTCGGGCGCCGCCGTCGTGAACGAGTGCAGCTCCGCGTACACCGACCGCGCGGGCCCGAACAGCTGCACCGCGGAGTCCACCAGGTGCGCGCCGAGGTCGAGCAGCAGCCCGCCCGACTCGACGTCGTTCTCCTTCCAGCGGTCCTGGGGCTGCGGTCGGTACCTCTCCCAGCGCCGCTCGAACCGGTGCACCGTGCCGAGCTCCCCCGACTCGATGAGGCCGACCAGCGCGAGCTGCTCGGGATCCCAACGGCGGTTCTGGAACACGGTCAGCCGACCGTCGCCGGCGTCGACGAGGCGTTGCGCCTCCAGCGTCGACGTCGCGAGCGGCTTGTCGACGAGCACGTGCGCGCCGGCCTGCAACGCGGCCAGCGCGTGCGCGGCGTGGTCGCCGTTCGGGCTCGCGACGACGACGAGGTCGAGCTCGTCGACGTGACCGAGCAGGGCCTCGACGTCGGGGACGACCTTCGCACCCGGCCAGTCGTCGCGAACCTGCTCGCCGCGCCGGCCGGTGACGACGTACGCCACCTCGTGACCCGCCGCACGCGCCAGCCTCGCGTGGATGCCTCGTCCTGCCCCGCCGTACCCGATCAACCCGATGCGCATGCAGTCACTCTAGGAGGCGGGGTTAGCCTGGGCCCATGCTGTTCGAGGAGCTGGACCTGGGCACGCGGCTGCTGCCCTACGAACCGACCTGGCAGCGCCAGCGCGAGACGCACGCGGCCGTCGTCGCGGGCGAGGCTCCCGACACGGTGCTGCTGTGCGAGCACGAGGACGTCTACACCGCAGGACGGCGCACGGCGTCGTGGGACCGCCCGGTCGACGGGACGCCGGTGGTCGAGGTCGATCGAGGTGGACGCATCACGTGGCACGGCCCGGGCCAGCTGGTCGGGTACCCGATCGTGCGGCTCGCCGCCCCCATCGACGTCGTGCGGTACGTCCGCTCGCTCGAGGAGGCGCTCATCCGCACGTGCGCCGACCTGGGCCTGGAGGCGATCCGGGTCGAGGGGCGCAGCGGCGTCTGGTTCGCGGCCGACGAGGGTCGGCGAGAGCGCAAGGTCGCCGCGATCGGCGTTCGGGTCAGCCGCGGGGTGACCATGCACGGCTTCGCCCTCAACTGCGAGCCCGACCTCGCGGCGTTCAGCCGGATCGTCCCGTGCGGCATCGCCGACGCGGACGTCACTTCACTGTCCGTCGAGACGGGACGACGCGTCACGATCGCCGAGGTGACCCCCTTGGTCCGCACGCACCTGGACGCCACGTTGAGCACGGTGCGTGCGGAGGGGGAACCGATCGGCGTCTCGTGACGGCGCCGACCGGATCGAGCGTGACGATCCCGGGACCGCCCTTGTCGCCGTACCCGGGATCGCCACGCGTCTGTGGGGCCGGTCAGCCTCGCTGACCGACGGTGGCGAGCTCCGCGGCGACCTCGTCGGCCCACGCCCGCACGTCGTCGAAGTCACGGAAGTCGCCCTGCTCGGCGTGCGTCAGCGCCACCAGCGCACGCTCGCTGAGATCGAGGCCGCCCCGGTCCAGGCTGCCGACGAAGCAGCGCGGCTCGTTCGCGCCGACGGCGCGCGCGATCGTCGCGACGTCGTCGGGCGCCGTGACCGGCATCGGCGGGTCGCCGACCGGACCGGACCAGAACAGCCACACCGGCCGCTCGCGCAGCTGACCGCCCTCGCGCTGGGCGAGCGCACGCAGCGCGACGGCGAGGCGTCCGACGTACACGGCCGACCCGAGCACGACGGCGTCGAAGTCCGTCACGTGCTCGACGTCCTCGGGCGGGATCACGTCGACGAAGTGCCCGTGGCGCGCGATCTCGAGCGCGACCGCCTCGCCGATCTCGGCCGTCGCCCCATGCCTCGAAGCGACGCTCACCAGCACGTGCACCCTGACCACCCCCTCGAAGCCCCTCGAAGCCCCTCGATTCCAGTACCTCCAGACTGGCGGTGTGACCGGCCTCGCACACGGGACTGAGGTCCCGAACGACCCGATTCGTCGAGCGGCGGTTAAGGTGACGACGTGACCACCGCACCCGAGGGGCGCCGCATGCTGCGCGTCGAGGCCCGCAACTCCGCCACCCCCATCGAGAAGAAGCCCGAGTGGATCCGCACCCGCGCGACGATGGGACCTGAGTACTCCGAGCTCAAGGGGCTCGTGAAGCGCGAGGGCCTGAACACGGTGTGCGAGGAAGCCGGCTGCCCCAACATCTTCGAGTGCTGGGAGGACCGCGAGGCGACCTTCCTCATCGGCGGTGACCAGTGCACCCGTCGCTGCGACTTCTGCCAGATCGACACCGGCAAGCCCGCGGACTTCGACGCCGACGAGCCCCGACGCGTGGCCGCCTCGGTACAGGCGATGGGCCTGAAGTACTCGACCGTCACCGGCGTCGCGCGCGACGACCTCGCCGACGGCGGCGCGTGGCTCTACGCGGAGACGGTGCGCCAGATCCACGCCGTGAACCCGGGCACCGGCGTCGAGCTGCTGATCCCCGACTTCAACGCCGTGCCCGAGCTGCTCGACGAGGTCTTCTCGTCGCGACCCGAGGTGCTCGCGCACAACCTCGAGACCGTGCCGCGCATCTTCAAGCAGATCCGGCCGGGCTTCCGCTACGACCGCTCGCTGTCGGTCATCACGCGCGCCCGCGAGGCCGGCCTGGTCACCAAGTCCAACCTGATCCTCGGCATGGGCGAGACCACCGAGGAGATCGTCGAGGCCCTCGCGGAGCTGCACGACGCCGGCTGCGACCTCATCACGATCACGCAGTACCTGCGCCCCTCGCTCCGCCACCACCCGGTCGACCGCTGGGTCCGGCCCGAGGAGTTCGTCGAGCTGTCCGAGGAGGCGACGCGCCTCGGGTTCCTCGGCGTCATGTCGGGCCCGCTCGTGCGCTCGTCGTACCGCGCAGGGCGACTGTGGGGCCAGGCGATGCGTCGTCGCGGCCTGCCCATCCCCGAGGCACTGGCCCACCTCGGCGAGCCGACCACCGCGCGCCAGGAGGCAGCGAGCCTGCTCGCTCGCTGAGCTCGTCCGCTAGGGCCGTCCGCTGCGGTCGCCCGCTGGGGTCGTCCGCTGCGGTCGTCCGCCCTGAGCGGACGACGGTCCGGAGCGCCTCGCGCGCTCGGTAGACTTCCGACCCATGGCCCGTGACAAGTCCGACTCCGCCGCGCCCGGATCCTCCACCCCCAAGGTGAAGAAGACCCGCTGGTACCACCAGATCTGGCAGGCGTACCAGATGACCCGCGCGAACGACCCCGCGGTCACGTGGGTCGTCCTCGGAGTCTTCTTCGGCATCATCGCGCTGGGTGTCCTGGTCGGGCTGCTCATCCACGCAGCCGTCTACATGACGCTCCTGAGCATCCCGTTCGCCGTCATCGGCGCCATGTTCGTCCTCGCGCGCCGCGCGGAGCGAGCCGCCTACGCCAACATCGAGGGACAGCCCGGCGCCTCGCGTGCCGCACTCGGCACCATCCGTCGCGGCTGGACGTTCGGCGAGGAGCCCGTCGCGGTGGACCCGCGCACGCAGGACCTCGTGTTCCGCGGCATCGGCCGCGCCGGCGTCGTGCTCGTGAGCGAAGGCCCCGCCAACCGCGTGGGCAAGCTGCTCGAGTCCGAGCGCAAGCGCACGGCCCGCGTCATCTCCGGCGCCCCCGTGATCCTGATCCAGTGCGGCAACGACGAGGGCCAGGTGCCGCTGCGCAGCCTCCCCCGCGCCGTGCAGAAGCTCAAGCCCAAGCTCACCAAGGCCGAGGTGGGCGAGGTCGGCAAGCGCCTGACCGCGCTCGGCGGCGTGCGGCTGCCCGTGCCGAAGGGCGTCGACCCGACCCGTGCGCGTCCCGACCGCAAGGGCATGCGCGGCCGCTGAGCCGCCCGCTGCGCCGGGACACCGACCCGGCGCGTGCACGATGTTCTGCGATTCGCACGCAAGGCGTGCCGAACGCAGTACTTTGCGTGCGCGCCCGGACCTGGGCGCGCCAGGCTGCTAGCGGCGGACGATGGCCGTGCCGGCCAGGCGGTCGTGCAGACCGCGGCCGTCGCCGTCCCAGACGACCGCCGGAACGACCAGGCACAGCAGGGCCGTCCGGATCGCCGCGCGACCGAAGCCGGGTGCGCGACCGTCGTCGGGCTCGGCCGGACCGCCCTCGCGCGCGACGACGATCCGTCGCACGCGCATCCCGAGCAGCCGGTGCCCGAAGCTGAAACCGATAGAGCCGACGAACAGGATGTTCTCGACCGCGAAGATCGCGGGCGTGGCCAGCGCGTTGCCGCTGGTCAGCCACAGCGGTCCGGGATCCGCCGCAGGGAAGAACGCCGCGGAGATCGCGAGGCACGCGACCCAGTCGACCACGAGGGCGGCGACCCGGCGGCCGAGGCCTGCCTTCGAGCCGCGACCCTCGGCGGGCAGGCCGAGTCGCTCCCCCGAGGTGTCCGGACCTGTCGGTCCACCCTCGAGCCAAGATCCCATGTTGTCGCGCGACGTCACAGGCACCAGGGTAGGTGGCGGGCCGCATGCCGGACGAACGTCCGGCTCGTCGAACGATCGTTACACCCGAGCGACGGACGTAACGCGGTCGAAACAATTGGTACACCGTCGAGAAACGGCGCGCTCGTACCGTCAGGCTTGCCCGACGTACGGGTACCACCAACCGAGGAGCAGCGGATGTTCAGCAAGCCAGAGGAAGTCCTGGCGTTCATCAAGAGCGAGGACGTCAAGTTTGTCGACGTCCGTTTCTGTGACCTGCCCGGCACGATGCAGCACTTCAACGTCCCGGCCGCGTCGCTGGACGCCTCGTTCTTCACCGAGGGCCAGATGTTCGACGGTTCGTCGATCCGTGGCTTCCAGGCGATCCACGAGTCGGACATGAAGCTCATCCCCGACGTCACCTCGGCGTACGTGGACCCGTTCCGCGTCGAGAAGACGCTGAACATCAACATGCACATCGTCGACCCGTACACCGACGAGCCCTACAGCCGCGACCCCCGTCAGGTCGCAGCCAAGGCCGAGGCGTACCTGGCGTCGACCGGCATCGCGGACACGGCGTTCTTCGCCCCCGAGGCCGAGTTCTACATCTTCGAC
>JBCECL010000042.1:0-4724 GCA_039207135.1 Brevundimonas sp.
GGCCCTGAACAGGCACCATGTCCGCCGCGCGTTTGCACAGCACCTCGCGCGGCCCGGATGGACACCGTGAAGTGCGCGTGAGTGCGCGTGAGTGTGCGTATGAGTGTGCGACACGCCGCGGCCGGCGCGGCGTGTCGCACACCCACGAGTCCGCCCACCGGCGCACTTCGCACCGGGCTCGGTTGCCTGAGCGCGCAGCACTTCACGCGGAGGCGTCCACAGCCCCTCGGTGGCGAGGATCCATCCACAGAGGGCTCGCCGGTCCCCGCTTGCCGAGGAACGCATCCGCGACAGTTCCCAGATGGTGAACCAGACCTTGCCCGACTCGTTGCGTGCGGTCGCGAGTCAGCAGCTCTCGCTCGTGACTCGAGAGCAGCTGGCGACGGCTGGCATCTCGGCCGATGCGGTCCGGCGCCGAGTCGCAACGTCCTGGCGCATCGTTCTCCCGGGCGTGGTGCTCCTCTCGCGCGACGACCTCTCGACCGAGCAGAAGCTCGTCGCCGCTCAGCTCCACGTCGGGCCGAACGGTGTCATCACGGGCGCAGCCGCCGCAGCCTGGCACGGGCTGCGCTACGCGGAGAGCGACGGCCGGGTCGATGTGCTCGTCGACGCCAAGCGGCGCGAGCGCAGCACAGGCTTCGTCCGGACGCGACGCACGCGACGCGGAGTGCGCCCGCTCCGACAAGGACCCGTGCTGCAGCTGGCGCCCGTTGCCCGCGCGGTCGCCGACGCGTGCAGGTTCCGCAGCGATGAGCGCTACGCGACTGCGCTCGTCATCGAGTCGATCCAGCGTGGCAAGGTCTCAGCGCAAGCCGTGGCTGACGAGCTCCATGCCGGCCCGATGCGGCACTCCGGTTCGCTACGCGCCGCGCTGACGGCCGCGGGCACCGGAGCCTGGTCGGCGCCTGAGGCTGACCTCGTCCGGCTCGTCTCGTCGAGCCCGCATCTGCCGACGCCATTCCTGAACCCCGTGCTCACGACGATGAAGGGAGCGCGGTTGCCGTCACCAGATCTCTGGCTCGACGACGTCGGACTTGCGGTGCAGGTCCACTCGTACGCACACCACGCGTCCGGGCCCGACTGGGAGCGCACGGTCCGAACGGACAGCGCCCTGGCGGAGGCCGGGATCCTGCGCCTGTCGCTGACGCCGAGCGAGATCATTCGGCATCCAGCCGCAACGTTGAGGCGCATCGAGGCGCTGCACGCATCCAGGTCGCCCAAGGACCGCCCCTCAGTCCTCATGACGCCGCGTGTCGTCGTCCTCCGGTAGGCACGTCGAACACGTCCGTGAACGCATGGGTGTGCGGCACGCCGCGCGGGGCACGGCGCGTCGCACACCCATGGGCACACCCATTCGCACGACTCGTCGTGAAACAGCGAGGCGGGCGAATCAGGCGGTAGGGCGGCCGGGTGGCGGTGGGGGGCGTCACAGTGCGCGGGGCTTCGGGGCGCGGGGTGGGTGGATAGGGTCGGGGAATGGTTCGGCCGAGGATTGCGCTGGCTCAGATCGACACGTGCGTCGGGGACGTCGAGCAGAACGCCGCAGCGGTGCGCGCGTGGGCCCGGCAGGCCAAGGACGCCGGTGCCGACCTCGTCGTGTTCCCCGAGATGACGATCGCCGGCTACCCCATCGAGGACCTCGCCCTGCGAGCATCGTTCCGCCGTGGCGCCGAGGCCGCGGTGCAGGCCACGGCGAAGGCGCTGGCCGACGACGGGCTGGGCGACCTCGCGGTGCTCGTCGGAACCGTCGGCGAGCGCGAGACCGCAGCGGGCACGCGCCCCACCAACCAGGCAGTGCTGCTGCGCGGCGGCGTGGTCGAGGCGCGGTACGACAAGCACCACCTGCCCAACTACGGCGTGTTCGACGAGTTCCGCATCTTCGCCTCGGGCCAGGATCCCCTCGTCGTCGAGGTGGCCGGTGCGCGGCTCGGGGTCGTGATCTGCGAGGACATCTGGCAGGACGGCGGTCCGGTCTCGCAGGTGAGCGGCGTGGACGCGCTCGTCGTGCTGAACGGGTCACCGTTCGAGGAAGGCAAGGGTCACGTCCGCACCGACCTCGCGAAGCGTCGAGCGGCCGAGGTCGGGGCTCCTGTCGTCTACGTCAACCTCGTGGGCGGGCAGGACGACCTGGTGTTCGACGGCGGCTCGTTCGTCGTCGGGACCGACGGGACCGTGCTCGCGACCGCCCCGCAGTTCGTCGAGCACCTGCTCGTGTGGGACCTGGGCGAGCCCGGCCCGCAGGTGCCGCCGCTCGACCCCGACGAGGAGATCTACCGCGCCCTGGTCACCGGTCTGGCCGGCTACGTGCGCAAGAACGGCTTCCGGTCGGTGACGCTCGGGCTGTCGGGAGGCATCGACTCGGCGTTGACCGCGGCGATCGCTGCCGATGCGATCGGCGGCGCGAACGTCGTCGGCGTCTCGATGCCCTCGCAGCACTCCTCCGAGCACAGCAAGGACGACGCAGCCGACCTCGCCAAGCGGATCGGCGCCGACTACCGCGTGCAGCCGATCAAGCCGATGGTCGACGCGTTCGAGTCGCAGATGGAGATCGAGGGCGTGACCGCGGAGAACCTCCAGGCGCGCGTGCGGGGCGTGATCCTGATGGCGATCTCCAACCGAGAGGGCCACCTGGTCATCGCGCCGGGCAACAAGTCCGAGCTCGCCACGGGATACGCGACGATCTACGACGCCGGCAGCATCGGCGGCTTCGCGCCGTTGAAGGACGTCGACAAGTCGCGCGTGTGGGCGCTCGCCCGATGGCGGAACAACGCGGCCATCGACGCCGGCGAGCTCCCGCCGATCCCCGAGTCGTCGATCACCAAGCCACCCAGCGCCGAGCTGCGCCCCGGCCAGGTCGACCAGGACTCGCTCCCGCCGTACAACCTGCTCGACGAGGTGCTCGACGCGTACGTCGAGCACGCCGAGGGGCGCGCCGAGCTGCTGGCGCGCGGGTTCGACCCCGCGGTCGTCGACCGCGTGCTGACCCTCGTGGACCGGGCAGAGTGGAAGCGGCGGCAGTACCCGCTCGGGCCCAAGGTGACGGCGCTCGCGTTCGGCCGCGACAGGCGGCTGCCCGTGACGACGCGGTGGCGCGAGCCCTGACATGCGACCGACGACCGAAGCTGACGACCGAGGAGCACGAACATGACCAGCAAGCGGGTGCGGGTGCACCACCTTCGCGAGGCCAAGGAGCGCGGCGAGCGCCTGACGATGCTCACGGCGTACGACGCCGCGACTGCGGCGATCTTCGACGCCGCCGGCATCGACATGCTCCTGGTCGGCGACTCGATCGGGAACACGATGCACGGCTACCGCACGACGCTGCCGGTGACGGTCGACGAGATCATCGTCGCGGCACGCGCCGTCGCGGGTGCCGCCCAGCGGGCGTTCGTCGTCGCGGACCTGCCGTTCGGCTCCTATGAGGCCGGTCCCGAGCAGGCGCTGGCCACCGCCGTGCGCGTGATGAAGGAGACGGGGGTGTCCGCCGTGAAGTTCGAGGGCGGGCGTCGCGTCGCGGCCCAGGTCCGCGCCCTGACCGACGCGGGCATCCCGGTCGTCGGTCACCTCGGGTACACGCCGCAGTCGGAGAACATCCTGGGCGGACCGCGCGTGCAGGGCCGCGGCACCGAGGCGGCCGACCAGCTGCGCGAGGACGCGATCGCACTGGTCGAGGCCGGCGCGGTCGCGGTCGTGCTCGAGATGGTGCCCGCCCCCATCGCCGAGGGGATCACCGAGATCGTCCCGATCCCGACGATCGGGATCGGCGCGGGTTCGGCCTGCGACGGCCAGGTGCTCGTGTGGGTGGACATGGCCGGCATGGGTGAGTGGTCGCCCAAGTTCGCCAAGCGGTTCGGCGAGGTCGGGGCCGCGCTCAAGGCCGCGGCGGTCGCGTACGCCGACGAGGTCCGCGCAGGAACGTTCCCGGACGCGGCGCACCAGTTCGACGCGTGAGCCCGGACGGTCCGACGCCCCGCGGCACGAGCCGCGGGGCCTGGACCCTGATCGGCTCGGGTGCGGCCGGCGTCGGGGCCGTCGTGTGCGACGACCACCCAGGGGCCGTCGTCGCGGGCGACTTCAACTCGACGGTCGACCACCGGCCGGTCGTCGCGACGATCGAGGCCCGTCAGTAGCCCAGGTACCGCCCGGGCCGGTGGTTGAGCGCGAGGATGAGGTTGAGCAGCAGCGCACCGGCCGCCGACAGCAGCACCGTTCCGGGCGCGACCACCGCGAACGCCGTGAGCACGACGACGGTGTCGAGCACCATCTGCACGTACCCGGCCCGCCACCCCAGCCGCTCCTGCGCGATGAGCGCGACGATGTTGAACCCGCCGAGGCTGGCCCGGTGCCGGAACAGGATGAGCAGCCCGACGCCCGCGAGCACGTTGCCGGCGAGGATGCCGTACGCCGTCGGGATCTCGACGGCTCCGAACATCGCGGGGTGCAGCGCGCTCATCGCCGAGACGAGCGCGATCGAGACCGCCGTCCGCAGGGTGAAGTCCCACCCCTTCTTGCTGATCGCGAGCACGATGAACGGGAGGTTCACCGCGGCGAAGAGCACCCCGAACGGCACCGAGATGGCCTGGTCGACGAGCAGCGCGAGGCCGGCCGTTCCGCCGGTCACCGCGTGCACGGAGCGCAGCAGGAACAGTCCGAGCGAGACCACGAAGGTGCCGACGAGGATGCCCAGGGCGTCCTCGACGACCGAGTGCTTCGCGGGCTGGACG
>JBCECL010000042.1:4824-11782 GCA_039207135.1 Brevundimonas sp.
GGTCCTCGGTGCGGTGGATCGCGCCGGGCGTGGGTGGTGCCGGCGGCGGACCATCCTCACACGCTCGGCCCGCCGCCTTCGCCTCGGACCTCGCCTCAGTCCTCCTCGGCCTCCCACGCCTTGTTGCGCGCCTTGGCCTTCTCGATCGCGTGCTGAGCGTCCTCGCGCGTCGGGTACGGACCCATGAGCTTGCTCCAGTCGCTCTTGCGCCCCTCTTCGACCTCGTGGGTCTCGGTGTTGAACCAGTAGTCGCCAGCCATCGTCCCTCTCCTCTCGCGCGCCGTGTCGAGCCGCGCACCTGCTCGTAGACTGCCAGGCATGTCGCCCGTGCACAGCCGCAGCGCCCTCGTACCGGGCAAGCTCAGTCCCCGACGCCCGGTCCCCGCCACGATCGCGCGGCCCGAGTACGTCGGCAAGCCCGGTCCGGCACCCTGGCGCGGCCCCAACGTCTTCGACGCCGACACGATCGCCGCGATCCGCGTGGCGTCCCGCATCGCGGCGCAGGCGCTCGAGGAGGTCGGCAAGCACGTCGCCCCCGGCGTCACGACGGACGAGCTCGACGCCATCGGGCACGAGTTCGTCCTCGACCACGGCGCGTACCCCTCGACGCTCGGCTACCGCGGGTTCGCGAAGTCGCTGTGCACGTCGGTGAACGAGGTCATCTGCCACGGCATCCCGGACTCCACGGTCATCGAGGACGGCGACATCGTCAACGTCGACATCACCGCCTTCATCGGCGGCGTGCACGGGGACAACAACGCGACCTTCCTGGCCGGCGACGTCGACGAGGAGTCGCAGCTGCTCGTGGAGCGGACGCGCGAGGCGCTGGCACGGGCGATCAAGGCCGTGCAGCCCGGTCGGGAGATCAACGTCATCGGTCGCGTGATCGAGAAGTACGCCACCCGGTTCGGGTACGGCGTGGTGCGCGACTACACGGGCCACGGCGTGGGCCCGGCGTTCCACACGGGCCTCGTCGTCCCGCACTACGACGCCGCGCCGCTGTACGACACCGTGATCGAGCCGGGCATGGTGTTCACCATCGAGCCCATGCTGAACCTCGGGACACCTGATTGGATCATGTGGGACGACGACTGGACGGTCGTGACGGCCGACGGCCGCCGCAGCGCGCAGTTCGAGCACACCTTGCTTGTCACGCAAGACGGAGCGGAGATCCTGACACTGCCATGAGCCATCACAAGCACTCCAAGAAGCACGAGCTGGCATTCGGGATCGACATCGGCGGCAGCGGCATCAAGGGTGCCCCGGTCGACCTCGAGAAGGGCGAGTTCTCCGCCGACCGCCTCCGCATCCCGACGCCCAAGCCGGCGACGCCGGACGCGGTCGCGGACACCGTCGCTCAGATCGTCGACTCCTTCGACCTCGACAAGCACGTGCCGATCGGCGTGACGTTCCCGGCCGTCATGCTGCACGGCGTGGCGCAGTCCGCGGCGAACGTGGACGACTCGTGGATCGGCACCGACGCTCAGAAGCTGTTCAGCGACGCGACGGGTCGCCGGGTCGTGGCCGTCAACGACGCCGACGCCGCCGGGTTCGCCGAGGTCGCGTACGGCGCCGCGGCGGACGTCCCGGGCGTCGTCCTCGTCGTCACGCTGGGGACGGGCATCGGCTCGGCGCTCGTCGTCGACGGCCACCTGGTGCCGAACACCGAGCTCGGCCACCTCGAGGTCGACGGCCACGACGCGGAGTCGCGCGCCGCCGAGTCCGTGCGCGACCGCGAAGGGCTCGACTGGGAGCAGTGGGCCAAGCGCCTGCAGCGGTACTTCACGGTCGTCGAGAACCTGTTCTGGCCCGACCTCATCGTCGTCGGCGGCGGCGTGAGCAAGCACCACGAGGACTTCCTGCCGCTGCTGGACCTGCGCTCGAAGATCGTCCCGGCCAAGCTGCTCAACGCCGCGGGCATCGTCGGTGCGGCCGCACTGGCTGCCGAGGAGCGCGGCGACTGACGTGCCGCTGCGCGAGGTCGCGGACGGTGTTCTCGTCGCCACCAGCGCGGTCTACTCGACGAGCTCGGTGGTGCTCGTCGGGCACGGTGGCGACTGCCTGCTGGTGGACCCTGGCGTCACAGCCGGTGAGATCGCGGCGTTCGCCGAGGACGTCCGAACCCGCGGCCTGAGCCCCGTGGCCGTCTGGTCGACGCACCACCACTGGGACCACCTGCTCGACGGTCCTGCCCTGTCGCACCTTCCGCGGTGGGGCGTTCCGGTGCGTCCGGGCCGGCTGCCCGGGCTGCGCAACCTGCTCGGCGAGCTCGAGGCGTCCGACGAGCTCGCCGAGGCGCTCGCGCAGCGTCCCGGCGACGTGGCCGCCACGATCGCCTCGCCTCCGGCCGGGTTCCCGGTCGAGGTCGGACCCGGTCCTGGCCAGGTGCTCGCGTGGGACGGCCCGACGGTCGTCGTCCTGACGCACCACGCGCACGCACCCGCCCACACCGCGCTGCACCTGCCGTCGGCCGGCGTCCTGGTCGCGGGCGACATGCTGTCGGACGTCGAGGTCCCGCTGCTCGACCTCGAGGGCGACGACCCGCTGGGCGACTACCGCGCGGGGCTGGCCCTGCTCGCCGGCACGGCCGCGCGGGTCGTCGTCCCCGGCCACGGGCACGCCGGCATCGACCTCGCGGCAAGGGTCGCGCGCGACGAGGCGTACCTCGACTCCCTGGCCGCAGCACCCGACGACCCGCGGCTGTCGGTGCCGTGGCTGCGCGAGGCCGACGCTCAGCAGCGCGCGCTCACTCCCCCAGCACCGGCTTGAGGTCGGTCACGTGCCAGCGACGGCGCCACCGGACGGCTGCGAGGCCGAGCCCCCACGCGAGCAGACCGAACCCCGCCACGACGACGAGATCGCGCACGAGCCGGTCTGACGGACCGCCCGTCATCGCGATGCGCAGCCCGTCGACCACGTAGGTCATCGGCAGCACGGGGTGCAGCGCCTGGAAGAACGCCGGCAGCGTCTGCACCGGGTAGATCCCCGCGCAGCTCGTCAGCTGCAGCATGAGCAGCACGAGCGCGACCGACGAGCCGACCACTCCCCACGCCGTGCGCAGCGCATGCGCGATCGCCGTGAACGCCAGCGACCCCAGCGTGACCAGGCCGAGCAGCCCGGGCCACGAGACGGGGTCGAGCCCGAGGGTCAGCACGATCACGGCCGTGAGCACCCACCCACCGACGATCCCGACGACGGCGACGGGCAGGAAGCCCGCCAGCGCGACCGTGACCGACGACGCGCGCGACGTCAGCCCGCGCGGGTTGATGGGTCGCAGCACCGTGAACGCCACGACGCCGAACACGCACAGGGCTATGCCGAAGAAGAACGGCGCGAGCCCTGCTCCGTAGGTCGGCGCGAGGTTGACGCCCTTCTCCTGCACGAGCGACGGCGAGGCGACGGCCTCGGCGGTCGCCTCCGGGTCGTCGACGTGGGGCACCTTCGCGGCGGCTCCGCTGAGCGAGTCGGCGAGCTTGGTCGCGCCGTCGTCGAGCTTCTGCGTCCCGTCGGCGAGGGCGTCGGCGCCGTCCTGGGCGCTCTGCAGAGCCGGGACGAGGTCGGTGAGACCGTCGGCGACCTTGCGCGATCCCGTCGCGAGGGCGTCGATGTCGTCGCGCGCGCCGGTCAGCTTCTTCTGGATCGCGGGCGCCTTCGCCGCGACGGCGTCGGCCTTGGTCGCGACGGTCCCGGCGGCGTCGGCGACGTCCTTGGTGGCCTTCGTGATGTCGTCCGCCTGGCCAGCAGCCGCCTCGGCGGCGTCGTGCGCGGTCCCGAACGCGGGATCGTCGGCGAGCTCGGGATGCGCAGCCGCGAGCGCGTCGAGCGCAGCGACCACCGAGTTCGTCTGGCTGCCGATGCCGTCCGCACCGCTCGCGACCGCGTCGGTCAGGTCGGCCACCGCGGCGGTGACGTCGTCGGCAGCATCCGCGACGCCCGGGATCAGGGGGATCAGGTCGTCGGCGACCGGGTCGACCACGGCGGCGATCTGCTCGTTGCCGTCCGCGACCTTGACCGCGCCGTCGCGCAGGTCGCTCGCGCCCGAGACCGCCTTGCCGAGCCCGGAAGCGAGCTTCGTCGCGCCGTCGTGCGCCTCGCCGGCCCCGTCAGCCAGGCTCTGCGCGCCGTCGGCGGCCTTGCCCAGACCGCCGCGCAGCTCGTCGAGATCGCCGAAGGCCACGCGCAGGTAGGCCGCGAGCGCCGCCTGGTTGATCCGCTCCTGCAGCTCGAGCGCGGCCCCGCGCGACGCGACCGAGACGATGAAGCCGTTGGCGCCGTCGCGCTCGAGCACCACCCGCGCGGCCTGCGGCGAGCCCCCCTCGACCGATGCGAGGTTGGCGGAGAAGTCCTCCGGGATCGTGATGACCATGAGGTACCGGCCCTCGGAGAGCCCGTCGGCCGCGTCGGCGGAGTCGGTCGGCGTCCAGTCGACGACCGGTTCCTTCTCGAGCTCGGCCACCATCTGCTCGCCCGCGGCGACCTTCTCGCCGTCCTGGGTGGTCACGGCGACGTCCTCGTTCACGACCGCGACCTTGATCGTGTCGACCTTGCCGTACGGGTCCCAGTTGGACCACAGGTACAGCCCGCCGTAGAGCGTCGGCACCAGCACGAGGAACCCGAGGGCGAGCCGCTCGAGCGGCCGCCGGTAGCGGGCGAGCTCGGCGAACGTGAGCCGGAAGACGTTCATCGGACCTCCTGTGCGTGCGCCGCGTCGTGCTGCGGCATCGCGACCACGCGGACACCGTCCGCCCCGCTCGGCCTGGCCCCCGCGGCAACGACGGCGACACCGCCGGTGGCGACGGCGACGAGCGCCTCGCCCACCCGCAGGTGCTCGGACTCGCTCAGCCCGAGCTCCGGGTCGTCGACCACGAGCACCTCGTGCGGGGCGGTCAGCGCTAGCGCGACCGAGAGCAGCGTGCGGTCGACGGCTGCGAGCTCCTCGACCCGGGCGTCGGGGCGGACGTCGAGCCCGACGAGCTCCGCGGCCGCATCGAACGGCAGGACGACGTCCTGCTCGCGCCGCCGCAGCCGGTCCCACCTGCTGCGCTCTGAGGCCGCCTGCCGCACGCTGTGCTGCCCCTCGAGCTCGATCAGCGGGCCGACCTGGGCGACGGCCGTCCGCCGCCTGACGTCCCGCGCGATGCCCGCACCCGCGCGCCCGGTGGCGATCCGCGACCCGAGCACCTCGAGGTCGCCCACCGAGTGCCGCGCGCGCCCGACGAGCGCCAGCAGCAGCATCGACCGGCCCGTCCCGCCGCTCCCGACGATCTCGACCGACTCCCCCGCCGCGACGTCGAGCGTCACGTGCCGAAAGACCCACCCGCTGCGCAGGTGCAGACCCAGGCCGTGCGCCGCGAGCACCGGCGTCCGTTCGTCGTCTGTGCTGGACACGTGGACCTCCTACGGCGGGATGGCTGGGCCGCCTCCAGCATGTCCGGTCAGCACGATCTCGGCGCGCGGGCGAATGCAACGGACGCGTAACGTATCTGGGCGAACGGTGGCGATCCCTCTTCTTTGACACGTACGCGCCGACCCGCCGCAGGAGCAGGTCATGACCGACAAGACACCGGAAGACGACGAGCTCGACGAGTCCGAGGCCGTCGCGCACAACGAACCCGAGCCAGACGTGCCCATCCCGGACGGCGCCGACGAGGTGCCTGACGACGGGGACGACTGATGGTCCGCTCGCCCGCAGGTGCCATCGCGACGTCGAAGCACATCACCGTCGGCTACGGCGGGATGTGCCTGAAGTTCGTGCGCACCTGCTTCGGCGTGCAGTCCAAGTACGTCTCCGCCATCGAGGCGTGGAACCACGCCCAGTTCAAGCACCGCACGAGCGACCCCGACTCGATGCCCGCGGGCGTGCCGGGCTTCATGACTCATCCACACTCGATCTACCAGCACGTCTTCGTGACGCTCGGCGACGGCATGATGCGCACGACGAACAGCGACACGGGTCGCATCCACACGGTCTCGATCCAGCGATGGCTCAACAACGGCTGGACCCTGCTCGGCTGGACCGAGGACCTCAACGGCGTCCGCGTCTACGCCAAGCCACGCGGCAACGGCGTGCACGCCTGGTGGCACGTCGAGGTCGATCCCGGACACCACCTCAACGCGCGCACGGCACCGAACGGGCCGATCGCCACGATGCGCAACCCCGGGTTCAACGTCTACGCGACGAGCCGCAAGCGCGCCGACGGGCGGTGGTGGATCAAGGGCAAGCACTACTGGTACGCGGAGTCATACCTGGCGCGGGGGCGGTCCTGATCCGGCTCGCGACGCCCTGTTGACCGCCGGCTTGTTCTGGAGCGAGCCGACGCGCGTCTAGAGACCGCTGAAGATGTCGCTCAGAATCATGCCGACGCGTTGCGCCCACCTTCGCCACCACGGACGCGCATCCGCGACTCCATGACGCCCTAGGCGTTCGACCATGCCGCCACATCCTGCGTGGGAGGCGGAGGTGGCCGGAGGTAGCGATTGGCCATCCACTGCACGAGCGCGACGTACGCGGCAAGCGGGAGCAGAAACCAGAAGGAGCGCTCGAGCAGATAGTCCGTCGCGACAAACAGCGGCAGACTCGTGCAGAGCATGAGCACGGCCAGGACCGGAGCCAGGTGATAGCGCCAGAGTCTTCGAATCTGACGTTCCGGCCGCAGGAGGTCCCGACGCGTGGCCCGCGTCGATCGCATCCCTTCAGCGCGCATGCGTCAGTCCTTTTCGTGGTGGCCGTTCAGCGTGGCCGATGGTCCCTGGGAGGCCGACGCGTTGATCGATCGGCCGGGTTGAGGCTAGCTCGCGTCGGCAGCGGCCTCGATCCTCCGCTTGTGCGGGTCGCGCTTCACGCGGTCCGCTGTCTTGCAGGACTTTCCCGGTGCCGCATCACACCTCGGGCACCGCACATCCAGTGGCTTGGCCATGGCGCGATGATCCACCTTGCCGACCGGTCGGCACCAGCCCC
>JBCECL010000042.1:11882-17825 GCA_039207135.1 Brevundimonas sp.
AGGGCGGATGAGTCAGTCGATACGCCGGGTTCTGTCCCCGCGCGCGGTTGCCCCCGCACGGGTGACGGCCATCCATCTACGACGTACGTTGCCGCACGCCTCCAGCGGCCTACCCGGGAGCTCGGGCGGGCCGCCCTCGAACGCTCCCTGTCTGGCCTTGCTCCGGGTGGGGTTTACCTAGCCGCACCGGTCGCCCGGCACGCTGGTGGTCTCTTACACCACCGTTTCACCCTTACCTCGATCGTCCGGCGAACCATCACCGTTCTCGCGAGGCGGTCTCTTCTCTGTGGCACTGTCCCGCGGGTCACCCCGGGTGGGTGTTACCCACCACCCTGCCCTACGGAGCCCGGACGTTCCTCGGCGGGCCCGAAGGCCCGACGCGGCCGCCTGACTGACTCATCCGCGCGAAGAGCCTATCCCCATCCGCGTCGTCGTCCGCTCCGAACACCGGGCATGGACATCTCGAACCATCTCTCCCGGCGCGAGCGCGTGATCCTCGCGCACCTCGCGCTCCCGCTGACCCTCAACCAGATCGCGATGTCACTGTTCGTGTCGCGCAACACGGTCAAGACTCAGGTGCGGTCCATCTACCGCAAGCTCGAGGTCAACGATCGCGAGTCCGCGGTACGCGTGGGCCGCGCGCGCGGCCTGGTGGCGCGGGAGCCCATCGAGGACGACGACGAGGTCGACGTGGTGAGGCAGCGAGCTCACACCTCGACGTCGTAGTCGAGGCTGAGCTGGTCGCCGGACAGCCCGCGGATGCCCCAGTTGTGCGGCGGCGCCTCGAGGATGACGACCTCCAGGTCGTCGGGGGTCAGACCGAGCTCTCGGCCCGCCTCGAACAGCGCGGCGACGAGGGCCCGACGGGCGGGCAGGGACCGGCCCGTGAAGCACACGATCTCGACGATCAGGTAGTCGGCCGACCGCGGCGCGACGAGGTCCTCGGGGTCGAGCAGCAGGAAGCGGTGGAACCGCTTCTCGGCCGGGATCCCCCACGACTCGACGAGCGCCGCGTGGATGGCGTCCGACACCTCTGCGCGACGCGGAGCCCAGACATCGCGCCGGCCGTAGATCTTCACCTGTGCCATGGGACCCTCCGAGTCGAGCGACGACGCGCGGCAGCCTACAGTCAGCCCGTGCTCGTGCTCCTTCCGCCCTCCGAGGGCAAGACCGCCCCCGTTCGCGGGCGACCTGTCGACCTCGATCTCCTGTCCGCCCCCGGCCTCACCCCGATGCGACGCAAGGTCGCCGACGCGCTCGCTGCGGCGAGCGCGCGCGAGGACGCGCTCGACGTCTTGGGGGTCGGTGCGTCGCTGGCCGACGAGGTCTCCCGCAACGTCGGCCTCGACGAGCATCCTGCAGCTCCCGCGCGCCGGGTCTACACCGGCGTGCTGTACGGCGCGGCGGGACTCGACAAGCTGACCCCGACCGGCCGCGCCCGGGCCGCCGAGCACGTGCGGATCATCTCGGGGCTGTGGGGCGTCGTGACGCCCGAGGACGTGATCCCCGCGTACCGGCTGTCGATGGGGACGGACCTGCCGGGCATCGGCCCGCTCGCACCCGCCTGGCGTGAGTCGCTCGCCGCCGAGCTCGATCCGCAGGCCGACGGCGAGCTCGTCGTCGACTGCCGGTCGGCCGCGTACCTCGCCGCCTGGACCCCGCCCGCTGGCGCCGACTGGGTGACGGTCCGTGTCGAGCGCGAGCTCGACGGCGTGCGCTCGGTCGTGTCGCACCACGCCAAGCACACGCGCGGCGTGCTCACGCGGCACCTGCTGACCCGCCGTGGGCGGGTCCCGCGGGACGCGGAGCACCTCGCGCGCGTCGCCCGTGAGCTCGTCGGCGACGTGCTGCTGGCCGTCGAGCTCGCACCACGCCGCGCCCGAGGCGCCCGCGTCCTGTCGCTCGTCGTGGCATGAGCAGTCGACGACGCGCGGTCCCGTGGTGGGCCGTCGGTGTCGTCGTCACCGTCCTGGTGGTGGCGACCGGGTGGTTGCCCGCCGACGACGCTCGCGACCTCGCCGAGCGCACCGTGCCGATCCTGCTGTTCGTCGCGGCGCTCACCGTCACCGCTGAGATGTGCGCGGGCGCGGGGCTGTTCGCCGCGGGTGCGCGGCTCGCGGCGCGCGTCGGCGGCGGTCGGCGGCCCGTGCTCTGGCTGCTCGTCGTGCTGCTCGCCACGGCCAGCACGGCCGTGCTGTCGCTCGACACGACGGCCGTCCTGCTCACGCCCGTCGTCATCTCGCTGGCCCGGCAGACCCGCAGCAACCCGCTGCCGTGGGCGCTGGCAGTGCTCGCGCTGGCCAACACCGCGTCGCTGCTGCTCCCGGTGTCGAACCTGACGAACCTGCTGGCAGACCACACGCTGCGCGCGCAGGACGTGAACTACCTGGGCCTGATGTGGGCGCCCGCGCTCGCCGCCATCCTCGTCACCGTCGTCGTCCTGGGCCTGCGCGACCACAGCTCCCTGGCCGGCAGGTACGAGCAACCGCCGCCGCGCGCCGCGCGCGACCGCGGCCTGCTGGTGCTCACGGCGATCGTCGTCGGCGTGATGGCCGTCGCCTTCGTCGTCGGCGCACCCCCGGCACCGACCGCGCTCGTCGCAGCCTCCGTGCTGACGATCGCGACCGCCGTCCGACGCCGGACGCTGCCCGTCCCGGCGAAGGACCTGGTCCCGTGGCGCACGCTGCTGGTGGTCGCGGCGTTGTTCGCGGTCGTCGCGACGGCACACGCCCACGGGCTCGGCGAGCTCCTCGCGAGGGCCGCCGGCGACGGCAACGGGGCCGGCAACCTGCTGCGTCTGGCGGCCGTCGCCGCTCTCACCTCGAACGGGGTGAACAACCTGCCCGCCTACCTGGCGCTCGAGCCGGCCGCCGGGACCGACCCGCTCCGCGTCGCGGCGCTGCTGATCGGCACCGGTGTCGGGCCGCTCGTGACGCCCTGGGGCTCGCTGGCCACCGTGCTGTGGTGGCAGCGATGCCGTCAGGTGATGCTTCCGGTGGCGTCGCGGACCATCGTGCTGCAGGGGTTGCTGCTCGCGCCGCTCGTGGTCGTCGCGGCCGTCGTCGCGCTCGTGGCCGTCTAGAGCCGCGGTGGCGCTCTAGCCGCCCCAGCCTTCGCTCGGGACGCCGACGACGGCGATCTCGTGCCGCCCGTCGGCGAACAGTCGGATGATGCTCACCGAGGCCGGCGCGACGCGGAGCTGGCTCCACGACGACGGCTGCGCGCCCATCGCGACGCCGATCGCCGCACGGATCGCGACCGCGTGGCTGACCACGACCACCGTGCGCCCCGTGCCGCCCGCGAGCAGCGAGTCGAGCCCGCGGCGCAGCCGCTCGCCCACCTGCGCGATCGACTCACCGCCCGGAGGCTCGACGTCCCCGCTCGTGTGCCACGGCGCGAGCTGGCCCGGCCAGCCCTCCTCGATCTGCTCGGCGGTCAGCCCCTGCCAGGCGCCGAAGTCAGCCTCCTGGAAGGTCGCGTCCGTGCGCACCTGCAGCCCTAGGCGCTGCGCGATGATCCGTCCGGTCTCCTGCGTGCGGACCATCGGCGAGGCCACGACCTCGGACGGGTAGTGGATGTCGCCCCACAGGTCGCGCCCGACGCGGTCGACGAGCGCCGCCGCCGCATGAGCCTGGGCGCGGCCGTGCTCGTCGAGGGGCGGCCCCGGCTCGCTCGAGCCCGAGTAGCCGCGTGCGACCGTCATCGTCGTCTCGCCGTGCCGCACGAGCACCACGGTCACGGGCTCGGCCTCGTCGAACCGGACACCCGCGCCCGACGGCTTCGGTGCCCGACCCGTGCCGGGCTCGGGCGCGCTGCTGACATCGCTGTTGGTCACGACCTCAGCCTGCGTGTCCATGGCCCGGTTCGCGAGCCGGTCGGCGGCCGAGTTCTGCTCCCGAGGCACCCACGTCCACACCACGAGCGCCGGATCCTTCAGCGTGCGCGCCTCGTCTGCGAGCCGCCGCATCGCCTCGTGCTTGATCTTCCACTCGCCGCGCATCTGCTCGATCACGAGCTTGGAGTCCATCCGGACCTCGATCGCGGCGTCCGGGTCGATCGCGACCGCGGCCCGCAGGCCCGCGATCAGGCCGGAGTACTCGGCGACGTTGTTCGAGACGACCCCCAGGTAGTCGGCCCGCTCCGCGAGCACCTGCCCCGTCTCGGCGTCGCGCACGAGCGCGCCGTAGCCCGCCGGCCCCGGGTTTCCCCGCGAGCCGCCGTCTGCCTCGACGACGAGCCGGCGCGGCACGGCTCAGGCCTCGGGCAGCCGCACCAAGATGCGGCCGCACTCCTCGCAGCGCACCACGGTGTCCTCGGACTGCTTCTTGATGGCGTCCAGGTCGAGACCGTTGAGCTCGAGCCGGCACCCCTCGCAGCGTCGTCCGCGCAGTGCGGCCGCACCCGAACCGCCGAGCTGGGCACGTAGGCGCTCGTAGAGCGCGACGAGCCCGGCGTCGAGACCGTCGGCCGCTGCGGCGCGCTTCGCAGTGACGGAACCGATCTCGGCGTCGATGTCCACGAACGCGGCGTCCCGCTCGACGACGACCTCGGCGCGTCGCGCACCGAGCGCGTCGTGCGCGACCGTCACCTCGGCAAGCGCGGTCTCGTGCGCCTCGAGCCGCTCCATGACCTCGAGCTCGACCTCTTCGAGGTCGCTCTGTCGACGCCCCAGCGTCTCGAGCTCGTGCTGGATCGCCTGCAGGTCCTTCGCGCTGCCCTGCCCGGAGTCGAGCCGGGCCTGGTCCCGCGCTGCGCGCGAGCGCACCTGCTCCACGTCGGCCTCAGCCTTCGCGACCTCGCGCCGCAGGTCGCTCACGGCGGTCTGCGACGTGACCAGCGCGTTGTGCAGGTCGTCCAGCTGCCCGTCGAGCTCCGCCAGGCGCGCGAGCTCGGGCAGCGTGCGGCGCTTGTGCGCGAGCTGGTCGAGATGCGTGTCGAGCGACTGGACGTCGAGCAGTCGGCGCTGGTCGGCGGCGGGGGCAGTGGTCACGAGGATCCTTCCGGCGGGGTGGCTCGCCCCGTCCAGGGGTCGGTGCGCAGGGTGCTGACGCGAGTCTTCACCGTAGTGCCCAACGCGGCCAGGTCCGCCTCGAGGTCACGCGCGGCGTGCTCGAGCCAGGGCCACTCGGAGGCGAAGTGCGCGAGGTCGACGAGGTAGGGGGTGGCGGGGCCGGCGGCATCGAACTCCGCGCGCTCGCGCAGCTCGGAGGCCGGGTGGTGGCGCAGGTCGGCGGTCACGTAGGCGTCGACGCCCGCGGCCCGCACGGCGTCGAAGAGCGAATCGCCCGAGCCGCCGACCACCGCGACGCTCTGGACGAGCGCATCGGGGTCGCCGGCGAACCGAACGCCTTGAACGGTCGCAGGCACGGCAGCGGCAACGTGCGAGGCGAAGGCCCGCAGCGTCACCGGCTCGCGCAGCTCGCCGACGCGCCCGATGCCGACGTCGGCACCCTCGACCGTCGCGACCAGCGGAGACGTTCCCGTCAAGCCGATGGCCGCAGCCAGCGCGTCTGCGACACCGCCGACGGCGGCATCCGCGTTGGTGTGCGCCGCGTACAGCGCCACCCCGCCGCGGATCAGCCGGTGCACGATCGAGCCCTTGAACGTCGACGCGGCGACCGAGTGCACGCCTCGCAGCAGCAGCGGGTGGTGGGTCACGACCAGGTCGGCGCCCCACTCGAGCGCCTCGTCGACCACCGCCGCGACCGGGTCCACCGCGAACAGCACGCGGCGCACCTCGTCGGCCGGATCCCCGACCACGAGCCCGACCGCGTCCCAGTCCTCCGCGGTGTGCGGTGGATACCGACGCTCGAGCACGCGCACGACCTCGGCCAACGACGCAGAACTCACACCCCGCACGCTACCGCCCGCGCCACGCCGCACGCCCGCCACCGCCACAGCCGGGCGAACGAGCGAGCGCTGCCCGAGGGCCGACGAGGGCGC
>JBCECL010000042.1:17925-30975 GCA_039207135.1 Brevundimonas sp.
GTGTGCGACGCGCCGCGCGGCGTGCGGCGTGTCGCACACTGACGGGCACATCCACGCGCACGCCGACGACGGCGGCCGCGCACGGCACCCGCCTGCGAGGCCGAGGTGTCAGCGAGCTTGCGCGATGACCGGGTCGCCCACCGTGATGCGGCCCGACGTCAGGGGCACGGCCTGGACGCCGAACCAGAGCTCGCCGTCCCAGCGGCGGTGGCGCGCCAGCGAGCGCAGCGGCTCGCGGCCCTTGGCGTACGTGTCGGGGTCGACGGTCGTCATCACGCAGCGCCCGCACAGGTCCGCGAACCGCAGCTCGACCTCGCCGAAGGTCATGCGCTCCCAGCCGTCCTCGGCGAACGGTGCGACGTCGCCGTCGACGACGATGTTCGGGCGGAACCGGCGGACGTCGAGCGGCTCGAAGCGGGCTGGCGCGGGATCGCCCGCGGAGAGGGCTGCGGCGACGACCTCGTCGTGCGCCTGCGACGCCCACGCGTCGAGCTGCCGCAGCGAGGCCGTGCTGAACAGGTGCACGGGCGCGGTGTCCGTGAGCGAGAGCGGATCGGCACGCGTGCCGCCGTGCTTGTCGGACATGCCACGCCGCGCCGGGTCGTCGAGCCAGACGAGTCGCGCGTCGCGCCCGACGAGCTCCGAGCACCAGGCCGCCGCGTCGTCGCCGGCGTCCGTCGCCGTCTCCACCCGGGACATGGTCACCGCGATGCTGCGGCCGCCGACGGGCTCGTCGACCTCGAGCGTCCCGAGCGCCGCCGAGCCGAGCCGCACGCCCGCGCCCAACGGCTCCGCGGTGGCCGAGAGCATGCGGGGGAACTTGCGCGCCGTGAGCGTCTCCCCCGCCGCGTCGACCACCATCCAGCGCCGGTCGGCGACCGGCCCGGCGGCGTCGACGTCGAGCGCGTCGACCACGTGGCCGGCGAAGGACTTGACCGGGTACACGGTCAGGCGGCTGATGGTGAGGTTCACGGTGACTCCGGTCCGGCAGCGCCGAGCGGCGCGAACGAGCGATGCGGTGGGCCCGGCCGGTTTCGAACCGGCGACCTCCGCGGTGTAAGCGCGGCGCTCTGACCAGCTGAGCTACAGGCCCCTCGTCGGGCACCGCAGATCGCGGCGCCGACGGGCGCACAGCCTACCGGGGGCGGGTGCCCCCGGTAGCGCACACGCTCGTCAGACCAGCGCCGCCAGCGCCTCGCGGTAGGCGGACAGCGGTCGCGCCTGACCGGCCGCGTTGACGACGGACCAGGCGAGACGGCCCTCCGCGTCGATGAGGAACGAGCCGCGCCGGGCGAACCCGCGCACGTCGTCGAACACGCCGTAGGCGCGGGCAGCCTCGCCGTGCGGCCAGAAGTCGGACAGCAGGTCGAAGCCGTAGCCCTCGTGCTCGGCCCAGGCGCGCAGGGCGTGCGTGGGATCGCACGACACGACGAGCAGCCGGACACCGGCGGCGTCGAAGGTGGCGATGTTGTCGCGCAGCTCGCACACCTCTCCGGTGCAGGTGCCCGAGAACGCGAACGGCACGAACACGACCGCCACCGGGCTGCCGCGCAGCGCGGAGAGCGTGACCGGCGTGCCGTGCGTGTCGTTCAGCGTGAAGTCGGGCGCGAGCTCGCCGACGACGGGGCTCACTTGCCGCGTCCGCGGGTCGCGAGGCGCGTGGCCGACCAGTCCGCGGCGATCGCGAACGTCGTCATCGCGTGCAGGCCGGACGTGGTCGCGGCCTCCTCGATGTCGCTGTGCGAGACGTGACCACCGCGGCCCGACTTGGGGCTGAACACCCAGATCGGTCCGTTGTCGTCGAGCACGGTGAGCGCGTCCACCAGGAAGTCCGTGAGGTCACCGTCGTCCTCGCGGAACCAGATGACCGCGCCGTCGGTGACGTCGTCGTAGTCCTCGTCGACCAGGTCGGTCGTGGTGATGGCCTCGATCGCCGCGCGCAGGTCCTCGTCGACATCGTCGTCGTACCCGAACTCCTGGATCACCTGTCCTGCGGTGAGCTCCAAGCGACGCGCCGCCTGCGAGGCGGCGCCGTCCGCACTGTCTGCCACGTTCCTGACCGGTCCCTTCGTCATGACGACCGAGCTTCGGGACCGGCCGCCTCCTGATGTCCGCACACCGTAGCCCACCGCATACCGCAAGCCCTGGCAAGTGGATGCGCCACGGATCCCACGCAAGGGTGTCATGCACGTCACGGTCCTCCCGTGGGTACCCAAAGTGACTTTCGGGCCCTCGGGGTCCGACAATGGGGCGACTACCCGATCCCGACTCGACACGGCCACGCGTGCCGCGGTCAGCGGGAACGGGCCCACGATGTGCGCCGGAGCCGAAACGGGCCCGCGCGCGGACGAGAGGCGAGGAGCACTGGTGGCTTCGATCGACGAGACAGGACCGCTCATCGGCGGACTGCTCAGCCAGGTACCGGACATCGACCCGGAAGAGACGGGCGAGTGGGTCGAGTCGCTCGACGGGCTCATCGACGACAAGGGCGGCCCCCGCGCGCGCTACGTGCTGATGAGCATGCTCCGCCACGCGCGTGAGCGGAACGTCGCCATCCCGGCGTCGCTCAACACGCCGTACGTCAACACCATCGCGGTGCACAACGAGCCGTACTTCCCCGGCGACGAGGTCATCGAGCGGCGCTACCGCTCGTGGAACCGCTGGAACGCGGCCGTCATGGTCACGCGCGCGCAGCGGCCCGGCATCGGGGTCGGCGGGCACATCTCGTCCTACGCGTCGGTCGCGACGCTGACCGAGGTGGGCCTCAACCACTTCTTCCGCGGCAAGGACCACCCGGGCGGCGGCGACCAGGTCTACTTCCAGGGCCACGCCTCCCCCGGCGTCTACGCCCGCGCGTTCCTCGAGGGCCGCCTGTCCGAGCACCAGCTCGACGGGTTCCGCCAGGAGCTGTCGCACCCGGGCGGCGGCCTGCCGTCGTACCCGCACCCGCGCCTCGCGCCGGACCTGTGGGAGTTCCCGACGGTCTCGATGGGCCTCGGCCCGTCGTCGGCCATCTACCAGGCCTGGACCAACCGCTACCTGCACCTGCGCGGCATCAAGGACACGAGCCAGCAGGACGTGTGGGCGTTCCTCGGCGACGGTGAGATGGACGAGCCCGAGTCGCGCGGCATGCTCCAGCTCGCCGGCCAGCAGGGCCTGGACAACCTGACGTTCGTCGTGAACTGCAACCTGCAGCGCCTCGACGGCCCGGTCCGCGGCAACGGCAAGATCATCCAGGAGCTCGAGGCGCAGTTCCGCGGCGCCGGCTGGAACGTCATCAAGGTCATCTGGGGCCGCGAGTGGGACACCCTGCTCAACGCCGACAAGGACCGCGCGCTGGTCAACCTGATGAACACCACGCCCGACGGTGACTTCCAGACCTACCGGGCCGAGAACGGCGCGTTCATCCGCGAGCACTTCTTCGGTCGCGACCCGCGCACCAAGCAGCTCGTCGAGAAGATGACGGACGACGAGATCTGGGCCCTCAAGCGCGGTGGCCACGACTACCGCAAGATCTACGCGGCCTACAAGTCGGCCCGCGAGCACACGGGGCAGCCGACCGTGATCCTCGCGCACACCATCAAGGGCTACGGCCTGGGCTCGGGCTTCGCCGGGCGCAACGCCACGCACCAGATGAAGAAGCTCAAGGCCGACGACCTCAAGACGCTGCGCGACTCGCTGCACATCCCGATCACGGACGAGCAGATCGACGCGAACCCCTACGTCCCGCCGTACTACCACCCGGGCGCCGACGACGAGGCGATCCAGTACATGCTGGAGCGCCGCCGTCAGCTCGGCGGGTTCGTGCCGGAGCGTCGCTCCACGCACAAGCCGGTCACGCTGCCCGGCGACAAGGTGTACGAGGGCCTCGCCAAGGGCTCGGGTCACCAGGAGGTCGCGACGACCATGGCGCTCGTGCGCCTGTTCAAGGACCTCGTCAAGGACAAGGAGTTCGGCCACCGCATCGTGCCGATCATCCCCGACGAGGCCCGCACGTTCGGCCTCGACTCGATCTTCCCGAGCGCGAAGATCTTCAACACCCTGGGGCAGAACTACCTCGCCGTGGACCGCGAGCTCATGCTGAGCTACAAGGAGTCCGAGCAGGGTCAGATCATGCACACCGGCATCAACGAGGCCGGTTCGGCATCCGCCTTCCAGGCGGTCGGCACGTCCTACGCGACGCACGGCGAGCCGATGATCCCGTTCTACTTCTACTACTCGATGTTCGGGTTCCAGCGCACCGGCGACCAGTTCTGGGCCGCCGGCGACCAGATGGCGCGCGGGTTCCTGATCGGCGCGACGGCCGGCCGCACCACGCTGACCGGCGAGGGCCTGCAGCACGCCGACGGGCACTCGCCCCTGCTGGCCGGCACCATGTCGCACGTCGTGCACTACGACGCGGCGTACGGCTACGAGCTGCGCCACATCGTGCGTGACGGCATCCAGCGCATGTACGGCGAGGACAACGGCGGGCGCGACCGCGACGTCATCTACTACCTCACGGTCTACAACGAGCCGATGATCCAGCCGGCCGAGCCGGAGGGCGTCGACGTCGAGGGCATCCTGCGCGGCATCCACCTGATCGCGCCGGCCGAGGGCGACGGGCCGCGTGCCCAGATCCTCGCGTCGGGCGTCGCGGTGCCGTGGGCGCTCGAGGCCCAGCAGCTGCTGGCCCAGGACTGGGGCGTGCGCGCCGCGGTGTGGTCGGTCACGAGCTGGAACGAGCTGCGTCGTGACGGCCTGGCCGCCGAGCAGCAGGCCTACCTGCACCCGGGCGAGGAGCCGCGTCAGGCCTACCTGACGAGCAAGCTCGCGGGCGCAGAGGGTCCGTTCGTCGCCACGACGGACTACGACCACCTCGTCGCGGACCAGGTGCGTCAGTGGATCCCGGGTCAGTACGCGACGCTCGGCGCCGACGGCTTCGGCTTCTCGGACACCCGCGCAGCCGCGCGTCGTCACTTCAAGATCGACGGCCCCTCGACGGTGGTGCGCGTGCTGCAGCAGCTCGCGCGCTCCGGTGCGGTCGCCCCCGAGGCGCCCGCGCAGGCTATCGAGCGGTACCGCCTGCACGACGTCACCGCCGGCACGTCCGGCAACACCGGCGGCGACAGCTGACACACGCGAACGAGGGGCGCCCGGCGATGCCGGGCGCCCCTCGTCGTGTCTCCGGTCGCTGCCTGCGACGTCAGGTGCCCGGGATCGCCTGCTCGGCCTGCGCGAGCACGCGCACGAGCTCCTCGCGGAGCTCGGTGACCGCGCTCTGGTCGCGGTAGAGGTCCAGCGACGCGATGTGCTGGCTCGCCTCGAGCGGCCGACCGGACTCGATCGCGGCCAGGACGAGCTGACGGGCGATCTCGGGGTCGTGGTCCTTCGGGTGCCAGTGGCCCACACCGAGCCCGAGCGCGTCGACGGGCGCACCGGCCTCGCGCAGCAGGAGCAGCGCGTCCGCCAGTGCGCGCCCCGACGGGTCCCGCTCAGCCGCGGTCCGCAGCCGTCGCAGCGTGCCCTCGTGGTCGTCGCGCACGGACAGGCGCGCGACCTCGATCAACGGGTACCAGGCGCGGGGGTTGCCCGCGAGCTCCTCGCCCAGCGCCCACACCGCCAGATCGGCGGCACGCTCGCGCTCGCTCGGGTCGACGGCCTCGGCCGTGAGAGGGTCCGCGTCGTGCCCCGCGTCGGCGTCCGCAGCGCGTCGACGCACGATCTCCGCCAGCGCGGCGAACGCGCGCTCGTTGTTCGGGTCGTCGCTGAGCATCGAGCGCAGCGCGTCCTCGTGGAGCGTGTCACCGCGCCGGACGGCGCTCGTCGGCCGTCGGGCGCCGACCGTGGAGGCCGACGACGGACGACGCATGAGCTGTCGTAATCGGGGCATGAGTGCCATGCAGCGACACTAGCCGCTGGGCGCACAACTCACCCATCCCGGGCGCCCAGGATGGTCGCTCGCGGGGCGGTCGTTTGTCGACTTCCCACAATCCTCGCCCTATGCTCGCCCCATGCCCAGCTCCAGCACCCCGCCGACGACCAGGGGTACGACGTCCGGCAGCCGAGGCACCGAGACGTCTCGGCGGCCCGCGACACCGGCGCACGGCGGGCCCGAGACGCAGCGCCGCGTCCGCGACGGCGCGGGCCTGCTCGCCGCGGCGGCGATGCGTCGCCTCGACGAGGACCTCGACTGGTACCGGGCGCTCCCCGCCGAGGACCGCTCGTGGGTCGGCCTCGTCGCGCAGGCCGGCATCTCGGCCTTCGTGACCTGGTTCGCGGACCCGAGCCGCCCCCCGCACGGCGTCGGCGACATCTTCGCGACGGCGCCGCCGGAGCTGACCCGGTCGATCTCCCTGCAGCACACGCTGCAGCTCGTCCGCGTCGTGGTGGACGTCGTCGAGACCCACAGCGACCGGCTCGCGGCACCGGGAGACGAGCGCGAGCTGCGCGAGGCCGTGCTGCGCTACTCGCGCGAGGTCGCGTTCTCGGCCGCCGAGGTCTACGCGCGCGCCGCCGAGGTGCGCGGCGCGTGGGACGCGCGGCTCGAGGCGCTGGTCGTGGACGCGCTCGTGCGTGGCGACGTCGACGACTCGATGCGCTCCCGCGTCGCCGCGCTCGGCTGGAGCGGGCGCGGGTCCACGCTGGTCATGGTCGGGACGACGTCCTCGACCCTGGACGAGGTCCGGGCCTCCGACCTGCGCAGAGCCACGCGCCGCGCCGCGGACGACGCGCTCGTGGGCATCCAGGGCGACCGCCTCGTGGTGTTCCTCGGCGGTGTGGGCGACCTGCGAGCCGCTGCCGTCGCTCTGCTGCCCAGGTTCGGGCCCGGCCCCGTGGTGCTGGGGCCCGTGGTGCAGGACCTGACCGACAGCGCCCGCTCGGCACGCGCGGCCCTGGCCGGTCTCGCGGCCGCCGCGGCGTGGGAGCAGGCGCCGCGGCCGGTGCTCGCGGACGAGCTGCTCCCCGAGCGCGTGCTGGTCGGGGACGTGGCCGCGCGGCGCACCCTCGTCACCCAGGCGTACATGCCGCTCGCGGCGAGCCAGGGCTCGCTCCTGGAGACGCTGTCCGCGTACCTCGGCACGGGCCGGTCGCTCGAGGCCGCGGCCCGGACGCTCTACGTGCACCCGAACACGGTCCGGTACCGCCTCAAGCGCGTGGCGGACGTGACGGGCTGGGACCCGCTCGACGCGCGAGAGTCCTACGTCCTGCAGACCGCCCTCGCCGTCGGACGCCTGGACGCAGGCGCGACCGAGACTTTGTAGGACATGTACAAGCCGTCCACGGAAGGTTGGTGCGCGCCGCCACCCGGTTCCGTGCATGCCGCCAGGCAGAGTTGACGAGTGCTCGTCGTCGCCTGCCCCGGCCAGGGTGCCCAGTCCCCCGGCATGCTCTCGTCCTGGTTGGAGCTGAGCCCGTTCGCGGACTCGCTCGGCCGCGCCAGCGAGGTCACCGGCCTCGACCTGGTCGCCCACGGCACCACGTCCGACGCGGAGACCATCAGGGACACCGCGGTCGCGCAGCCTCTGCTCGTCGCATCTGCGCTCGCGAGCCTGCGTGCCGTGCTCGACCTCGACACCGACGCGCCGCTGGGCGCCGGGGTGAGCGGACAGGTCGACATCGCCGCCGGGCACTCCGTGGGCGAGCTCGCCGCGGCTGCCGTCGCCGGCGTGCTGACCGAGGACGAGGCGCTTCGCCTCGTCACCGTCCGCGGGGCCGCCATGGCTCGTGCCGCCGCCGCGACCCCGACCGGCATGGCCGCCGTGCTCGGTGGCGACCCCGACGAGGTGCTGGCCGCGCTCGACGCGCACGGGCTCGTCCCCGCGAACGTCAACGGCGGCGGGCAGGTCGTCGCCGCGGGCACGCTCGACGCGCTTGCCGCGTTCGCCGCCGCACCGCCCGCCCGCGCCCGCGTCATCCCGCTGCAGGTCGCGGGTGCGTTCCACACCTCGCACATGCAGCCGGCCGTCGCCGAGCTGAGCGCGGCCGCGGCCGGCCTCGCTCCGCAGGACCCGGCGGTCACGCTGCTGACCAACCGCGACGGCTCCGCGGTCGCGGGAGGCCAGCAGGCGCTCGACCTGATCGTCGCGCAGGTCGCCAACCCGGTGCGCTGGGACCTGTGCCAGGCCCAGCTCGTCGAGCTCGGTGTCACGGCGCTCCTCGAGGTCGCTCCCGGAGGTGTGCTCACGGGCCTGGCTCGGCGTACGCTGCCCGGGGTCGAGACGGTTGCCGTCAAGTCCCCCGCCGACCTGGACGCCGCGCGAGACCTCGTGCGCCGGCACGCCGGATCGTCCACCCTCGCGAACACTCAGGAGCAGTCGTCGTGACGCGTCCCACCCTGACCCAGGCCACCGGCCCCGCGCACACCCGGATCCTCGGGCTCGGTGGCGTGCGCGGCGAGAACATCGTCCCCAACGACGACCTGGTCGGGCCCATCGACTCGTCCGACGAGTGGATCCGCCAGCGGACCGGGATCGCGACGCGCACGCGCGCTGCGGCCGGCACGGACGTGCTCGACCTCGCCGAGGCCGCTGCCCTGCAGGCGATCGCCAACGCGGGCCTGACCGGTGCGGACATCGACGCCGTCATCGTCTCGACCGTCACCTACTTCCACCAGACGCCCGCCGCGGCGGCGATCATCGCCGACCGCATCGGTGCGACGCCCGCGGCCGCGTTCGACATCTCCGCGGCGTGCGCGGGCTACTGCTACGGCATCGGCCAGGCTGACGCGCTCGTCCGCTCGGGGGCAGCCCGCAACGTGCTGGTGATCGGCGCGGAGAAGATGAGCGAGTTCGTCGACCCGACCGACCGCACCATCTCGTTCCTGCTCGGCGACGGCGCCGGCGCGGTCGTGATCGGCCCGTCCGACACGCCCGGCATCGGCCCGACCGTGTGGGGCTCGGACGGCTCGCAGGCCCAGGCGATCCGCCAGACGCACTCCTGGATCGCGACCCGCGACGAGGGCGCCGGCTGGCCGACGCTGCGCCAGGAGGGCCAGTCCGTCTTCAAGTGGGCCGTCTGGCAGATGGCCCCCGTCGCGCAGAAGGCGCTGGACGCCGCGGGCATCACGGCCGACGAGCTCGACGCGTTCATCCCCCACCAGGCGAACAACCGGATCATCGACCAGATGGTCAAGACGTTGAAGCTGCCCGACTCGGTCGTCGTCGCGCGCGACATCGTCGACACGGGCAACACGTCCGCCGCCTCCATCCCCCTGGCCACCGAGCGCCTGTTGCGCGAGGGTCAGGTCAGCAGCGGTGCGCTCGCACTGCAGATCGGCTTCGGGGCCGGGCTGGTCTATGCCGCCCAGGTCGTCGTCCTGCCGTAGCACCCGCTGTACCGTTCGTCCGACACATCCCGTTGCACCACCCCTACCGAGGAGAAACCCCCATGGCGTACAGCGAGCAGGAGATCCTGGCCGGCCTGGCCGAGATCGTCAGCGAGGAGACCGGTCTTCCGACGGACTCCGTCCTGCCCGAGAAGTCCTTCACGGACGACCTCGACATCGACTCCCTGTCGATGATGACGATCGTCACCCTCGCGGAGGAGAAGTTCGACGTGCGCATCCCCGACGACGAGGTCAAGAACCTCGCGACCGTCGGCGACGCCGTCTCGTTCATCGCCGGCGCGCAGGCCTGACGCTGCCGCCCTGGGTGCGCCCCCGGAGCAATCCGGGGGCGCACCACGCACCCCCCACTCGCCGACCAGGAGCACCGATGAGCCACCCGATCGACGTCGTCATCACAGGACTGGGCGCGACCACGCCGCTCGGTGGCGACGTGCCCAGCACGTGGACCGCCGCCCTCGCGGGCGAGTCCGGCGCTCGTCACTTCGACAAGGAGTGGGTCGAGAAGTTCGGACTGCCCGTCACCTTCGCCGCGACCATCAAGGTCACGCCCGACGAGGTGCTGTCGCGTCCCGAGATCAAGCGCATGGACCCCTCCGCGCAGTACGCGATCATCGCGTCGCGCGAGGCCTGGGCCGACGCGGGCTCCCCTGAGGTCGACCCCGTCCGGCTCGGAGCAGTGGTGTCATCCGGCATCGGCGGCATCTGGACGACGCTCGAGGCGTGGGACGCGCTGCTGGAGAAGGGCGCCCGGCGCGTCCTGCCCATGACCGTCCCGATGATGATGCCCAACTCCCCCACGGCGTACGTGTCGTTGGAGTTCGGGGCCCGGGCCGGTGCGCACGCGCTGGTGTCCGCGTGCGCGACGGGCGCCGAGGCCATCGGCTACGGCGTCGACATGATCCGCAGCGGCCGCGCCGACGTCGTGATCGCCGGAGGCACCGAGGCGACCATCCACCCCATGCCCATCGCCGCGTTCGCCGCCTCGCGCACGCTCTCGCTGCGCAACGACGACCCGACGGGCGCCTCGCGCCCCTACGACGTCGACCGCGACGGGTTCGTGATCGGTGAGGGTGCCGGCGTCGTCGTGCTCGAGAGCGCCGCGCACGCCGCGGCGCGTGGTGCCCGCGTGTACGGCCGGATCGCGGGCGTCGGCCTGTCGGCTGACGCGTACCACATCACGTCCCCGGAGCCCTCGGGCGAGGGTCAGATCCGCGCGATGAAGATGGCGCTCGACGAGTCCGGCGTCACCGCCGCGGACATCGTGCACGTCAACGCGCACGCCACGTCGACCGTGGTCGGCGACCTGATCGAGGCCCGCTCCGTGCGGGGCGCGCTGGGCGAGGACTCCGACCACGTCGTCCTGTCGGCCACGAAGTCGATGACCGGTCACCTCCTGGGTGGCGCCGGCGCGCTCGAGACGATCTTCACGGCGCTGGCCGTGCACGACCGCAAGGCGCCGCCGACGATCAACGTCACGTCGCCGGACCCCGAGCTGCCGCTCGACCTCGTGCGCGACACGCCTCGCGACCTGCCTGCGGGCGACATCGCGGCGCTGAACAACTCGTTCGGCTTCGGCGGTCACAACGTGGCACTGGTGGTCACGTCCGTCTGACCGACGCTCAGCACGGCGAGAGCCCCTCACCCGACGGGTGAGGGGCTCTCGTTCGCTCAGCGGCAGGGTTCAGCCGACGCGGTGCAGCCAGCGGACCGGCGCGCCTGCGCCCGCGTAGCGGAACGGCTCGAGCTCGTCGTCCCACGCCTGCCCGAGCGCGAGGTCGAGCTCGGTGCGCAGACGCTCGGGGTCGCCCGCGTGCTGCAGGGCCGCGCGGATGCGGTCCTCCGGCACGACGACGTTTCCGTGCACGTCCGTCGCCGCGTGGAAGATGCCCAGCTCCGGCGTGTGGCTCCAGCGCGAGCCGTCGACGCCGCGGCTCGCCTCCTCGGTCACCTCGTAGCGCAGGTGCGCCCATCCGCGCAGCGCGGAGGCCAGACGCGCGCCGGTGCCGGCCTCGCCCTGCCAGGAGTGCTCCGCACGGAAGAACGACGGGCCGGCGGGCTGCTCGGTCCAGTCGAACGCGACACGTCCGCCGACGACGTTGCCCGCCGCCCACTCGATGTGGGGGCACAGCGCACGGGGCGCAGAGTGCACGAAAAGTACACCGCGGGTGATTGCACCTGCCATGTCGTCCTCCTGGATCGGCTCGAGGTTCGTCTTCCCCAACGACCTCGTCCCGAACTACGGGAGTACGCACGGTCTCGCGGCGTGCTGGTGCCAGTCTGCCCGACGACGCGCGTCAGGGCCAGTAGGCGCTCTACAGCTGGTCGCGAATCGCGCGCATGGCCTTCTTGCGCACCGACCGCTCGAGGCGGTCGAGGTACAGCATGCCGTCGAGGTGGTCGACCTCGTGCTGCAGGCAGCGCGCCATGAGCTCGGTGCCCTCGACGACGACCTCCTTGCCGTCCAGGTCGGTGCCGACCACTCGCGCGTACCAGGCGCGGTGCGTCGGGTACCAGAGGCCGGGGACCGACAGGCAGCCCTCGTCGCCGTCCTGGTACTCGTCCTCGGACACCTCGACGATCACGGGGTTGAGCACGTAGCCGATCTCGTCGTCGATGTTCCACGAGAACGCCCGCAGCCCGACGCCGATCTGGTTCGCGGCGAGGCCGGCACGCCCGTCGTGGTCGACGGTCTCGAGCAGGTCTTCCACGAGGGATCGCACGCGGTCGTCGATCGTCGTGATCGGGTCGCAGGGGGTTCGCAGGACTGGGTCGCCGACGGTCCTGATCTCGCGCATCGCCATGCGTCGATCCTCCCATGTCGCGCCCGCAAGACAGGCACGAACGCACGAAGGGCCGGTGACGACTACGTCACCGGCCCTTCGTGGAAAAGCTGTGCGGGGTCACTCCCCCGCGCGCTGCTGCGGGATGCCCGTGAGGAGCTGACGCACCTCGGCCTCGTGGAAGCGGCGGTGGCCGCCGAGGGTGCGGACGGCCGAGAGCTTGCCGGCCTGGGCCCAGCGCGTGACCGTCTTCGGGTCGACGCGGAAGAGGACCGCAACCTCGCCCGGCGTGAGGAGAGCGCCCTGCGAGAGGGGGGACTCGGTGTTGATCGCCATGATGGATCTCCTGTCGTTCGGTAGCTCGGCTGACCCTGTAGGTCCCGTGGCTTTGCGTCCCCACCTTGCGGCGGGTTTGCCGTTGTCGCTGACAATCAGAACTATGCCCGAAACTGGACACGTGTGCAACTACTCCGCACGTCCGGTTCGCGCGCAAACGGGTGAAATCGAAGCGGCAGGTATCCGACGGATCGGACACCTCTCGACGCCCGCCGACACCGCTGTCGGCCAGGCGCGACACGCCGAAGTCGCTTGCCCGAGGCGCTGACCTGGACAAACGACCTGGAAGCGGTGTCACAGCGCCCTCCGCGCAGCCCCGTCGAGGCGGCCCGGGCGCAGGTGGCACCGGGTAGGCGCTCGCTCGCCCTAGGATCGTCGGGCGGCGCGTCCTGTGACGCACGCCGCAGCCCCCGCGGGCGTCCGCTCGCGAGGTCAGCAGTTCCAGGGGCAGTAGCTCAGCCGGTCAGAGCAGCGGACTCATAATCCGTGGGTCGTGGGTTCAAGCCCCACCTGCCCCACCCTCACCGCCGTTCGCCACGCGAACGGCACCAATGCACATTCGGACAGATCGCGCATCTCGGACGTATCAGGACATCGGAGCTCGCC
>JBCECL010000043.1:0-7894 GCA_039207135.1 Brevundimonas sp.
GCGGGCGACGGTGCGGCGCGTCGGCGTCGCCGCGGCGGCCGCGGGCGCGGCGCGTCGGCCCCCCGCGCCGCCGGCAGCTGACAACCACGACCTGACGGCCGGGCATCCCTCGCGGGTGCCCGGCCGTCGTCGTTCCTACGCCTAGCGCGCGGGCGCCGTCGCGGGCGATGATGTCTCGACGTCGAACCCACGCAGACTCGATGCCTGATCAGGAGCGCCGATGGCGATCATCTCGCGCGGATTCCGCGGCAAGCGCGACGCCGATCCGCGCCTGCCCCCGGGCCAGTACCTCGAGCGCGGCTTCCCCGTCCTGTCGGCCGGCCCGACGCCCCGCGCCTCGCTCGACACGTGGACCTTCTCGATCACGGTGGAGGGCGCGACGCGTGCGACGTGGACCTGGGCCGAGCTCCAGGCGCTGCCCGCGGAGGACATCGTCCGCGACATCCACTGCGTCACGAAGTGGACCAAGCTCGACAGCGCGTGGCGTGGCGTGAGCCTGGACGTCCTCCTCGCCGACGTCGAGGTGGCACCCGACGAGCAGTTCGCGCTCGCGCACTGCGACGGCGGCTACACCACGAACGTGCCGCTGGCCGACCTTCGCGGCGGTCAGGCGTGGATCGCGTACGGCTACGACGGCGCGCCGCTCCCGCCCGAGCACGGCGGACCCGCCCGCCTGCTCATCCCCCACCTCTACTTCTGGAAGTCGGCGAAGTGGGTGCGCAGCATCGACATCGGGGCGTCGGACGACTGGGGGTTCTGGGAGCGGCTCGGGTACCACGCCTACGGCGACCCGTGGAAGGAACAGCGGTACTGGGGTGACTGACGCTCCCGACGAGATCGCGGGCCTCGAGCCGGACGACGTGCCCTACGCGACCCCGTGGCGGGTCGCGACCCTGACGGCCCGGCATCGCGAGACGGCCACGGCGGTCACGCTCGAGCTCGACGTCCCCGGCTGGCGGGGCGCGATGGCCGGTCAGCACGTCGACGTCCGGCTGACAGCGGAGGACGGCTACTCGGCGCAGCGCTCGTACTCGCTCGCCTCGCCCGCCTCGATGGGCATGCCCGTCGCCGGCGCCGAGTCGCACCGCATCGCGTTGACGATCCAGGTCGTCGACGACGGCGAGGTGTCGCCGTACCTCACCGAGGACCTGCTGGTCGGCGACCAGCTCGAGCTGCGGGGGCCGATCGGGAACTGGTTCGTGTGGCACCCCACCGATCCGCGACCCGTGCAGCTGGTCGCGGGCGGCTCAGGGCTCGTCCCGCTGATGTCCATCGCGCGGACGCACGCCGCGTGCGGGTCGGCCGCGCCCCTGCGTCTGCTCGTCTCCGTCCGGAGCCCGGCCGATGCGTTGTACGCCGACGAGCTCGACCTGCTCGGGCCGGGCGTCGAGGTGACCCGCGTCTGGACGCGCTCGGCCCCACCCGGCTGGACCGGCCCGGTGGGTCGCCTCGACCCCGAGCAGCTCCGTGAGGCGTGCTTCGCTCCCGACGACGCGCCGCGCACCTACGTCTGCGGGCCGACCGCGTTCGTCGAGGCGGTCGCCGACACGCTCGTCGACCTGGGGTACGACCCGGACCAGATCCGCACCGAGAGATTCGGCCCGACGGGCACCTGAGCCCACGGCATAGCCCCTCGAGACTGAAGGATCTGCGCCTTCGAGGCGCAGATCCTTCAGTCTCGACGGCGACGTGCGCGTCAGCCGGTGTTCTGGACCCCGGCGGCGACGCCGTTGACGGTGAGCAGCAGCAGCCGGCGCAGGTCGTCGGCCTGCTCGGGCGCCTCGCCGGTGCGCAGGCCGCGCAGTGCGCGCAGCTGGAGCAGCGAGAGCGCGTCGACGTACGGGCTGCGCAGCTGGACAGCACGGCCCAGGATCCGCTTGCGCGACAGCACCGCGTCCGAGTCCGTGATGGCCAGCACCCAGCGTCGCGTCAGCGCCATCTCCTCGAGCACCTGGTTGGCCAGGTCCTCGCGGTCGCCGAGAGCCAGGTACCGAGCGGCGATGCGCTCGTCGGTCTTGGCCAGCGACATCTCGACGTTGTCGATCATGGTCGCGAACAGGGGCCACTGCGCGTAGGCCTCGCGCAGCTCGGCGAGGTCGTCGACCGACTCGAGGGCCGTGCCCAGTCCGTACCAGCCCGCGAGGTTGATGCGGGCCTGCGACCAGGAGAACACCCACGGGATCGCCCGCAGGTCGTCGAGCGACGACACGGACAGGCCGCGCCGCGCCGGACGCGACCCGATGGGCAGCAGGCCCACCTCCTCGAGCGGCGTGACCTCGGCGAACCACTGCGGGAAGCCCTCGGCGCGCACGAGCCCGTGGAACCGGGTGCGCGACGCCTCGTCGAGCCGGACGGCGAGCGCGGCGAAGCGCTCGGTGGCCGCCGCGTTGCGCTTCTCGACCGACGGCGTGCCGGCGAGCAGCGTCGCAGCGACGACCTGCTCGATGTGCCGCGCGGCGATCACGGGGTCGCCGTACCGGGCGAAGATGACCTCGCCCTGCTCGGTGAGCTTGAACCGGCCGTCCACCGAGCCCGGCGGCTGCGCGAGCACGGCGCGGTTGGCGGGGCCGCCGCCGCGGCCGAGTGCGCCGCCGCGACCGTGGAAGAGCGTGAGCTCGATGTCGTGCCGGCGGGCCCAGTCGGTGATGCGGGCCTGCGCCGTGTCGAGCGTGAGGGTCGCCGAGACCGGCCCGACGTCCTTCGACGAGTCGGAGTAGCCGAGCATGACCTCGACCCGGCGGCCGTTGGCCGCGAGCCGACGCTGGAACGGCTCGAGCTCGAGCGCCTTCTCGAGGATGTCGACGCTCGCCTCGAGGTCCGCGAAGGTCTCGAACAGCGGGACCGCGTCGATGACGGGCTGGTCGTCCGAGCCGGCGAACGCGTAGTCGGCGAGCTCGTAGACCGCCGACAGGTGCTCGGCGGACTGCGTGAACGACACGATGTAGCGGCGGGCCGCACGCTGGCCGAACCGGCGCTGCACGTGCCCGAGGGCGCGGAACGTGTCGAGCACCTCGACCGTGCGAGGCTCGAGCGGACCGTCGACGCCGTTCTTGGCCAGGTCGGCGAGCGCCGACTCGTGCACCTGCGAGTGCTGGCGCACCTCGAGCTCAGCCAGGTGGAAGCCGAACGACGAGACCTGCCAGAGCAGCCGCTGCACGTCGCCGTACGCCGAGCGCTTGGCGCCCGCGGCGTCGAGCGAGCGCTGGACGACCTGCAGGTCGGCCTCGAGCGCCTCGGGTCCGGGATAGGCCAGGTCGGCGTCGCGCCGGCGCGTCGCCGCGATCCGCTCCGCGACGACCAGGATCACGCGGCGGTGCGGCTCGTTCGGGGCGTCGGCCGCGACGCGTGCGGTGATCTCCTCCGACAGCGCGCGCTGACGCTGCCAGAGCGTGCCGAGCTCGGCCGACGGAGGCGTGCCGTCCGCGTCGAGCGTGAGCCCCTCGGCGGCCCGGCGGGCGGAGGCCTCCAGCGCGGTGAGCACCTGCTCGGACAGCAGCAGGGCCGCCGCGCGCGTGACCTCGGCGGTGACGTTCGGGTTGCCGTCGCGGTCGCCGCCGATCCATGACCCGAGTCGCGCGAACGGGCGCACGACGGGCTCCTGGGTCCCGGCGGCGTCGCCCAGGATCCAGTCGTCGAGCCTGCGGTACACGGCGGGAAGCACGTCCGCGAGCGTCGACTCGAAGATCGCGAGAACGGTCCGGACCTCGTCGAGAACCGTCGGCTTGGCCTGCCGGAGCGGGGCCGTGCGCCACAGCGTCTCGATCTCGGAGAGCAGGCGCCGCTCGTTCTCGGCGAGCGACATGCCCCCGATGTTGCGCGCGTCGCGCTCCGCGACGAGCTCGGCGATGCGTCGGATGGACCGCGACACCGCGCGACGGCGCGCCTCGGTGGGGTGCGCGGTGAGCACCGGGCGGAACTCGAGGTCCTGCAGGCGCCGACGCGCCTCCGCCTCGCCGAGCTCCTCGGTGACCTTCAGGACTGCGGCCGGCAGCGAGTCGTCCGGCGCGAGGCTGTTCGGCTCGAGGCTCGCCTCGCGGTCACGCAGGACGCGGACGCGGTGGTACTCCTCGGCGGCGTTGGCCAGGTGGAAGTAGCACGTGAAGGCGCGCGCGACCTGCTCCGCACGCTCGAGCGTGAATCCCGCGACGAGCGCCTCGGCCTGCTCGAGCGCGCCGCCCGTCTGGTCGAGGTGCGCCTTGATCGCCAGCTCGCGCAAGCGCTCGACGTCGGCGAGCAGGTCGTCGCCGCCGGCCTCGGCCAGGACGCGGCCGAGGAACTCGCCGAGCACGCGCACGTCGTTGCGCAGAGGTTCAGGGATCTCGTGGCTCGCTTGGACCCGAGGGACGTCGCGCGGTGGGAGCGGTGCTGTCACGGGCTCAAACTAAGCCACGTGCGCAGGGGTGCGTCTAGCGGTCCAGGCGTTGGGCACGCCCCAGGGGCTGTGACGCGCGTCTCAGGCCCCGGCGCCCGATCGGACGCCGGGACCCGAGCGCGCGACGTCATGCGCCTGCCAGCTCCTCCAGGAGCGACGGACGGACCGGTGCCCATCCCAGCGATCGCGCCTTGGCCCCGCTGGCCTGCTGGTCGAGCAGCAGCGCATCGGCGAACGCCTCGCCGAGCCGCTCGCGGCTCGCCTCGACCGACTCGGGCGCCACGCGGTCGGAGACCACCTCGGCGATCTCGCGCACCGTGGGGTTCTCGCCGCTGACGCCGAGGAACCGCTCGCCCTTCGGCGCGGCCTGCAGGACCTGCACGTAGAGCTCGGCAAGGTCGTCGACGTGCACGGTCGTCCAGTGCTGCTCGCCGTCGCCGACCAGCAGCAGCGCGCCGCTGTCGTCGCGCTTGCCGTCCGCGAGCACGCCCACCCCAATGCCTCGGCCGTGGCCGTAGACGATGCCGGGAGCGATGATCGACGCGCGCACGCCCGACCCGAGCAGGCGGGACTCGCGCGCGAGGCGCCAGGCCACGATCGCCGGCGGGTCGAGCGGCGACTGCTCGGTCAGGTCGGCGCCGGCGCCCCAGATCCAGACCCCGCTCGTGTGCACGTACGGCTTGTCGGTGCCCTCGAACGCCGCGACGACGGCGTCGATCACGGCGTCGTCGAACTCCGGTGCCGTGCCGTCGTCGACCGCGGCGAGGTGGATGGCGCCGTCGACCGAGCGAAGCAGCTCGACGAGCTCGTCGCGCGCGCGCAGGTCGCCGACCACGGCGACCGCACCCGCCGCGCGTGCCACCTCGGCGGCGCTCTCGCTGCGGACGATCGCGAGCACGTCGTGCCCGCGCTCGCGCAGCACCCGGAGAACCGCCGAACCGATGTAACCGGTCGACCCTGTGAGCAGCACGTTCATGGTGTTCACCCCTCAGTTGTGTGCACGGACGTGTGCGACAACCTCGGGGTCCCCCAGCGTGTTCCCAGGATCTAGAGCTACTTTGGAGGGTCAGCTTCGACAGATCCGGAGACCACCATCTCGCTTCGCCCCATCGTGTTCGTGCACGGCACCCGCACCTCGTCGGCCATCTGGGACGACCAGGTCGGTGCGCTGCACCGGCTCGGCCACCCGACGCTCGCGCTCGACCTGCCCGGTCACGGCACGCGCGCGCACGAGCGCTTCAGCCTCGACGGCGCGCTCGGGGCGATCGACGACGCCGTCGCGTCCTTCGCCGTCGCACCGCTGCTCGTGGGGTTGTCGCTCGGCGGCTACACGAGCCTGGCGTACGCCGGGCGACACCCCTCGCGCATCGCGGGAGTCGTGCTCGCCGGTTGCTCGACCGAGCTCAGGGGCAAGCCGTTGAACGCGTACGGGCGCACCTCGCGGCTCGTCGTGGGCCTCGCCCGGGCGGGCGGCGGGACGTGGCACGTCGTCACGGACATGCTCGCGTCGCTCGCGGGCTACTCCCCCCTGGCCGACCTGCGGCGCCTGCGGCTGCCGGTGTGGCTCGTCAACGGCAGCCGGGACCCCTTGCGGCTCGACGAGCGCCGCTACGTCGCCGCCCGGCCGGAGGCGCGCCTGACGGTCGTGCCCGGTGCGGGGCACGACGTCAACACGCACGCCCCGGTGGCGTTCAACCGGGTGCTGCTCGACGCGCTGCACGAGCTGCGCGCAGCCTGATCGACGGGCTGTCCGGGCCTCGATCTCAGGCGCTCGGCAGCGGCGCCGGCTTCGGGACCTTCATCGCGGTGTCGTTGAGCGGGCAGCGCAGCTTGCGCACCACGGGGTCCTCGCCCGCGCGCAGGGTGTAGCTGAAGCACCTCGCGGCGTGACCACCGGTCTCCTTGCCCCGGTTGAGCCAGCCCGAGAGCCTGATGACCACGTTCGCGTCGATGCGAACGGTCACCCGAGCGCCCGACGTGCTGGTGGTGCTCCCGCTCCACGCGACCGGGACCGCGACGAGGGCCCCCGTGGTGCCCTCCGGGAGGGCGAGCGCGATCGCGGCGGTCCCCTGCTGCGCTCGGGTGGCGAGGAGCGCCGCCACCAGCTGCTTGCCCGAGTACTTCGCGACGTCAGGCGGGTCGAGCCAGCGTGCGACCTCCCCCGCACGCTCTTGCGCGTAGCGCGCAGCCGCGACGTCGCCCCGTCCGATGGACGTGTCGCCGAGGATCTGCACGGCGCACACGGCACTCAGCAACGTCACGGCGAGTGCCCCGCCGAGTACTCCTGCTGTGAGCTTTGCCCCCATTTGCCGGATCGTAGTCGCACAGATCCCCGGGCCGCGCGACGACGACGGATGAAGTCCTGGCGCGTCCTGCGGCCGACCCGATGTGGCTGCAGGAGACCGCGGGAGAGCGAACGGCCTGACGCGTCAGGCCGCGTCGACCTCCGCGAGGAACGCCAGGACGCGCGACAGCAGCAGCGCCGCGGCCTCCTCGTCGTACTCGTCGAGGCTGCTGTCTGCGAACAGGTGCGCGTCACCCTCGTAGAGGAAGAGCTCGGCGCCGTCGACCTTCTCGAGCTCCCGGGCGGCGTCGTAGTCGCCCTCCTCGACGAAGAGCTCGTCGTCCTGCATCGCGTGCACCTGCACGGGCACACCGGCGGGCCACTCGTCGGCGAACTCGGTCGGCGGCACGCACGAGTGGAAGAACAGCGCACCTCGCGCGCCCGGCTTGGTCTGCGCGAGCGCCTGGGCCGGCAGCACGCCGAGCGAGAACCCGGCGTAGACGACCTCGCCCGGCAGGTCCTCGATCGCGTCCTGCCCGCGCTTGAGCACCTCACCGAACCCGACGGAGTCCGCGTACTCGAGGCCGTCCTCGAGCGTCTCGAACGTCCGGCCCTCGTACATGTCCGGGACCGTGACCACGTGACCGGCTGCGCGCAGCGCGTCGGCGAACGCGCGCACGCCCTCGGTCAGGCCCTGCGCGTGGTGGAAAAGGATGATCTCGGCCATGGGTGCAGCTCCTCGTGCGGGTCCGGCGCTTCCTCGACAGACCCTACCCAGCCCACCCGAACCCGTGCGTCCGCGCGAGGACCGCGCCCGTCCGGTTGCCGTCCCGGACGGGCGCGGGCCGCCGTCAGCGACGTTCGTTGGCGAGCTGCGTGCTCAGCGCCCAGATGACGAAGACGAGGATCGCGATGACGACGATCGACCACCACGGGTAGTACGGAAGGAACGCGAAGTTCGCGACGATCGCCACTGCCGCGACGACGATGCCGACGAACCGCGCCCACGTCTGGTCGAGCAGGAGACCGATGCCCGTCAGGACGCCGAACACCCCCAGCAGCAGGTGGATCCAGCCCCACGTCGTCACGTCGAACTCGAAGACGTAGTCGACGCCGATCACGTAGAGCTTGTCGTTCGCCAGGGCGGCGATGCCCTCGAGGATCTGCACGACCGAGACGGTGAGCAGCAGGACCGCGCCGAACACCGCCGTCCCGGTGGCAACGGCGGCCTTCGTGGA
>JBCECL010000043.1:7994-16502 GCA_039207135.1 Brevundimonas sp.
ATGGCTGACGCGTTCGCCGCGCACCACCACGAGGTGACGGAGTTCTCCGACGCCGATCTCGATCTCGTCGAGTACCTCGTGATCGCGGTGCCGGAGCTCGGGTCGATCGCCGGGGTCGCGCAGGCCCTGACGAGCCTCGTCGCCTCGCTCCAGATCCGGATCCTCGACCTGGTCGCGGTGGTCACCGACGCCGATGGCGGTTACGTCGTGGCCGAGCCGGAGCAGACACCGGGGCTCGCCGACCTGCAGTGGGTGGAGGGCGACGTCGGCGGGCTGCTGAGCGACGACGACATCGCGGTGGCGTCGCGCGCGCTCAAGCGCGGGCACTCGGCACTCATCCTCGTCGTCGAGGACCGGTGGGCGCAGAAGCTCTCGGACGCCGCGCGCGCCGAAGGTGGACGGATCGTGGGCGGCGAACGCATCCCGCGCAGCCGGCTGGAGCTGTCGGCGACCGCCGGGCTGCGCGACCTCGACGACGGGCGCAGCTGACGTGCGGCGAGTCGCCGGGTCCCGCCGCCAGCACATCGGCGTGCTGACCCGCTCGCCGCGCCTCGACCCGATGTACGAGGCGGCTGCGAGCAGGATCCGGGTCAGTCGCGTCGATCAGGTCCGCCAGCTGCTCAGCCTCGTGGACGGCGGGCTGCTGTCCGCGGACGAGTTCGAGCGCGAGGCGACCAAGCTCTTCCGGGGCGGGTTCGGCGGCTCCCCCGCGCGTTGATCGACCGGCTCACGCCCGCCCGAGCAGGCCGTGCGCTCGCGCCTCGGTGACGGCGTCGGCGCGCGTGTTGACCCCGAGCTTCTGGTAGATCACGCGCAGGTGGAACTTGAGGGTGTTGTGCGAGACGAAGAGCTCGGCGGCGATCTCCCGCACCGTGAGCCGCGTGGGCAGCAGGCGGAGCACCTCGAGCTCGCGAGTGGTGAGCTCCTCGAGCATGACGTGCGTCGGCGCCGTGGACGGAACGCCGTCCGGCAGGACGACGCGGCGCAGACGGTCCATCCACCCGTCGGGGACCCGCCACGCGGCGAGCTCGATGAGGTCGCGCAGCCCGCGCCCCTCCGAGCCGACGGTCTGCAGCATCCCCCTGTCCGCTGCGAGCTCGAGGGCCGTGACGACGTGCTTCGCGGCCTGCTCGCGATCGCACACGTCGGCCCTCGCCATGAGCAGGTTCTGGATCACGACGTGCCGGGCGTTGCGCGGCTCGCACCGCGCGAGCGACTCTGCGGCCACCGCGATCCGACCCGTCGCGACCGCGGTACGGGCCTCGCTCACGGGCCTCCAGAACGAGTCCTCGATCCGGTCGGTCCACCGCTGGGCGCCATCGACGTCGCCATGGGCGAGCGCGAGGACGACGCCGTGGCGCGCGAGCCAGGTCCCCGCGCCGTGACCTGGGAGGTTCCGCACCTGGTTCTCGGTCGCGAGCTCGAACATCGCGTCGGCGCGCTCGACCCTGCCCCCGGACAGCTCTAGCTCGACGAGCTCGAGCTGGGCAGCGAGCTGCACGAACGGGCGAAGGTGCGAGCCCTCCGCTGCCAGCCGGCCCAGCGCCTCCTGAGCCTGCCCGCGGTCGCCGAGCTCGCGCGCGGCCATCGCGGAGGCGAGCGCGAGCTCGGAGCGCAGCGTCACCAGCTCGGCGGTCGCGGCGAAGTGCTTGACGCCTGCCGTCGCCTGCAGCGCCTCGAGCGGGTACCCGGCCAGCGCGAGACCGAGGGCGCGGGTCCCCTCGAACGCGATCAGCTGCTCGGCGTCGTTGTCGACCCCCAGCTGCGCCAGGTGCACGGCGGGCTCGGCGTGGTCCCAACGCTCGTCGAGCGCGACGCCGTGAGCGACGAGGCTCCACCCGAGGCGCCCGAGCTCGTCTGCCCAGGGCTGCCCCCCGAACTCGTCCAGCGCCGAGCGAGCGTCGGCCTCGCACTCCTGCCAGCTTCCCGCGAGCAGCGCGGCCACCGAGCGCAGGACGAGCATCCGGGGGTTGCCGGTCTCGAGCTCGGCTGCACCCTCGGCGGCGCGCAGCGCACTGGCGAACTCGTCGCGCCCGACGAACAGCGCGCACCAGGCGTACTCGACCAGGGCCTCCAGGTCCGCGCCGGCAGACGGTCGAGGGATGGCGGCCACGACCCGCACGACGACGGCCTGCCGCCCGCTCTCGTAGAGCTCGAACGCGTTGCGGAAGAGCAGTCGCAGAGCCTGACGCGGCTCGCCGGCGGCGAGCCAGTGATCGAGCGCGCTGATCGTGTCGTCGGCGCTCTCGAACCAGCGGGCCGCGCGGCGGTGCAGCTCCTCGAGGCGCTGCGGCCAGCGCCGCTCGAGCTCGCTGAGCAGCATCCCGCGCACGAGGCCGTGGACCTCGAACCAGCCGCCGGACTCGAGCTTGGTCACGAAGAGGCCGCGCGCCTCAGCCTCGGCGAGCAGCTGTCCCGCGTCGGCGCGACCGGTGACCGCCTCCGCGAGCGAGTAGTTGGCGCGGCCGACGACGGCGACCGAGAGCAGGATGCTGATGGTCTCGGGCCGCTCGGTGCGCAGGACCTCGTGCCAGAGGTAGCTGTCGACGTGCCGGTCGGAGGCGCTGGACAGGTCGTCGGCGTGCGAGGGCGACCGCACGTCGGGCGCGTGCCGCGCACCCATGTCGAGCGCTGCGGCCTGCCCACCCCGGGAACGGACGGTGAGCGCCGCGAGCTGGAGCGCCGCGGCCCAGCCGTCGGCCCACTCGGCCAGGGGCGACAGCTCCTGCGGGCTCAGCTCCGCGCACGTCGCCGTGAGCAGCTCCATCGCCTCGCCGTGCGAGAAGCGCAGCGCGTCGAACGTGACGTCCGCGAGCACCCCGCCGCCGCGCAGGCGGTCGACGGCGAGCGGGAGCTGCCGCCTGCTCACCAGGAGCAGAGACAGCCACGAGGGACGGTGCTCGACGAAGGCCTCGAAGATCGACGTTGCCGCAGCGTCCTCGTCGATGAGGTGGACGTCGTCGATCACGAGGATGGCGTGCTCGGGCTCACCACGCTCGAGGGCGTCGACCAGCGCGTACGCACCGCCGAGAGCGCCGTCGCGCCCGCGCGCGGCTCCCGCCAGCCACGCCGAGCAGCCGGGCGCGAGCGGCTCGAGAGCCGCCGCGACGGCAGTCAGGAGCTGACCAGGATCGCAGTCCGAGCCGTCGAGGGTCAGCCACGCCGCCCGACCCGGGTGTGCGCCGACCCACGCGGCCGCGAGCGCGGTCTTGCCCGCACCCGCGGGTGCGACCAGCGCCGTGACGGGGTACTCGGCGAGGTCGTCGAGCAGCCGCACCAGCCTGGGACGCACGACGAAGTGCGGCGGGGCCGACGGCACGCGGAACTTGGACCGGAAGAACGGAGAGTCGTACCTGCCGTGCTCGACGAGGTCACGCTCCGCGTCCAATGGAGCCATCAGCCCTCCTACGTGGCCCCGTCCGCTGGCCACCACGCGCAACCCCGAGTACTTCCGCCTCCGAACCTAGCGCCCATCTGGGGCAATTGTGCAGTTCGGAGGCGGAAGTTCGCCCGGAGTTAGCGCAGTAGCTTGGCCTTCTGCGCCTCGAACTCGGCGTCCGTGAGCACGCCCGCGTCGCGCAGCTGCCCGAGCTTCTGGAGCTGCGTCAGCAGGTCCTCCTCCGGAGCAGCGGCCGCGGGTGCCGGTGCGGGCGCGGCGTACACCGGAGCCGGCGCGGGTGCCGCTTCGTAGTACTGCGGCGCCGGCTGCTCGGCAGCCCACCGTCCGGCCTGGCGTCGCGAGACGCGGTTGGAAACTGCGGTCGCCGTACCTGCGACGACGGCCGTTCGTGCCATGCCACCGATCAGTCCCATTGCGATACCTCCTGTGCGATCGAACTTACTCGGACTCGAGCGCGTCGAGCGCGTCGATGACGTCGTTGACCGGGATCCGACCGCTCGCGATGAGCTGGGCACCGGCGTTGTTCAGGGCCGTGACGAAGGGGCCCGCCCAGGTGTTCTCGTACAGGAGCACGCCGACCGCGCTGCCGGGTGCGACGAGCGCGGCACCCTCGCGCAGGTCGTCGTCGTCGAGGAGGCCCGACTGGATGCCGTCGAACACGGCGAGGTCGAGCTCGCCGTCGCCGTCGAGGTCCGTGATCGCGACGGCGGAGATCGTGCCGTCGAGCTCGACCTTCGCGACCTTCAGGTCGAGGACGCGGATGATCCCGGCGTCGACGAGGTCGAGCAGGGCGCCCAATGCGACGCCGTCGAGCTTCGCGTCGGGGAACTCCACCGCCAGGTAGTCGATGGGGCCAACGTCGTTCTGTGTCACAGGTCCTCCTGATGAGAGTGGTGAAGCCCGTTTCCGCATCGACCGTCTCACCGGGGCGGGTGGTTGGTAGCCACCCCATTCAGGGTGGTTTGGGTGCAGGCTGACCCCGAGCGCGCACGCAGACCTCACGTCCGGTGACCAGCGCTTGCGCTGGTGCCCCCCCCCGGTCCGATGCCCACCCCGCGCGGGGTGAGGCGCGACCACCCGAAATTGGCGACGATCGATCGACGACACGCGCACTGGAGGCGACTCGATGACGACACAGGACGCAACGCCCGGCACAGCCGAGCGGCCTCAGAACCCCGTCGCGGCGACGGTCGACGACGTCGCCCGTGAGCTCGGGGTCGAGGTGCTGGCGGGGCTCTCGTCCCAGGAGGCCCGCAACCGGCTGGAGAAGTACGGCCCGAACCGCCTGGCCGAGGGCAGCAAGGAGCCCGGCTGGCGCGCGTTCCTGCGCCAGTACGAGGACTTCATGCAGCTGATCCTCGTCGGCGCCGCGCTCGTCAACCAGATCGTCACGGGTGACACCGGCACGACGGTCGTCCTGGCGGGCCTGACCGTGTTCAACGCCGTCGTCGGGCTGCGCCAGGAGTCGAAGGCCGAGGCGAGCGTCGCCGCGCTCGCGCAGATGATGAAGACGATCGCCCGCGTCCGGCGCGACGGCGTCGCCGTCGAGATCGATGCCCAGGAGCTCGTCCCGGGCGACGTCGTCCTCGTCGAGGCCGGCAACAAGGTCCCGGCCGACGGCCGTGTGGTCGTGGCGGCGACGCTCGAGATCGAGGAGGCGGCGCTGACCGGCGAGAGCCTGCCCGTGTCGAAGTCGACCGACCCGGTGCCCGGTGACGACGTCCCCCTCGGCGACCGCGTGTGCATGGCGTACATGAACACGTCGGTCACGCGCGGTCGCGGCGAGCTGATCGTGACGTCGACGGGCATGAAGACGGAGATCGGCCACATCGCCGACATGCTCTCGAACACCGAGGTCAGCAAGACCCCGCTGCAGAAGCAGCTCGACTCGCTGTCCAAGATCATCGCCTCGATCGCGGCCGTCGCCCTCGTGATCGTCGTGCTGCTCGGGCTCGCGCGGGGCGAGTCGTTCGACACGCTGTTCGTCACCGGCGTCGCCCTGGCGGTCGCCGCCATCCCCACCGGGCTTCCCGCCGTCGTCACGGCCCTGCTGTCCATGGGCACCCGCGAGATCGCCCGCAGGCACGCCATCGTCAAGCGCCTCCCCGCGGTCGAGACCCTGGGATCCACCTCGGCGATCTGCTCGGACAAGACCGGCACGCTCACCCTGAACAAGATGACCGCGCGCGAGCTCGTCATCCCGGGCGCGAACGCCTACACGGTCTCCGGCGAGGGCTACGGCACCGCCGGCGAGATCAAGCACGTCGGCGGCGCGCGGTACGACCTCGACCCCTACCTGCTCCCGATGGTGCTGTGCGCCGACGCGGTCCTGGACGGCGAGGCCCTCATCGGCGACCCGACCGAGGGTGCGCTGATCGTGCTCGGCGCGAAGGGCGGGCTCGACATCACCGCGACCCGCGCGTCGCACCCCCGCGTCGCCGAGGTCCCGTTCGACTCCGACTACAAGTTCATGGCGACGTTCCACGCGATGACGTCGGACGACGGGCGCCCCATCGTGCGCGCCTACGTCAAGGGCGCCCCCGACGTGCTGATCGCCCGGTCGACCAGCCTGCGGCACCCCGACGGCAGGGTGCTGCCGATCACGCCCGAGAACCAGCACCTCGCGCTCGAGGCGAACGACCGGATCGCGCAGGCCGGCGAGCGCGTCATGGTGGTCGCCCAGCGCGACCTCGACCCCGCGGTGATCGTCCCAGGCGCGAGCTACATCGAGCTCATCACCGAGCTGACCCTGCTCGCGATGGTCGGCATCGTCGACCCGCCGCGCGCCGAGGCCAAGTCCGCGATCGCGGAGGCGCGGTCCGCCGGCATCCGCGTCCGCATGATCACGGGTGACCACGCGACCACGGCCGCGGCGATCGCCACGGAGCTCGGCATCGAGGGCCGCGCGGTCACGGGCGCGGAGTTCGCGGCGATGAGCGACGAGCAGCTGCTCGCCGAGGTCGACGGCATCGGGGTGGTCGCGCGCGTCGCCCCCGAGGACAAGGTCCGGCTCGTGCGGATCCTCAAGACCAAGGGCAACGTCGTCGCCATGACGGGCGACGGCGTGAACGACGCACCCGCGCTCAAGACGGCCGACATCGGCGTGGCCATGGGCATCACGGGGACGGAGGTGTCGAAGGAAGCAGCCGTCATGGTGCTGACCGACGACAACTTCGCCACGATCGTCGGAGCCGTCTCCTACGGCCGCGCGCTGTACGACAACCTGCTGAAGTACCTCCGGTTCCAGATGTCCACCCTCGTCGCGTACATCGCCGTGTTCATCGGCGCGGGCATCCTCAACATCGCGTCGGGCTCCCCGCTGAACCCGCTGCAGATCCTGTGGCTCAACATGGTCATCGACATCCCGCTGGCCATCGCGCTCGGGTTCGACCGGCCCGCACTCGGCCTCATGCAGCGGCCGCCGCGACCTGTGGGTGCCCCCGTCCTGTCGCGCAACAACTGGATCCGCCTGTGCGTCCAGGGCGCGATCATGACGATCGGCTCGCTCGCCGCCTACCAGATCGTCGAGGACCAGGGTCCCGTCGTCGCCGGGACGATGCTGCTGACGACGCTGTCGCTGTTCCACCTGTTCGCGGCGTTCCTCAGCCGCGACCAGCAGCGCACGATCTTCAGCATCGCCGCGATCCCCGGCATCGAGCAGCTGCGCCGGTACGGGCTCGCGCTCGTCGGGATCATCCTGGTGACGACCCTGGACATCCTCGAGCGCATCTTCGGCACCGCGCCGCTCGACTTCGCCCAGTGGTCGACCGCGATCGGGATCGCGTTGTCGCTCGTCGTCGTCGAGGAGCTGATCAAGTTCTTCGTCCGCCGCCGGCTCGCCAGGCGTCCCGCGTCGGACGAGTCGCTCGCCGGCGCGGGCGCGCCGGCGCTCGGCGCGGCGTGAGGCGTGCCCGTGGTCGACAAGCTCCACCCCCTGCACCCTGAGAGCGACCCCAACGATCCGCTCGGGCTCGTCTCGGGCAGCGAGGGCGCCATCACGGGGACGGTCGTGTGCGCGGCAGCCATCGCGTACGGCGTCGGTCACCTCGACACGATCGGTCAGCTCAGCACCGCGATCCTCGGCACCGTCTTCGTGTACTGGCTCGCCCACCTGCACGCGGTGACGCTCGCCAACTCGCTCGACCACGGCCACCATCCGTTCGTGGCGTTCCGGCACGCCGTGGCGGAGACGTTCCCGATCCTCATCGCGTCCGTCTTCCCGCTGGCGCTCCTGCTGGCGACGACGCTGTTCGGCGCGAAGCCGCGCACCGCGGCCACCATCGCGCTGTACGCGACCGTCGGCCTGCTCGGGCTGTACAGCTACATCGCCGGGGTGCGCAGCGGGCTCGGCCGAGCCGGGCGCGTCGCCAGCACGGCGGCCGGCGTCGGCATCGGCCTACTCGTCGTCCTGCTCAAGGTGGCGATGCACTGAGTCGCTCCGCTGGTCCCCACCCCGCTCAGGATGGGGACCAGCCACCCGAGGCGGTGCCAAGGTGCCGACATAGGTGATGCACCGGGCGCGAACGGGGTGATCAGGGTGGTCGTGCGATGACCGTCAGCTTCGTCCTCGAGGCACTCGTCGTCCTCGGCGCGATCATCATGGGCACGCGTTCCGGGGGCGTGGGTGTCGGCCTCTGGGGCGGCCTGGGCACGTTCGTCCTGGTCTTCGTCTTCGGCGAGGCACCGGGCGACCCGCCCGCGGCGGCGCTCGCGATCGTGCTGGCCGTGGTCACGGCGGCGGCCCTCATGCAGGCGGCCGGCGGCATCGACTGGATGGTGGCGATGGCCGCGAGGGTCATCGAGAGCCGCCCGAAGCAGATCACCCTCATCGCACCGCTGACGGCGTTCGCATTCACGGTCGGAGCGGGAACCGGCAACATCATCTACCCGCTGCTCCCGGTGATCTACGACGTCTCCTACCGCAACCACATCCGGCCTGCGCGGCCCCTGACGGTGACGGTCGTCCAGTCGGGGATCGCCCTGGCCGCGTCCCCGGTCTCGGCCGCGATGGCGGCGATGCTCACGCTCACCGACGTCGCGCCGTACAACCTGGGGCTCACGCAGATCCTGGCCATCTCGATCCCGGCCTGCGTGGCCGGGATCGTCGT
>JBCECL010000043.1:16602-30775 GCA_039207135.1 Brevundimonas sp.
TCGCGATCGTGCTGCTCGGCCTGTTCCCCGACCTGCGCCCGACGTTCGCTCTCGACGGCGGCGAGAGTGCCACGCTCGACATGACGAACACGATCGTGCTGGTGATGTTCGTGGTCGGCGTGGCCATCCTGCTCGTCGGCAAGCCCGACGTGTCCGAGGTCCCCGACCAGTCGGTGTTCAAGGCGGGGATGATCTCGGCGATCGCGCTCTTCGGGGTCGCATGGCTCACGGCGACGTTCATCTCGGCGCACGAGGCCTACATCATCGAGACGGTCGGCTCGTGGGTGACGAGCTGGACGTTCCTGTTCGCGTTCGCGGTCTTCGCGGTCGCCGCACTCACGACGAGCCAGTCGACCGCCACGCGGACCATCGTGCCGATCGGGCTCGCGGCCGGGCTGGCCCCCGGGGTCGTCACCGGCATGTGGGCCGGTGCGCTCGGCGGCGTCTACACGCTCCCCGCCAACGGCACGCAGATCGCCGCAGCGAACTTCGACCTGTCCGGGACCACCAAGCTCGGGACCAAGCTGCTCGACCACAGCTTCTTCGTCCCGATGCTCGTGCTGTCCGTCACCACGATCGTCGTCGGCGCCGCCATCGGCGCCGTCTTCTTCTGACCCGCACGACGAAGGAGCGCTCCATGGACACGCACGAGGTCGTCGCGAAGGCAGCGGCGCTCATGCCGGGGCTGCTCGACGACCTGGCGAGGCTCGTCGCGATCCCGTCGATCGCGTTCCCGGGCTACCCGCCCGAGCCCGTCGAGCAGATGGGCGCCACGACGCTCGAGCTGTTCCAGCAGGCGGGGTTCTCCAACGCCCGCCTGATGGACGTCCCGTCGGGGTTCCCTCCGATCTACGGGGAGATCGCCGGCCCGGAGGGCTCACCGGTCGTGGTGCTCTACGCGCACTACGACGTGCAGCCGGCTCCCGTCGAGCAGGGCTGGTCGAGCGACCCGTGGACCGCGACCCGCAAGGACGACGGGCGGGTCTACGGGCGCGGCGCCGCCGACGACAAGGGCGGGCTCGTGGCCCACCTCGGCACCCTGCGGGTGTTCGACGGCGCCCCGCCGTGCACGGTGCGGCTGATCCTCGAGGGCATGGAGGAGACCGAGAGCAACCTCGAGGAGTTCGTGCTCGCGCACCCGGAGCTGTTCGAGTGCGACGTCTTCGTCATCTGCGACATGGGCAACCTGCGCGTCGGGGAGCCCGCGCTCACGACTGCCCTGCGCGGTGACGTGGCGTGCGTCGTCACCGTGAGCACGCTCGAGCACCCGCTGCACTCGGGCGTGTTCGGCGGCACCGCGCCCGACGCGATGATGGCACTCGCGCGCCTGCTCGCGACCCTGCACGACGAGGAGGGCAACGTCGCCGTCGCGAACGTCTCCTCGACCACGTGGGACGGCGAAGACCTGAGCCCGGACGACCTGCGATTCAGCGCGGACCTGCTCGACGGCGTCGAGCTGACCGGCACGGGCCCGATCAGCTCGCGCCTGTGGGCGCGGCCGTCGATCAACGCGATCGGCATCGACACGACGAGCATCGCCGGGTCGTCGAACGTCCTTCTCCCCCGCGCGAGCGCGAAGATCTCGATGCGGATCGTGCCCGGCTCCGAGCCCGAGCACGAGCTCGACGCGCTCGTCGCACACCTCGAGACCCACGCCCCCTGGGGCGCCAAGGTCGACGTGAAGCGGACGAAGACGGCGCCCGGGTTCCGCTGCGCGACGGACGGTCCCGCGTACGCGGCCGCGCGCACCGCGCTCGCCGAGGCCTTCGGCAAGCCCGCGGGCGACGCCGGGTCCGGTGGCTCGATCCCCCTGCTGCGCACGTTGTCGCAGGTCTCTCCGGGCGCCGAGTTCATCCTCTGGGGCCCCGAGGACATGGCGTCGGCGCGGATCCACGCGTCCGACGAGAGCGTCGACCCCGGCGAGATCGAGAAGCTCGTGGTCGCACAGGCACTGCTGCTCCAGACGTTGGCCGACTCCCGCTAGGACCGCCTCACCCCGTCGCTCCACCGGAACATCGACAGAAGGAGATTGAGATGAACTCGTTCGCGCAGTGGCTCTGGCTGATGGTCTGGTGGTTCTTGTTCATCGCCTACCTGATCGTCCTGTTCCAGATCATCAGCGACCTCTTCCGGGACCGTGAGCTGAGCGGGTGGGCGAAGGCGGCCTGGACCCTCGGCCTCATCGTCATCCCGTACTTCGTCGCGCTCATCTACGTGATCGCCCGCGGACGCGGCATGGCCGACCGGCGCGCTCGCGAGTACTACCAGGCGCAGGAGCGTCAGGACGAGTACATCCGATCGGTCGCGACGGGCCCGTCCCCGGCGACGCAGATCAGCACAGCCAAGGCACTGCTCGACCAGGGCGCGATCACCCAGGCCGAGTTCGACGCGCTCAAGGCCCGCGCGCTGGCCTGATCGGCACGAACGCCGGGCTGGTGCAGGACGATGCCCGCACCAGCCCGGCGTCCTCGACTCAGCGGTAGAGCCGTACGTCGGCGATCGACCACCAGTTGCCGGCGGTCGCCGTCGAGGTGATGCGCACGTACCTCGCGGTCGTGGGCCCGGTCGTCACCGACGTGAGCTGACCGGTTCCCGTCCCGCTCCCGGCGGTGCGCCAGTGCGTGCCGTCACGGCTCGTCTCGAGCTTCCAGCCGCGTGCGAAGTCGCCCGTGCTGTCACCCGAGTCGATCGCCACCTGCCGGAACAGGCGCTGCTTGCCGAGGTCGACCTGCAGGTACTGGCCCGGCGCCTGGCCGGTGCCCGACGACCAGCGCGTCGAGGCGTCGCTCGTCGGGTTGCCGTCGACCGCGAGCCCGGCGTCGCCCGAGTTCGACGAGGCGGTCGCGGTCGCGCCCGACAGGTCGAGCTCGGTGGTCCGGTCACGCAGCACGTGCGACGCGGGCCAGGTGAACGTCGCGAGCGCACCGCCGGGCAGGGTGTACTCGAACGAGCGGTCACCCACGGCCACCGCGAACGAGCGCGGGTCGTCGTTCTCGTTGTGCACGACGAGCGCGGTGGAGCCGTCGGGGTTGCGGAAGGCGACGTCCATGATCTGGCCGTTCCAACCCGTCGTCCCGAACGAGGTCGAGCCGATGCGCACGGCACCCGGCTTCACGAACTTCGAGAGGTGCCCGATCGTGTAGTACTCCGCGTCGGTCCGCACCGTCCCGTCGTCGGCCACCGTGACCAGACCGGTGCACGTGTCGCAGCCGCCCAGGTGCGGTCCGCCGTCCTCACGCAGGGCGATGTTCCAGTTCACGACCGACTTGGCCCAGTTGCGGGTGGTGCCGATCGTCAGCGTGCGGGCGTGCCACGTGAGCGTGCCCCGGAAGATCTGCTCGGGCGTGTCCGTCGCTCCGTGCGAGCCCGAGCACTCGGTGAACCAGATGCCCTTGCGCGGGTAGGCGTCGTGCAGCGCCGTCTGGGCCGACGGGTCGCCGTAGTAGCAGTGGTACGCGGTGCCGGCGATCCACTTCGCCGCCGGGCTGTCGAGCAGCTGGTAGGGGTAGTCGGTCGCGGGGTCCTCCCCCGGCGGCGTGTTGGCGGCGTCGTTGGGGTGCGTCTGCCAGTTGTGGTCGTAGCCGAGGATCTGCGTGCGCGGGCTCGCCTTCTTCAGCAGCGGGCCGAGCGCCTCGATCACCTTGATCTGCTGCGCGACGGGCATGTCCGTGCCGGGGTACCCGCTGGGCGTGCGGTTCTGCGGCTCGTTCTGCACGGTCAGGAAGTCGACCGGGACGCCAGCCTTGGCGTACGCCTGGACGAACTTCACGAGGTAGCGGGCGTACGCGTCGTAGACGGCCGGGTCGTCCTTGAGGCGTCCCCCGACGAGCGAGTCGCCGGTCTTCATCCACGCGGGCGGGCTCCACGGCGTGGCGAGCACGGTGAGCTGCGGGTTCAGGCGCTTGGCCTGCCGCAGCAGCGGAAGCACCTGGGCCTCGTCGTGCGCGATGCTGAAGTGCTTGAGCGCGAAGTCGGTCTGGCCGGGCGCGACGTCGTCGAACGTGTAGTGCTCGTCGGCCGCGGTGAAGTCCGACGACCCGACGGGCTGCCGCAGGAAGCTCACTCCGATCCCCCGGCGCGGGTCGAACAGCTTGGTCATCGTCGCGTCCCGCTCCGCACGCGGGAGCGCGGCGAGCAGCGAGGCGGACGAGTCGGTGATCGATGCGCCGAAGCCGTCCATGGTCTGGAAGCGCTGGTCGGGGTTCACGACGATCGTGGCGAGGTCCGACGAGCCGGCCGCGAAGGTGACCGGCGCCCGCTGGTGCAGCAATTCGGCGCGATCCGGGGTGGTGACCCAGACCTGCGCCTGGACTCCGCGCTCAGGTCTAGCCGGTCGGTCCTTCGCCTGGGCGCTCGCCGCCGGCACCAGCAGCGCACCGCACGCGGCAGCCGCCACGGCGACGCGCAAGAGGTTCTGTCTCATCGTCACTCCTCGTCGAGTTGCCCGCAGCCTCGTCGCCCGGGCGAGTTCTCAGCGACCCGGGACGCGTCACCGCTCCGGTCGGGTGTGTAACGGATGTAACGGAGTCGCAGATGCGACATCGCGGTACGCTCCGTGCACATCGGACAGCACAGATCCACGAACGATCGATGTCAACCGGGGCGCTGAAACGGAGCATGAAACATGAGCCCGAGCACGACGCCGCGATCCACGGTGCGAGACGTTGCCGCGGCCACCGGGGTCTCCATCGCCACCGTGTCGCGGGTGCTCAACGGCCACCCCAACGTCGCCGCGGGGACACGCGACCTCGTCCTGAGCACGATCGACGAGCTCGGCGCGCGCGCCCCGCTCGCCCGCATCCCACCCGCCACGCGCACCGGTCCCGTGTTCGTGCGCTGCCCGTACGTCCTCACGGACTACTTCGGGCTGGTCGTCTCGGCGGTCGCTGAGACGCTCGAGCTTCACGGGCACCCCGTCCTGCTCGACGCGGGCGTCCTCGCTCAGACCACGCACCCGCTCCTGGGACTGGCCGGCCGGCCGGACGTCGCGGGCGCCGTGCTCGTCCTGCCGCCCGAGGGTGCCGCCGAGCTCGCGGCGCTGCGCCGCACGGGGTTCCCCTTCGTCGTCGTCGACCCGCGCACGCCTCCGCCGCCGGACGTCGCAGCGGTCTCGGCCGCGCACGGCGTCGGCGCCCGCCGCGTGACGACCCACCTGCTCGACCTCGGGCACCGCCGGATCGGCGTGATCGGCGGGCCGCGCGAGTGGTCGGCCGCCGTCGAGCGCCAGGCCGGGCACGCGGCCGCGATGGTGCACGCGGGCCTCATGCCGCCGCGCGAGCTGCACCGCCCGATCGAACCCACCACCGACGAGGGTTACCGCGCGGCACTCGAGCTGCTCGACCTGCCCGCGCGCCCAACCGCGCTGGTCTGCTTCAACGACAAGGTCGCCGTCGGGGCGCTGCACGCGGCTGCCGAGCGCGGCCTGCGGGTTCCCGACGACCTGTCGGTGACGGGCTTCGACGACTCCGACGTGGCGCGCGCCTCCAACCCGCAGCTGACCACCGTGCGGCAGCCGCTCGCCGAGATGGGGCGCATCGCCGTCGGCCTCCTCGTGCGCCTGATGGCACGGCACAAGGTCGAGGCGCTGCACGTCGAGCTCGCGACAGAGCTCGTGGTGCGCGGCTCGACGGGACCACTGACCCCCATCAGAACCGGCGGCTGACGACCTTGCCGAGCTCGGTCAGCAGGAACACCCCGATCGCGGTCCCCAGCACGATCGCCCAGTCGCGCGCCGCGATGGGTGCGGACTCGAACCAGTCGTGCATGAACGGTGCGTAGGTGAACAACAGCTGCAGCACGACGAGCGCGCCGGCCGCGATCCAGATGAGGTTGTTGCCCCGCAGCGCGCGGACGGTGATGCTCGACGAGCCCAGGAACCGGCACGTGAACAGGTAGCCGAGCTGGCCGAAGGCGAGCGTGGCGACCGCCGCGGTCTGCGCGGTGCCGTCGTCGCTGCCGAGGTTCTTCTCGAGCAGGAAGATGCCGAGGGTCGCGCCGCCGATGACGACCGAGGCGAAGAGGATCAGGACGAGGGCGCTGCGCGAGACGACGTGCTCGGTCGCCGAGCGCGGTGGCCGGGCCATCACGTTGGGTTCGGCGGGCTCGCCCGCGAGCGCGAGCGAGAGCGTGACCGCGGTGACGAGGTTGACCCAGAGGATCTGCACGGGCGACAGCGGGAGCGCGAGCCCGGCCAGGACGGCGACGAGGATCACGAGCGACTGCGCGCCGTTGGTCGGCAGCAGGAACACGACGGACTTGCGGATGTTGTCGTAGATCCGGCGGCCCTCCTCGACCGCGCGCTCGATCGTCGCGAAGTTGTCGTCGGCCAGGACGATGTCGGCGGCCTCCTTGGTCGCCTCCGTGCCCTTGATGCCCATCGCGATGCCCACGTCTGCGCGGGTCAGCGCGGGGGCGTCGTTGACGCCGTCGCCCGTCATTGCCACGACCTCGCCGTGCGACTGCAGGGCCCGGACGATCCGGATCTTGTGCTCGGGAGACGTGCGCGCGAACACCTCGACGTGCTGCACCCGCCGACGCAGCTCCTCCTGGGACATGGCCTCGAGCTCGGTCCCGGTCAGCGCCTCGACCTCGCCGCCGCCGACGATCCCCATCTCGCGTGCGATGGCCACCGCGGTGCCCGCGTGGTCGCCCGTGATCATCTTGACGCCGATGCCCGCGCGGTGGCAGTCGGCGATGGCCTGGATCGCCTCGGGCCGCGGCGGGTCGACGATGCCGACCACGCCGAGGAACTCCAGCTCGTGCCCCACCTCGTCGAAGGCGTCCACCTCGTCGGCCCGGCCCGTCCGGCGTGCCGCGGCCAGCACGCGCAGGCCCTGCCCGCCGAGCTCGTCGATCGCCGCGTCCCAGCGCGCCCGGTCCAGCGGCGCGGACCCGCTCCCCGTGCGCTGGGTGGTGCACCTGTCGAGCAGGCGGTCCGGCGCACCCATGACGTGCACACGCCGCGTGCCGTCGCCGAGCTCGTCGAGCGTCGCCGAGTACTTGGTCGCCGACTCGAACGGCACCGCGCCGCGCCGGGTGGCGCCCACGACGTCGGCGCCCGCCTTGCGGGCGAGCACCACCATCGCGCCCTCCGTCGGCTGCCCGACGAGCGCCCACCCGTCGTCCCCGCGCGCCAGCTGCGCGTCCGGGACCAGGGCGGCGACCTCGACGAGGGCTCGAAGATCCGGGCGGTCGCCGAGCCCGACCGGGGAGCCGTCGAGCCGGACGTCTCCCTCCGGGGCGTATCCGATGCCCTCGACCTGGTACGTCGCGTCGAGCGTGACGACCGTGCGCGCGGTCATCTCGTTGCGCGTGAGGGTGCCGGTCTTGTCCGAGCAGATCGTCGTCACCGAGCCGAGGCCCTCGACGGACGTCAGCTTGCGCGTGATGGCGTGCCGCCGAGCCATCTGCTGCACGCCGAGCGCGAGCGTGATCGTGACCAGCGCGGGAAGCCCCTCGGGTACCGCCGCCACCGCGAACCCGATCGCCGCGGAGACGAGCTCGTCGAGCGCGAAGTTGTGGATCAGCCGGCCGATCACGAGCATGACCGCGGCCATGCCGAGGATCAGCCACGAGAGCTGTTTGCCCAGCCGGGCGAGCTGGCGGGTCAGCGGCGTCTCCAGGTGCTCGGCGCCGGCGACCAGCGACTGGATCCGGCCGATCTCGGTCTGCGCGCCGGTCGCGGTGACGACGCCGAGCCCCCTGCCGGCCGTCACGATCGTGCCGGAGTACAGCATGCAGGTGCGGTCGCCGATCCCTGCGTCGTCGCCGACGGCCTCGACCGACTTGGCGGCCGCCACCGACTCGCCCGTCAGCGCGGCCTCCTCGACCTGCAGATTCGTCGACTCCAGCAGCCGGACGTCGGCCGGCACCTTGTCGCCCGACCGCACCCGCACGATGTCGCCGGGCACGAGGTCCTGGCTGTCCAGCTCCCGCCAGGCGCCGTCGCGCTGGGTGTGCGCAGCCAGCGAGAGCATCGTCGACAGGCCCGCGAGCGCGGACTCCGCCCGACCCTCCTGGATGAACCCGACCAGGGCGTTGACCAGCGCGACCGCGAGGATGACCGCGAAGTCGACCCAGTCGCCCAGCAGCGCCTTGAGCACGGCCGCCGCCAGCAGGATGTAGATCAGGACGTCGTCGAAGTGGCCGAGGAAGCGCAGCAACGGATGCTGGCGGGCGGGCTCGGGAAGCCGGTTGGGACCGACACGCGCGAGCCGGGACGCGGCCTCGTCGCCGCTGAGGCCGGCTGACGTCGCGCCGAGCGCCGTGAGCACCGCCTCGGGCTCCTCGGCATGGGCGAGCAGCGGCTCCGCCGCCGTCGTCGACAGGGTCGCCATCGGGTGCTCCTCGCCACGTCGGAGTTGTACGCATCGACCGTATCCACACCGCGCTCCGCCGTCATGGCCAGCAGGTGTCTCGGGCCAGAGCCGGGCCTGCCTCGACGTCAGGCCAGCTCGTCGAGGTACTCCAGGATCAGCCCCTCACGCAGCGCCCAGGGCGAGACGTCGAGCTCGTCGACCCCGAAGGCGCGCATCGCCTCGGACAGCACGACCGCGCCCGCGACGATCTGGAACGTCCGGTCGGCGGTGATGCCCGGCAGCGCCGGACGCGCGTCGGCCGGGATCCGGGCGAGCCGCGGCGTCCAGTCGTCCAGCGCGTCGCGGCGCAGCATGCTGCGATCGCGCGCGCCGATCCCGTCCGCGGTCGATCCCGCCAGCCGCGCCAGCGACCGGATCGTCTTGGACGAGCCGACCGTGTGCGCGGGACGGGGAAGCTCCGCGAACTGCTCGGCGGTGCTGACGAGCACCTCGCGCGCGTGCTGGCGCAGCGCGGCGACCTGGTCGGCCGTCGGCGGGTCGTCGGGCAGGAACTGGATGGTCGAGCGCCCCGCACCGAGCGGCACGGACACGGCGACGTCGGGCACGTCGGTGTCCCCCGCGACGATCTCGAGCGATCCTCCGCCGATGTCGAAGCAGAGCAGCCGGCCCGCCGACCAGCCGTACCACCGGCGCACCGCGAGGTAGGTGGTGCGGGCCTCGGCCTCGCCGGACAGCACCCGCAGCCGAACCCCGGTCCGGGCCTCGACGTCGGCGAGCACGGCCGCACCGTTGGCGGCGTCGCGGATCGCCGACGTCGCGAACGCGAGGAGCTCTTCGACACCCTCCACGACCGACTGACGCGCGGCCTGGTCAACGGCCTCGACGATGCGCTCGACGCCCTCGGGGACGATCTCACCCGACGGACCGAGGTAGCGCATGAGGCGCAGCACGGACTTGTGCGACGCCTGCGGGAGCGGCGGACCGCCGTGGTGTGCGTCGACGACGAGCAGGTGGACCGTGTTCGAGCCGACGTCCAGCACCCCGAGCCGCATGCGCACCAACCTAGCCGCCGCGCGTGCGGTCCCCACGCGCCGGGCGGCGCGGTCGACCGAACCCGCTGGACCAATCGGGTGAACCATCTCAAACCGACCCATAGCGGGGCGTTCGTCCCATTACGCTCCCGAACGTCTTTACACATCGAATCAGTTTCACGAAGGGGGCTGGTGTGTCATGCGAAATGGCTCTGGTCGAATCGGAACATCCCTGCTTGCAGCGGCAATTGTCGCGACGTTTGCCTCGGCATCGTCGGCTCAGGCAGCGACGACCCTGCCGGTATCTCCGTGGGCGTGCGGCTGGGACGGATCCTGTCTCGACTTCTCCGGATGGAATCCGGGAAACAAGTCATGGTGGTCGCAGTCGATGTGCGGCAACACGCGCGGGTTCAACTGCACGAACTACGTCGCGTACCGGCTGCAGAAGAACGGCGTCAAGTCGTTCATGAACGCGTGCGGCGCGAGCGTCGGCTCCAACGCTGCGTCCTGGGACGAGCGTGCGCGAGGGTGCGCGATCAAGGTCGACAAGAAGCCCGCGGTCGGCGCGGTGATCCAGTGGGACGGGTACGCCCCGTACCCGGGCGGGTCCGGCACGTACAGCGACGCCGGGCACGTCGCCTACATCGACGCCGTCAGCGACGACGGCACGAAGGTGTACATCAGCGAGGCGTCCTGCGGCATCCAGCAGGGGCACCGGACGACGCTCGACTGGCCGATCTCCGGCCTCGGATCCTCGGCCGAGGTGCTGCACCCCGGCGACATCGAGGCGCCCGACCCGGCGCCGGCCGCGCTGCGATCTGACGTGTGGGTCGTCCGGGCGGGCGCCGACAACGACCGGATGCTGCTCGGCAAGAAGTCCGCCGACTTCACCAATCTCGATTCCGAGAGCTATAACATCCGCAATCTCGACGACGTGCTGATCACCGGCGACTTCAATGGTGACGGAAAGGACGACGTGTGGGTGACGCGAAATGGGGAGGGCGACGACCACATGCTCCTCGCCACGAGCGGAGGTCAATTCCGCGATCTCGGTGGCGCGAGCTACGACATCGTCACCCCGGACCGCGCGACCGACCCGGACGACGCGCTGCTGGTGGGCGATTTCAATGGCGACGGGAAGGACGACGTCTGGGTCGTGCGGACCGGCGCAGACAATGACCGCATGCTGCTCGCCACCAGCGGGGGCCAGTTCCGCAACCTCGGCGAGGACAGCCCCGACATCACCAACCCGACGGACGTGCTCCTGGTCGGCGACTTCAACGGCGACAAGAAGTCCGACGTGTGGATCGCGCGCAACGGCGCCCAGGACCACATGTTCCTGGCGACATCGGGCGGCCACTTCAAGGACCTCGGGGACGACAGCTACGACATCGCCAACCCCGACCTGCCCTCGGACCCGGACGACACTCTGCTCACCGGTGACTTCAACGGCGACGGTAAGGACGACGTGTGGGTCGTCCGGACCGGCGACGCCAACGACCGCATGCTCCTGGCGACGAGCGGAGGACAGTTCACGAACCTCGGCGAGGACAGCCCGGACATCACGTACCCGACCGACCTGCTCCTGGTCGGCGACTTCAACGGCGACAAGAAGGACGACGTGTGGGTGACGCGCAAGGGCGTGGGCAACGACCACATGCTGCTCGCCACCTCGGGCGGACACTTCCGCGACCAGGGCGATGACAGCTACGACATCGTCGACCCGAGCGACCTGCTCCTGGTCGGCAACTTCGACGGCAAGTAGCTGACGGCTCCCGAGCCGCAGACTCACGACGGCCCTCCCCGCGCGCGGGGAGGGCCGTCGTGCCGAGCTCACTCGATGCAGAACCCGATGTCGACCGTCGTGCTGTGCCCCAGCCAGTACGAGTCGACGATCGCCCGGTCGGACACGGCGAGCCGCAGCACGTACCCGCACGGCCCGAGGTCGGTCGTGTCGAGCGACCAGGTCGAGCCGACGGGCGCCTCGGAGGTGTTGGCGAGGACCGACGTGGTCAGCGCCATCGACGGCAGCGGGAACGGCATGAGCGAGAACCCCCACGAGCCGAACCACGTGTCGCGCGCGTCGTACGTGCCGTGGATCGTGAGCCCCTGCGTGTACTTCCCGCAGTTCTGCTGGGCGACCTGGGCCGCGTCGAAGGCCAGGTGTGCCGCGTTGGCCGGGTCGACCGACGCGGTGTTGAGCGTGTTGTCCAGCTGGAAGCGCCTACTGTCGGCGATCCCGGAACCGGAGATCTCGAGGCTCGTCTCCCAGAGGTCGTCGCCGCTGGTGTGGATGTGCCCGAGCACGCCCTCGGTGTTCTGGTGGTACGAGCGCCACGGGGTCCATCCGCCCGCTCCCGGCGTGACCCAGGAACCGACGCCGCCACCCGGTGAGTCGTCGACGACGTAGAACGGGTCGAGCACCGGGGTGTCCGGCCCGCCCGCCGTGACGTTGCGCACGAGCAGCCGGTAGGAGATGCCCGCGAGCGCCGGATCAGCCGGGCCCTGCACCCGGACCATGCCGGCGAACGGGCATCCGCGCGCGTCGAGCGGCCGACCGTCGTGCATGTTCGCGACGGAGAGCGTGACGCCGGTCCCCGGGTTGATCGCGGCGGTCGGCACGCCACCGACGATCGTCAGGCGAGCGATCCCGTCATACGGGCGACCCGGCTGGACGTGGACGTGCGCGTCGATCCGGTTGCCCCAGTGCGGAACGGCATCGTCGTCCGTGGTCGACGGCGGAGTGTTCCAGGACAGCACCGCGCGGATGCGGTGCAGGCCGGACTCCTTGCACAGCCGGCGGTAGGCGTCCACGTCGAGCGGGAGCACCGCGGCGTACGAGAGCCCGGTCGACGGCATCGTGATGTAGTCGTGCACGTTGACGGGCACCGTGCCGAGGTAGGTCGAGACGCAGTCGTCGTCGAAGTCCGCCCAGAACGCGACGTACTCGGTCGAGCCCGCGCTGCACGGCGGTCCGGAGAAGCCGGTCGGTCGCTTGACCCGGAACGTGGCGACGAGCTGGCCCGCCGCGTCGTCCAGGCCGAGGCACTCGAGCTCCTCGTAGGTCGTGTCGCCCTTGCCGTCGTCGAGCAGGTCGAGCAGCGAGCCCCAGTCGATGTCGAGCTCCTTGTAGACCAGCGAGGTCTTGGCGAGCGCCAGCGACGAGACCGCGCCCGAGACCGCCGCGCTCACCTCGGCCGCCGCCATGCGGTGCGGCGGGACCGGCTGGAGCGCGAGCTTGGCGGTCCTGCGGTCCGTCGCTCGCTCGGCCAGGACCTTGAGCTTGTCAGGCGCGTAGAGGCGGACCAGCTTGTCGATCGAGAACGGTGTCTGGACGGGCCCCTCCTTCGGGGGCAGGGGCTGCGGGTTGAGCGCGACGGGCCCGATCGGGTCGGGCTCGGGGATGGGGATCGGGATCGCCTCGTCGTCGATGATCTGCTGGAGGACGTCAGGATCGATCTTCAGGACGGGCTCCAGGACGTCGACGAAGTCCTTCGGGAAGAACCGGCGACGCGGGCGGATCTGGATCGTGTCCTCCTGGATCTCGCCCCACACGGGGAGGAAGCCCGGATCTCCGGCCGTCGGCTCGTGGTCCCAGGACAGGATCGCGCGGACGCGCGGCAGCACCGGCGTCGCGCAGAACTTGCGCAGGGGCGTCAGGATCACGCCCGCGACGAGGATGTACGGGTGGTCGGCGTCGCCCGCGCAGTCCTTGCCGTCGGGCACGTCGAAGACGCGCGCCGCGCTCGAGCCCGCATCGACCCAGCCGGAGCCGAAATCGACGAAGAACCGGACCCACTCGACCGAGCCGTGGGTGCACGGGTCTCCGCCGTACCCGAAGGAGCGCTTGACGACGATCGTCGCCTCGAGCCGATCACGCTCGGGGCTGTAGGACACACAGCCGATCTCCTCGTAGGCCGTGTCGCCCTGCTTGGGCTCGATCACCGGGAAGAGCTGGATGAGGGCCTTGTCCTGCAAGGTCCCGAAGTGGTTCGGATTCGCGGCGACGAGCTTGCGATACGCGCGACGAGACAGCTCGACATCTGTAGGCATGGTGTTTCCCCCCTGGCACAAAGCCGGACGCCTGCCGCATCCGGCGGCTGAGTCACGCCGTAGGCGTGGCGCCTGGGTCATCGTCCGCATGCTGCGCTGCCCTGCGCGACGGCCCGATGGGAACGACCCTAGACCCGTGACGATTCACCCCAAAGGGTGAATTTCGGGCTCCGGTGCACGACGCACGCACGGGCGCGCGCCGCTACGCTCGCGCCCACGGCGACGACGACTCGCCAGCCGTTCCGGGGTGAGGGGCCGTACGACGATGGAGCAGGACGCGCCGACGATCTCGCCGTCCCGCCTGCGCCTCGGCGTCCTGTTCGTCGCCCTGTGGTGGATCCCCGTGTGGGCGCTGGCCCCCGTGATCGCCGGGTTTTGGGACCTCGACGGACGCACGGTCGTCATCGTCATGGCCGTCATCCAGACCGTCATCGGCCTGCTCGGCGTGCTCATCGCCGGGCGCCAGGTCTACCGGATCATGCAGGGTGTCCCCCGCAAGCAGCTGCTCCCGACCGTGTGGGGCGTGTTGCGCCGCGGCACGCTCGAGGACGGCTGACGCAGCCCTACCCTTCGCCGGCGTGCTCCACGTGGACGTCCGGCCCCGGGAACACCAAGGCCTCGTGCCCGTCCTCGTAGCGGACGAGGAACGGCGGCCCGCCGCCCTCGCCGCGCGTCTCCACCACCGTGCCCGTCCGCGGCGCCACGCCCACGACGCGCCCGTGGACGACCACCTTGTCCCCGACCTGTGCGTGCACGGCTCATCACCTCACG
>JBCECL010000044.1:0-30065 GCA_039207135.1 Brevundimonas sp.
GCGCTCGCGCCTCTACCGCAAGGCGAAGGAGCAGGTCACCCACTCCCTCGTCTACGCCTACCGCGACCGCAAGGCGCGCAAGGGCGACTTCCGTCGTCTGTGGATCCAGCGCATCAACGCGGCCTCGCGTGCGCAGGGCCTGACGTACAACCGCCTCATCCAGGGCCTGAAGCTCGCGGGTGTCGAGGTGGACCGTCGCGTCCTCGCCGACCTTGCCGTGACCGACGCGACGGCGTTCAACGCGCTCGTCGAGGTCGCCAAGAAGGCGCTCCCCGCCGACGTGAACGCGCCCAAGGCTGCGTGACCACTGAAGGCTGCGTGACCTCCGCGTGAGGTGACGGCTTCGCGAGCCCCCGGGTCCTCGGACCCGGGGGCTTCGTCGTTCCTGGAGTCCTGCGGGCACCCCGTCTGCGAGCAGGGCGCGCGTCGACGAGCAGACAGGGGATCATGGCCCCGTGACTGAGACTCCGTACCTGGACAACGTGCGCGCCGAGCGGGTCAAGGCCGTCAAGGCGCTGGCCGGGCGCTCGGTGCGGCAGCGCGCCGGGCGGTTCCTGGTCGAAGGGCCGCAGGCGGTCCGCGAGGCGGTGGCTGCGACGGACGTGGCCGTGCACGACGTCTACGTGACGGCGACGGCCACCGCCAGGTACGCGGACATCGTCCGGGCGGCGCAGGCGCGCGGCATCCGGGTGCACCGCGGGTCGCCCGAGGTGCTCGAGGCGATGAGCCCGGACGCTCAGCAGCTCGTCGCCGTCGTCGACCTGCTCGACTCGTCGCTCGGCGACGTCCTGGCAGGTCCGCCGCGGCTCGTGGCCGTGCTCTCGAACGTGCGTGACCCCGGCAACGCGGGCGCCGTGATTCGCGCGGCCGACGCCGCGGGCGCCGACGCGGCCGTCCTGACGAGCGAGAGCGTCGACATCCACAACCCGAAGGTGGTCCGCTCGACCGCCGGCTCGCTCTTCCACCTCCCGGTCGCGACGGGCATCGACCTCGCCGGAGGCGTCGCGGCTCTGCGGGCCGCGGGGCTGACCGTGCTCGCGGCGGACGGTGCCGGCGAGCACGACCTCGACGACCTCCTCGACGTCGTCGGCCGCGCCCCCGCCGGCACGCCGGACCTCGCAGCGCCGACGGCCTGGATCTTCGGCAACGAGGCGTGGGGGCTGCGCGACGAGGACCGCGCGCTCGCCGATGCCGTCGTGCGCGTCCCGCTGCGCGGGAGGGCCGAGTCGCTCAACCTCGCGACCGCCGCGACCGTGTGCCTGTACGCGAGCAGCCGCGCGCACCGCTGAGCGCGACGGGTTCGCAACGGGGTTCGTGGCAGGGTTGCCGTCATGAGGCTGTTCGCCGCCGTGTGGCCGCCCGACGACGTGCTCGACCATCTCGATCTCGCGCTCGCCTCGGTGCGGGCCGCGGGGCAGTCGTCGCTGCTGCGCTGGGCGGCCCGCGAGACGTGGCACCTCACGGCCGCGTTCTACGGCGAGCTGCCGGACGGCGTCGTACCCGCGCTCGCCGAGGAGCTTGCCGCTGGCGTCGTCGGGCAGGCGCCGTTCGCGCTGAACCTGCACGGCGCGGGGCTGTTCTCGCACCGCACGCTGTGGGTCGGCGTCGGCGGCGACGTCGAGGCGCAGCACCGGCTCGCGGCGTCGTGCGCGGACGCGGGGGAGTCGGTCGGGGCGTGGCACGACGACCGTCCGCGCGACCGCCCTCACCTGACGATCGGGCGCGTCCGCCCCGGGAGCCGCCCGCCCAGGCGCCGCGCGTCGCCGTCGGGAGCGACCGCGCCGTCGGGCCGTCGCGGAGCGGACGACGACGCCGCCGCAGCGCTGGTGCGCGCGATGTCGGTCTACGACGGCCCGTCGTGGACGGTGCGCGAGGTGCTGCTGGTCGAGTCGCGTCCGGGCGCCGGCCGCGGTGGCGGTCCTCTCTACGTCCCGGTCGAGCGCCTCGCGCTCACAGGAGCGTCGCCAGCGACGTGAGTGCCGCGAACGGGTCGGGGCCGACCGGGACGAGGACCGAGCTCGTCACGCCGGCGGCCTCGAGCTCGTCGAGCCGTGCGAGCGCCGCGTCCACGGGACCGACCAGGGCCAGCTGCCTGACCCACTCGTCGGGCATCCGCTGCGCGAACTCGGCGCGGCTCGCGCTGTCGGCGCGCAACGCCGCGAGCTCGGCGGCGAACGGCAGCGGCGCGATGTGCGGCGCCCAGTCGGGCTCGCCGATCCATTCGAGGGCCGCGCGGGCATAGGGCAGGGGATCGTCGCCGACGACCGCCACGTGGTAGGCGACGAGCCGGTGCGGGCGTGCGGCGGCGATCTGCGCGAGCGCCGCGCGCGCGTACTGCGGGGTCACCGGCTCCGCGAGGATCGTCCCGTCGGCCACGGCCCCGGAGGCGGCGAGCGACCGGGGCCCCCGCACCCCCACGAGGATGTCGGGCACGACGCGCGGCGGAGACTCCAGCACGACGTCGTCCAGCTGGACGTAGCGCCCGTCGACCGTGACGTTCTCACCGCGCAGCAGGGCGCGCACGGCCGGGACGTACTCGGTCAGCAGCGTCACGGGGCTCGCTGGCCACGCACCGACGGACCGCATCCAGTGCGGCATGCCGTGGCCGACGCCGACGTCGATGCGGCCCGGGAAGAGCTCGGCGAGGCTGGCGATCTCCATCGCGGCGAACGCGGCGTTGCGCGCACCGGTGGGGAGCAGGCCGACCGCGACCCGGATGCGCTCCGTCACCGCCAGCGCCGCTGCCGCTTGTGCGACCCCGCCGCGAAAGCCCAGGTCCTCCACGACCCACAGGTCGTGGAACCCCAGCGCGTCGGCTCGCCGCGCGAACTCCAGCACGCGACCGGCGGGCAGGTCGCGCGGCAGCATCACCCCGATCGTTCCCACTGCACCCTCGCTCTCGTCGTCGTGAGGTCGTCGCCAGTCTGCCCCGCCGGCGACCTGTAGGCGGCGAGGTGGAATAGGGGACGGGGGCGCGGCGCGGCGCCGATAGACTCGTCCGCTGGTTGGCCCCTCGCTGCGAGGCGGCCACGCTCCTGCCCGGCTGCCACGCCGGTGAGGGTCGCCCAGCACCTGTCCTGGAAGGTTCGGATGTCCGACGACACCCCCGCGCTGTCCCCGCTCGACGAGATCGGCGTGACGGCCGCGGTCGACGCCGCGCTCGTCGCGATCGCGGCGGCCAGCACGCTCGACGAGCTCAAGAACGCGCGCCTCGCGCACACGGGCGAGCGCAGCGCGCTCGCGCTGGCCAACCGCGGGATCGGCGCCCTCGCTCCGGCCGACAAGGGCACGGCGGGCAAGCTGCTCGGCGCCGCACGCGGACGCGTGCAGCAGGCGCTGGCGGCGCGTCAGGAGGTGCTCGAGGCCGAGCGCGACGCGCGTGTGCTCGCCGAGGAGACCGTCGACGTGACGCTCCCCGTCGATCGCCGCCCGCGCGGCGCGCGGCACCCGCTGGAGGCGCTGTCCGAGACCATCGCCGACATCTTCGTCGCGATGGGCTGGGAGATCGCCGAGGGGCCCGAGCTCGAGGCCGAGTGGTTCAACTTCGACGCGCTGAACTTCGGCGTCGACCACCCCGCGCGCCAGATGCAGGACACGTTCTTCGTCGACCCGCCCGACGCGGGCCTCGTGCTGCGCACGCACACGAGCCCCGTCCAGGCGCGCACCCTGCTCGAGCGCGACCTGCCGGTCTACATCGCGTGCCCGGGCAAGGTGTTCCGCACCGACGCGCTCGACGCCACGCACACGCCTGTGTTCCACCAGGTCGAGGGCCTCGCCGTCGACAAGGGCCTGACGATGGCGAACCTCAAGGGCACGCTCGACCACTTCGCGCGTGCGATCTTCGGTCCCGAGGCGCGCACGCGCCTGCGGCCGTCGTTCTTCCCCTTCACCGAGCCGTCCGCCGAGATGGACCTGTGGTTCCCGCAGAAGAAGGGCGGCCCCGGCTGGATCGAGTGGGGCGGCTGCGGCATGGTCAACCCGAACGTCCTGCGCGCCTGCGGTGTCGACCCCGAGGTGTACTCCGGGTTCGCGTTCGGCATGGGCATCGAGCGCACCCTCATGCTCCGCAACGGGATCGCGGACATGCACGACATGGTCGAGGGCGACATCCGCTTCTCCACCCAGTTCCAGGCGGTGATCTGATGCCTCGCGTCCCTCTGACCTGGCTCGGCGACCACGTCGAGCTCCCCGCGGGCCTGACCGCGGCCCAGCTCGCGGAGGACCTCGTGCGGGTCGGCCTCGAGGAGGAGGCCATCCACGCCGCCGCCGTCACGGGCCCGCTCGTCGTCGGCCAGGTGGTCGAGCGCACGCCCGAGCCCCAGAAGAACGGCAAGACCGTCAACTGGTGCCGGGTGGACGTCGGCCCGGAGCACAACGAGCCCGGCGGCGCGCCCCGCGGCATCGTGTGCGGCGCGCACAACTTCGACGTCGGCGACCGGGTGGTCGTCGCGCTCCCGGGAGCTGTCCTGCCCGGTCCGTTCCCCATCGCGTCCCGCAAGACGTACGGCCACGTGTCGGACGGCATGATCTGCTCCGCGCGCGAGCTGGGCCTCGGCGAGGACCACAGCGGCATCATCGTGCTCGGTGACCTGGGCATCGACGCACCCGTCGGCGCCGACGCGCGCGAGCTGTTCGGCCTGGGCGACGAGGTGCTCGAGATCAACGTGACCCCGGACCGGGGCTACTGCTTCTCGATGCGCGGCGTGGCTCGCGAGTACGCGCTCTCGACGGGCGCGACCTTCACCGACCCGGCGCTGCCCGTGCCGGTGGGCAGCCCCGAGCCCGGCTTCGGCGTCGTGATCGACGACCAGGCGCCGATCCACGGCGTGGTGGGTCTCGACCGTTTCGTCGCGCGCGTGGTCCGCGGCGTGCGGGCCACCGACCCGTCGCCCGCCTGGATGCAGCGACGGCTGCAGCAGGCCGGCATGCGCGCGATCAACCTCGCGGTCGACGCGACGAACTACGTCATGCTCGACCTGGGTCAGCCGTTGCACGCCTACGACCTGGCGCAGGTCGCCGAGCCGATCGTCGTGCGGCGTGCGCGTCAGGGCGAGACCCTGCGCACGCTCGACGACACCGTCCGGACCCTCGATCCCGAGGACCTGCTCGTCACCGACAGCCCCGACGGCCCGGGTACCCGGATCATCGGGCTCGCGGGCGTGATGGGCGGCGGCGACAGCGAGGTCGGCCCGACGACGACGGACGTGCTGGTCGAGGCCGCGCGTTGGGACCCGGTCACCGTCGCGCGCTCGGCGCGTCGGCACAAGCTGCCCACCGAGGCCGCCAAGCGGTACGAGCGTGGGGTCGATCCGCAGCTGGCGCGCGTCGCCGTCGAGCGGGTCGTCGCGCTGCTCGTCGAGCACGGGGGCGGCACGGCGGACGCGGCCGTCACCGACGTGAACCAGACGACGACGCCCTCGCCGATCGTGCTGCCCGCCGATCTGCCGGCCCGCCTGATCGGCGTGCCCTACACGGCGGACGAGGTGCGCGAGACGCTGGCGTCGATCGGGTGCGAGGTCACGGGCACCGACCCGCTGACCGTCGTGCCGCCGTCCTGGCGGCCGGACCTGGTGGTCGGCGTCGACCTGGTCGAGGAGGTGGCGCGCCTGCGTGGCTACGACTCGATCCCGTCGATCCTGCCCGCCGCGCCCGCCGGCCGCGGGCTGAGCGACGAGCAGCGTGTGCGGCGCGCGGTCGCCGACCGGCTCGCCGACTTCGGCCTGGTCGAGGTGCTCAGCTACCCGTTCGTCGGTGCCGACCAGCTCGACGCGCTCGGGCTCGACGCGGACGACGCACGGCGACGGGCGATCCGGCTCGCCAACCCCATCGCCGAGAACCAGCCGCTGATGCGCACGAACCTCCTGGTCACGCTGCTGGACACCGCGCGCCGCAACGTCGCGCGCGGTGCGAGCGACGTCGCGGTGTTCGAGCTCGGCCTGGTCACGCGCCCGGCCCCGGACGCTCCGGGCGCACCGCGGCTCCCCGGTGGCGTGCTGCCGAGCGACGAGCAGCTCGAGGCGCTCGACGCGGGCGTCCCGCCGCAGCCTCGTCGCGTCGCGGGCGTCATCGCCGGCCAGCGCGAGACCGCCGGCTGGTGGGGCGCCGGGCGGCGCGCGGACCACACCGACGCGATCGCGGCCGCTCAGCTCGTCGCGCAGGCCGCGGGGGTCGAGCTCGTCGTCGCGAACGACGTGCACGCGCCCTGGCACCCGGGTCGCTGCGCGCGGCTGTCGACGCCGGACGGGACGCTCGTCGGGCACGCCGGCGAGCTGCACCCCAACGTCGTCGCGGCGCACGACCTCCCCGCGCGGACGGTGGCGTTCGAGCTGGACCTCGACGAGCTGCTCGCCGCGGCGCCCGACGGGCCGGTCCAGGCGCGCGCGCTGTCGACGTTCCCGCTCGCGAAGGAGGACGTCGCCCTCGTGGTGTCGTCCGACGTCCCCGCCGGGGCCGTGCTCGACGCCGTGCGGGTCGGTGCGGCCTCGAGCGACGCGGGCGACGTGGTCGAGTCGGTCACGCTGTTCGACGTGTACGTGGGGGACCAGCTCGCACCGGGCACGAGGTCGCTCGCGTTCGCCCTGCGGCTGCGCGCCGCCGACCGCACGCTCACGGCGGCCGAGACCGCCGCGGTGCGCGAGTCCGTGGTCGCCGAGGCGCATCGGCGCTTCGGCGCTGCTCTGCGCGGCTGACCCGCCGACGACCAGGCCCCTCGAGCATCCGCTCGAGGGGCCTCGTCGTCGTGCCCGGTTCATCAGGTCGTGGGACGAGTTCACAGCATTGTTACCGCGCAGTAGTTGCGGCAATTCGGACAGCGAAGCAGGGTGGCACGAGGCCGCCGCGCGCGGCCTCCCCGCGTTCCCGACGAAGGAGTTGTCTGACGTGCGTGCTGCTGTGAGAACGGTCGGGGGCGCCACAGCGCTCGCCGTCGTGCTGGCCGGTGCGGTCGTAGGAGCGGGGGCGGCCACCGCCGCCGTCTCGCCCTCTGCGGCCGTGATCATCAACGAGGTGTACGGCGGGGGAGGGAACTCGGGGGCGTCGTTCAGCCGCGACTTCGTCGAGCTCTACAACCCCGGCTCGGCCGCGCAGAGCCTGGCGGGCTGGTCGGTGCAGTACGCGTCGGCGACCGGGTCGTCGTGGACCAACACGACGGCGCTGAGCGGGTCGATCCCCGCGGGTGGCTTCGTGCTGGTCGGCGGTGCGAGCGGCGGTGCGAACGGCGCCGCGATCACGCCCGACGTCGACGGTGCGATCAACCTGAGCGGCACGGCCGGCAAGGTCGCGCTGGTGTCGAGCGCGACACAGCTCACCTGCTCGACCGGATGCGCCACGCAGGCGAGCGTCGTGGACCTCGTCGGCTACGGCGCCACCGCCAGCAGCTTCGCCGGCAGCGGCCCCGCGCCTGCCCCGGCCAACGCCACGTCGGTGTCACGCAACGCGACCCATGCGAACACCGCGAACAACAGCGCCGACTTCACGGTCGGCACGCCTACGCCGCAGAACGCCTCGACGACCCCGCCGACCGACCCGACGACGCACACGATCGCCGAGATCCAGGGCACGGGGGCGTCGTCGCCGCTCGTGGGTCAGAACGTGGTGACGGACGGAGTGGTCACGGCGGCGTACCCGACCGGCGGCCTGAACGGCTACGTCATCCAGACGCCCGGCACGGGCGGCCCGCTCGCCGACCCGACGGCCTCGAACGGGCTGTTCGTGTACTCGCCGAGCACCGTCGCGACCGTCGCGATCGGCGACCACGTGCGCGTCACGGGTGCCGTGAGCGAGTTCGCCGGTCTGACCGAGCTCACCGTGACGTCGGCTGCCGGCCTGGAGAAGCTCGGCGACGACGCGACGGTCACTCCCGTCACGGGCGCGTGGCCGACGACCGACGCGGCGCGTGAGGCGCTCGAGTCCACGCTGTTCGAGCCGACGGACGACCTGACCGTCTCCAACACCTTCTCGACCAACCAGTACGGCGAGGTCGGCCTCGCGACCGGCAGCAAGCCGCTGATCCAGCCGACGGACGCCGAGCGCCCTGGCACGGCAGCGGCCGACGCGGTCGCTGCGGACAACGCGGCGCGCGCCGTGGTGCTCGACGACGGCGCGACGACGAACTTCCTCAGCGCGGCCAACCAGTCGCTGACCCCGCCGTACATCTCGCTGGACCACCCGGTCCGCGTCGGCGCGGCGGCGACGCTCGAGGCGCCGGTGATCGTGGACTTCCGCAACAACGTGTGGAAGCTGAACCCGACCTCGCCCGGTGCGGCGCCCGTCGAGTTCGCCAACACCAGGACGGCGCACCCCGTCGACGTCGGCGGCGACCTCAAGATCGCGTCGTTCAACGTGCTCAACTACTTCACGACGCTGGGTGCGGGCACGCCCGGCTGCACCTCGTTCAACGACCGCACGGGCGACCCGGTGACGGTCAACAGCGGGTGCGACCCGCGCGGTGCGTGGGACCCGGCCGACCTGACCCGGCAGCAGGACAAGATCGTCGCGGCGATCAACGACCTCGACGCCGACGTCGTCGGCCTGCTGGAGATCGAGAACTCGGCCGTCGTCGACAACGACCCCGACGAGGCGCTCGCCACGCTCACGGACGCGCTCAACGCGGCGACCGGATCCGACACCTGGGCCTACGTCCCCTCGTCGAGCGAGCTTCCGCCGGTCAGCGAGATGGACGTCATCAACAACGCGATCATCTACCGCAAGGCGGCCGTCGAGCGGACGGGACCGTCGCACGCGCTGGGGACCCTGAGCGCGGGTGACGAGGCGTTCGCCAACGCCCGCGAGCCGATCGCGCAGGCGTTCACCCCGGTGGGCGGGGGCGAGCCGTTCCTCGTCGTCGTGAACCACTTCAAGTCCAAGGGTTCGGCCGGCCCGCTGCCGGGCGACGCCGACTCCGGCGACGGCCAGGGCGCGTCGAACGCGTCGCGCGTCGCGCAGGCCAACGCGCTCAAGGACTGGATCCCGACGATCCAGGGCGACAGCCAGGCGGTCGCGCTCGTCGGCGACTTCAACTCCTACACGCACGAGGACCCGCTGCAGGTGCTCTACGACGCGGGCTACGTCGACGCCGCGTCCACGCTCGCGCAGGGGCAGTACTCGTACTCGTTCTCCGGGCTCTCGGGCTCGCTCGACCACGTGCTGCTCAACGCGGCGGCCGCCGAGCGGGCGACGGGCGCCGACATCTGGGAGATCAACGCCGAGGAGTCGATCGCGCTCGAGTACAGCCGGTACAACTACCACGGCACGCTCTTCTACGCGCCTGACCCCTACCGCTCGTCGGACCACGACCCCGTCGTCGTCGGCCTGACGAAGGGCGAGTCGCAGGCGCCGGTCGACCTGACGTTCCTGAACATCAACGACTTCCACGGCCGGATCGACTCCAACACCGTGAAGTTCGCGGGGACGGTCGAGAAGCTCCGCTCGGAGGCGAGCGGGCCGGTCGCGTTCCTGTCGGCCGGCGACAACATCGGCGCCTCGCTGTTCGCGTCGTCCGTCGCGCAGGACCAGCCGACGATCGACGTGCTGAACGCGCTCGACCTGCAGGCCTCGGCCGTCGGCAACCACGAGTTCGACAAGGGCTTCGCCGACCTCGCGGGGCGGGTGAGCGACGCGGCCAGCTGGGACTACCTCGGTGCCAACGTGTACGACAAGGGCACCACGAACCCCGCGCTCGACGAGTACAAGGTCCTCGACCTCGACGGCGTGCGGGTCGGCATCATCGGTGCGGTCACGCAGGAGACGCCGACGCTCGTGACTCCGGGCGGCATCGCCGACCTCGACTTCGGCGACCCGGTCGCCGCGGTCAACCGCGTGGCGGACCAGCTCACCGACGGCGACGAGTCGAACGGCGAGGCAGACGTGCTCGTGGCCGAGTACCACGAGGGCGCCGGGGCCGGCACCCCGGACGGCTCCACGCTCGAGCAGGAGGTCGCGGCGGGCGGTGCGTTCACGGACATCGTGACGAAGACGTCGGCCAAGGTGGACGCGATCTTCACGGGCCACACGCACAAGCAGTACGCGTGGGAGGCGCCGGTTCCCGGCCAGGCCGGCAAGACGCGCCCGATCCTGCAGACCGGGTCGTACGGCGAGTTCGTCGGCAAGGTCGTCCTGACGTACGACCCGTCGTCCGACGAGGTCACCGCGCACTCGCAGGTCGACGTGCCGCGCGTGACGACGGCCGATGCGGACCTGGTGGCCGCGTACCCGCGCGTCGCGCAGGTCAAGACGATCGTCGACGCGGCGATCGCCTACGCCAACACGGTCGGTTCGGTGCCGGTCGGGTCGGTCTCGGCGGACATCACGACCGCGTTCAGCGGTGGTGCGTACACCGGCGGCACGTACACCGGTGGGACGAGGGACGACCGCGCCAACGAGTCCACGCTCGGTGACACCGTGGCCAACGCGCTGCGTGACACGCTCGCGCCGGACAATCTCGGCGGTGCGCAGATCGGCGTGGTCAACCCCGGTGGCCTGCGCGCGGAGCTGTTCTACGCGCCCGACGGGGTGGTGACCACGGCCGAGGCGAACAGCGTCCTGCCGTTCGTCAACAACCTCTGGACGACCACTCTCACGGGCGCCCAGGTGGTCACGATGCTCGAGCAGCAGTGGCAGACGAACGCCGACGGGACGATCCCGTCGCGTCCCTACCTGCAGCTCGGCCTGTCCGACAACGTGACGTACACGTACGACGCGAGTGCGGCACTGGGGCACCACATCACGTCGGTCACCGTGGACGGGCAGCCGCTCGACCCCACGGCCGACTACCGGATCGGGACGTTCTCGTTCCTCGCGCAGGGTGGCGACAACTTCCGGGTCTTCACGCAGGGGACCGCCACCAAGGACTCCGGCCTGGTCGATCGCGACGGCTGGATCGCCTACCTCGGCAACCACCCGGGGCTCGCGCCCGACTTCGCCCGGCAGGGTGTGGGCGTCCCGGCCCTGCCGAGCTCGGTCACTGCTGGCGACGTGCTCGCGTTCGCGGTGAGCAAGCTCGACCTGACGAGCCTGGGCTCGCCGGTCAACACCGCGCTCGACGTCCGGCTCGACGGCACGTCCATCGGGACGGCGACGGTGACCGGCGGCAACGCGGCGGTCTCGGTGACGATCCCGGCGGGCACGAGCGCAGGCGACCACGTCCTGACGCTCGTCGCCGCGCCGAGCGGCACGACGGTCACGCTTCCGCTGACCGTCGAGCAGTCGGGGGCGGCCACGACGACCACCCTCACGGTGACCGGCGGGAAGAAGGCGGGGCAGTCCCAGAAGCTCACCGCCGTCGTGTCTCCGGCGGCCGCTGCTGGGAGCGTGACGTTCTTCGACGGCACGTCCGTGCTCGCCGTCGCGCCGGTGGCCAAGGGCAAGGCGAAGGCGACCGTCGAGCTTCCCGTCGGGGAGCACGACCTCACCGCCGTGTTCGTGCCGACCGACCCGACCGCGTTCGCCGGCTCGACCTCCGGTCACGTCGCCGTCACGATCGCCAAGTCGAAGTCGGCGACGTCGCTGGTGGTCACCGAGCCGGCCGTGACGTTCGGCAGCGCGACGAGCGCCGTGGTGACGGTCGTCGGCACGACGGCATCTCCGACCGGCAAGGTCCAGGTGCGTGACGGCAAGACCCTGCTGCTCGTGGCGGACCTGTCGGCGTCGGGCACGACGGCCACCGCGCACGTCACGCTGCCGACGTACCTGACGGCGGGCACTCACCGCCTGGTCGCCGAGTACCTCGGCAGCTCGCAGGTCACGGGCTCGACGGGCACCGACACGCTCGTCGTGACGCCCGCGACGCCGGTCGTGACGCTCACGGCCGACTCGTGGTCCGTCGCCCGCGGCGAGCGGGCGACGGTGACTGTCGACGTCGCCGGGGTGCCGGGGGCGCCGGGCCCGAGCGGCTCGGTGATCGTCACGGTCGACGGCAACCGGGTGGCGAAGGCGAACCTCGTCGCCGGGACCGTCTCGGTGGTGCTGCCGAAGGCCAAGGCGACCGCGACCGTCGAGGTCACGTACAGCGGCGACGACGGGTACGCACCCGCGAGCGCAAGCCATGTGCTGACCGTCGGCTGACGTCGAAAAGCGCCGACCTGCCCGTCATGCGGGTAGGTCGGCGTTTTCGGGACAAAGACCTTGACCGGTACAGAACGACGTGACTACTGTAGCGGTACAGACGCACGAGAGGAGCAGCACCATGGATGCACCAGCACTGGCCTTGGCGATGGCACGCAGCTCGACCGTCTTCGCCGCCCACAGCGCCGAGCCCGACGCCCCGGTGGTCGCGGATCGCGGCCCGCGAGCGGAGCGGACCCGGGCGTGGGCGGCCGCCCTGCTGACCCGCGTCGCCACGGCGATCGAGCCGCGGTGCGAGGCGCGAGGCGAGGCTCGAGGTGGGGTCTCGGCCGGCATCGGCCACGCCGCCACGTGAGCAGTACCGAGACGAGGCCCGCCGCCGCCTACCCTGGCCCCTATGGGACCGAGGACGGCGTCATGGCTCGCGTGACGTTGCAGACGATCGCCGACCGGGTCGGCGTGAGCAGGATGACGGTGTCGAACGCGTTCTCGCGCCCCGACCAGCTCTCCCGCGAGCTGCGCGAGCGCGTGCTCGCAGCCGCCGACGAGCTCGGCTACGCCGGACCCGACCCCGCGGCCCGTGTGCTGGCACGCGGGACCACGGGGGCGGTCGGCGTGCTGCTCACGGAGTCGGTGGGCACCGCGTTCCAGGACCCGATCGCAGCCGCGTTCTTCGGGGCGGTCGCCGAGGAGCTCGCGCCGACGGGCCTCGCCGTCGCTCTGCTGCCGAGCACGGGGTCGGCCGACATGCTCGCCGCGCGCGACATCCCGATGGACGGCGCGTTGATCTACGCGTGCGCGGGGGACCGGGAGGCGGTCTCCTGGCTGCGGCGCCGCAAGCTCCCGCTCGTCTTCGTCGACCAGGAGCCGATCGAGGGCGCGTCGAGCGTGCTCCTCGACGACCGACCGGGCGCGCGGGCCGCGGCCCAGCACCTGCTGGACCTCGGCCACCGCCGGATCGGCATCCTGACCACGGGGTACGGCCTCCCGCCCGGCGTCGCACCCGATCCGATGGATGCCGGCACCGGCTACGTCTCGCGCGAGCGCGTCGCCGGCTGGATGAGTGCGCTCGCCCCGGCGGGGGTCGACGTGACAGCCGTGCACATCTGGGACAACTCCGAGCAGTACGCCGACGAGGGCATCCGCACGCTGCTGGACCTGCCGGACCGGCCGACGGCGGTGCTCTGCTTCTCCGACCTCGTCGCCTGGACGGTCGAGCAGGTCGCCCGCGAGCGGGGCCTGCGCGTGCCCGAGGACCTGTCGGTCGTGGGCTACGACGACAGCCCGCTGGCCCGCAGCGCGACGCCGCAGCTCACGACCGTCCGCCAGGACCTCGTGGCCAAGGGGCGGGCCGCCGCCGCGACGCTGACCGCGGCGATCGCCACCGCACGAGGCGCGGCGGGCGCGCCGGACGGGCCGCAGCACGTCCTGGTCCCCACGGAGCTCGTGGTGCGCGCGAGCACGGGCCCGGCGCCTGACTGACCGGTCCGGCCGCGCCTCAGACCTCGGCCGACGTACGCCGGACGCTGCTGGCGCGGACGTGCGCGCGCTCGCCCTGCGGCCCGAACAGGTTGAGCAGCTCCGCCGGTCCGGGTCCCGGGTTGATCACCGCGTGGGGTGTGCGGGTGTCGAACTCGGCGACCTCGCCGGCCGTCAGCACCAGGTCGTGCTCGCCGAGCAGGAGCCGGATCCGGCCGGACAGCACGTAGAACCACTCGAAGCCTTCGTGCGTCCCCAGGGTCGGCTCACGGTCCGGCGTCGCGGGCATGACCTGCTTGTACGCGCGCACGCCGCCGGGCAGGTGGTTGAGCGGCAGGAACGTGGACCCGTGCCGCGTGAACGGACGGCTGTGCACGCGGGGGTCGCCCGTCTGGGGCGCGTCGACGAGCTCGTCGAGCGGGACCCGGTGCTCTCGTGCCAGCGGCAGGAGCAGCTCGAGCGTCGGTCGGCGCTGCCCCGACTCGAGCCGGGACAGCGTGCTCACCGAGATCCCGGTGGCCTCCGCGAGCTGGGCGAGCGTCAGATCACGCGCCGTGCGCAGGGCCCGAAGCCGTGGGCCGACGCCTACCAGCACGCTGTCGAGATCGTCCATCGGCCCAGTTTGCCACTTCGGCAACGAAACTTGCTCGGGCGCGGACCCGGGGCGCACAGTGAGCGGGTCGCCGAGGGACGGCGGCACGAAGGGAGCGCGACGTGCGCGACAGGTACGACGTGGTGGTCATCGGTGGCGGACCGGCAGGGCTGAGCGCGGCCACGGCCCTGGGCCGGTCGCGGCGGTCGGTCCTCGTGATCGACTCGGGCGAGCCCCGCAACGCGCCGGCCGCGCACGCGCACAACGTCTTCACGCGCGACGGCACGCCGCCGCTCGAGCTGCTGGCCGCCGGGCGCGCCGAGGTGCTGCGGTACGGCGGCGAGATCGAGCAGGGTGCGGCGGTCGACGTGCGGCGGAACGACGACGCCTTCGCCGTCGAGCTCGCCGATGGTCGGACGGTCGCCGCGCGGCACGTCGTGTCGGCCACGGGCCTGCGCGACGTGCTCCCGAACGTCCCGGGGCTCGCCGAGCGGTGGGGCAACGACGTGCTGCACTGCCCGTACTGCCACGGCTGGGAGGTGCGCGACCAGCCGTTGGGCGTGCTGGGAGCGGGCCCGCTGTCGCTGCACACGGCCCACCTGTTCCGACAGCTCACCGACGACGTGACCGTCTTCGTGCACACCGACGACGAACCGCCCGCGGACGCCGTGGAGCGGCTCGCAGCACGGGGGATCGCACTGGTCCACGGTGAGGTCGTCGCCGTCGAGACGAGCGGCGACGCGCTGTCAGCCGTGCGGCTCGCGACCGGCGAGAAGGTGGCCGTCCGGGCGCTCGCCGTGCGTCCCCAGTTCCTCGCGCGCGCCGAGCACCTGGCCGGCCTCGGGCTGCACGCCCAGCCGGTCGAGCACCAGGGGCAGGTCATGGGCGCCGCCGTGCCGGCCGATCCCCGCGGCGCGACGCAGGTGCCCGGCGTCTGGGTGGCGGGCAACGTGACCGACCTCGGCGCCCAGGTCCTCGGCGCGGCGGCGGCGGGTCTCATGACGGGCGCCGCCGTCAACGCGGCGCTCGTCACCGAGGACACCGACGCGGCGGTGCGTGCCCGACACGCGCACGCAGGTCACTCGGCGCAGCCTCACTCAGAGGCGAACCACGGGCCGTCGGACCACGGGCACGCGCAGGACCTCTCGCGCATGTTCGACGTCGACTTCTGGGAGGAGCGGTACAGCGGCAAGGACCCCGCCTGGTCGGGACGCGCCAACGTGACGCTCGTCGCCGAGGTGAGCGGGCTGACGCCGGGGCGGGCGCTCGAGGTCGCCGCGGGCGAAGGCGGCGACGCCTTGTGGCTCGCCGAGCGGGGTTGGCAGGTCACGGCGACCGACTTCGCGGCAGCGGGTCTGGCCCGCGGGGCGGAGCAGGCGCGTGAGCGCGGCGTCGCCGACCGCGTCGTCTGGCGGCAGGCGGACATCACGGCGTGGACCGGCGACGAGACCTACGACCTCGTGACGTCGCACTACCTGCACCCCGCGCCCGAGCAGCGAGCCGCGGTGACCCGCACGCTGGCGTCGCTCGTCGGGCCCGGGGGCCACCTGCTGATCGTCGGCCACCACGTGCTGGACCTCGCCACGACCATGCCCCGCCCGGACATCCCGGAGCTGTTCACGGACGCCGACGAGCTGCTCGGCCACCTGGATGCGACCGAGTGGGACGTGCTCGCCTGCGAGGCGCGCCCGCGCGACGCGTTCGACCCCGAGGGGCGGCCCGTCGTCCTGCACGAGGCGGTGCTGCACCTGCGCAGGAGGTGACGGCTAGAGCGCGAGCTTGACCATCTCGACGCGCACGGTCCCGCCCTTGGTCACCTGCTCGCCGACGGCCGAGAAGCCGAGGCGCGCGTGGAAGGCCGACGAACCGGGGTTGGGCGGGTCGATGTTGATCTCGGCGGTCACGTGCGGCAGACCCAGCACGCGCGCGTGCTCGCTCACCGCCGCGTAGAGCGCGCGGCCGACGCCGCGTGCCTTGGCGCTCGGGGTGACGACGATGCGATCGACGTACAGCGAGTCGGGCACGTGCTGCGCGAACCACCGGTAGTTCTCGCTCGCGTAGTCGGCGCCGGGCGCGAGGGCCATGATGAAGCCGATCACGCCCGACGCGTCGTGCGCGACGAGGGCGGTGGTGCAGCGCGGCAGGTGCTCGCTCATGCCGTCGAGGCCCAGCGCGTTGACCGCGGGCACGGCGGCGTCGTTCATCGCGGCGACGGCCTCGAGGTCGCTCTCGCGCATCGCGCGCAGTCGGACGGGCGCGGCGGCCATCAGATCGCGCAGCTGTCGTCGGTGCAGGCGCCGGTGTCGGTGCCCGTCTCGATGCCCGTGTCCGCCGAGAGCGTGACCAGCGGGTTGGCCTCGCGCCAGCTCGTCTCGAGCAGCTGGGTGAACACCTCGGTGGGCTGTGCACCGGACACCGCGATGCGTCGGTCGACGACGAAGAACGGCACGCCGGTGACGCCGATCGCGCGGGCGTCGGCGATGTCGGCGCGCACGGCGTCCGCCTCGTCGTCGCCCGACAGGAACGTGAGCACCTCGTCGTCGTCCCAGCCGTGCTCGCCGAACCCGACGGTGTGCGCCAGGTCGACGAGCGCCGACGTCAGCCCGAGGTCCGCGCCGTGCTCGAAGTGCGCGGAGAACAGCGCCTCCTTGGTGCGGTCGGCCAGGGCGGCGCCGCCGACGCGGGCCGCCAGGTGCAGCAGGCGGTGCGCGTCGAACGTGTTGAACGTCAGCGTGCGGTCGAAGTCGTACGCGAGCCCGACGCCCGCTGCGACCTGGGTGACCTGCGCGAACATCTGCTGGACCTGCGCGAGGGAGATGCCCTTCATCTCGGCGAGCGCCTGCGCCTCGGGCCGACCGGTCCCCTTCGGGGTGTCGGGGGAGAGCTGGTACGAGCGCCACGTGATCTCCACGTGGTCGGCGTGCGGGAACGCGGCGAGCGCGGCCTCGAAGCGACGCTTGCCGATGAAGCACCAGGGGCACGCGACGTCGGACCAGATCTCGACCTGGAGCGTCTTGACGGGGGCGAGTGCGAGTGGCGTGGTCATTGCGGTCACGGGAGCAGCAGGACCTTTCCGGTCGTGGAGCGCGACTCGAGCGCGCGATGGGCTTCGGCCGCGTGGGCCAGAGGATAGGTGGCGCCGATGCGCACGTCGAGGGTGCCGTCCTGCACCGCGCCGAAGACCTCCGAGGCGCGCCAGTCCAGCTCCTCGCGGTCCGTGACGTGGTCGTCGAGCTTGGGGCGCGTCAGGAAGACCGAGCCGGCGGCGTTGAGCCGCTGCGGGTCGACGGGAGCGACCGGGCCCGACGAGGCGCCGAAGAGCACGAGCGTGCCGCGCCGTGAGACCGACGCGAGCGACGCGTCGAACGTGTCGCGCCCCACCGAGTCGTACACGGCGTCGACGCCGCGACCGTTCGTGAGGTCGCGCACGAGCGCGGGAAGCTCGGCGGTCAGGTCGGACAGCTCGCGGTAGCGGATCACGTCCGAGGCGCCCGCCGCGCGTGCGAGCGCCTCCTTCTCGGCGGACCCGACGGTGGAGATGACGTGCGCTCCACGCGCGACCGCGAGCTGCGTGAGCAGGAGCCCCACGCCGCCGGCGCCCGCGTGCAGCAGCACGGTCGTGCCGGGCTCGACGCGGAACGAGGACGTCACGAGGTAGTGCGCCGTCATCCCCTGCAGGGGGAGCGCGGCGGCGACCTGGTCGGACACCGCGGGCGGGACGACGAGCGCGTGCGCGGCCTTGACGGCGACGAGCTCCGCGTAGGAGCCGGGGGCCGACGACCACGCGACGCGGTCGCCGGGCGCCATGCCCGTGACCTCGGCGCCGACCTGCTCGACGACGCCGGCGCCCTCGGAGCCGACCACGTGCGGGAACGGCATCGCGTAGGAGCCCGAGCGGCGGTAGGTGTCGATGAAGTTCACGCCCGCCGCGGCCACTCGCACGACGACCTCGTCGGCCGCAGGCTGGGGATCGGCGACGTCGGTGAGGGACAGGACCTCTGGTCCGCCGGGGGCGGAGGCGATGATGGCGCGCACGTCATCCGGCAACGCACGTGCAGGGCGAAGACATTCCGAAGAACCAACTCGTATCTTCGTGCACCCTTGTGTATGTTCATGCATATGACGTTCACGGTCGCGATCGCGGGTGCCAGCGGGTACGCCGGCGGCGAGATGCTCCGGGTGCTCCTCGCGCACCCCGAGGCACGCATCGGCACCCTCACCGCCCACTCGAACGCAGGGACCGCGCTCGGGGCGCACCAGCCGCACCTGCGCTCGCTCGCGGACCGCGTCCTCGAGCCGACGAGCACGGACAACCTCGCGGGGCACGACGTGGTCGTCCTCGCGCTGCCGCACGGTGCGAGCGGCGCCATCGCGGCCGAGCTCGAGGCGCGCGGGGACGGCGCGATCGTCGTCGACCTCGGGGCCGACCACCGGCTGCGCGACGCCGCTGCGTGGGAGCAGTTCTACGGCAGCGAGCACGCGGGGACGTGGCCCTACGGCCTGCCGGAGCTCCTGCACACGGGGGAGCACACGGCCGCTGCGCAGCGCGAGGTGCTCTCCTCGGCGCGACGGATCGCCGTTCCCGGGTGCAACGTCACCGCGGTGACCCTGGGTCTGCAGCCGGGCGTCGCGGCGGGCCTGATCGAGCCGACCGACCTCGTCGCCGTGCTGGCCAACGGCTACTCCGGCGCCGGTCGCAGCCTCAAGACGCACCTGCTCGCCTCCGAGGCGCTCGGCGCGGCCCAGCCGTACGCGGTCGGCGGCACGCACCGGCACATCCCCGAGATCGCCCAGAACCTGCGTTCCGCAGGCGCCGGCGAGGTCTCGATCTCGTTCACGCCGACGCTCGTCCCCATGGCCCGCGGCATCCTCGCGACCGCGACCGCGCGGCTCGTGCCGGGCACCGACCCGACCACGGTGCGCGACGCCTGGGAGCGCGCGTACGCCGACGAGCCCTTCGTGCACCTCCTGCCGGCCGGTCAGTGGCCGAGCACGGCCTCGACCCTCGGCGCCAACACCGCACTCGTGCAGGTGGCGGTCGACGAGGCAGCAGGCCGCGTCGTGACCGTGACGGCCATCGACAACCTCGTCAAGGGCACCGCCGGTGGCGCTCTGCAGTCCCTCAACCTCGCGCTCGGCCTGCCCGAGACGCTCGGCCTTCCCCAGGACGGAGTCGCACCGTGACCATGACGAGTGATCTTCCAGGGGGCGGCACCTCCTCGGCCGGCGTGACCGAGGCGAAGGGCTTCCGGGCCAGCGGCGTCACCGCCGGCCTCAAGCCCTCGGGCCGGCCCGACCTCGCGCTGATCGTCAACGACGGGCCGCTCCAGGTGGGTGCCGCCGTGTTCACCACGAACCGCGTGCAGGGCGCGCCGGTGAAGTGGTCGCGGCAGGCGGTCAGCGACGGCGTGGTCAGCGCGGTCGTGATGAACTCCGGCGGCGCCAACGTCTCCACGGGCGCGCCGGGCTTCCAGGACGCGCACAGCACGGCCGAGCGGGTCGGCGCGGCCGTCGGCGTCTCGGCGGGCGACGTCGTCGTCGGCTCGACCGGGCTCATCGGCGAGCGACTGCCGCGCGAGATCCTCCTGTCGGGCGTCGACCAGGCCGCCGCAGCCCTCGGCCCCGACGGTGGGTACGCGGCCGCGGTCGCGATCATGACGACCGACACGGTGCCGAAGACCTCGCACATCGGCGTCCCGGGCGACGACGGCGACTGGACGGTCGGCGGCATGGCCAAGGGCGCGGGCATGCTCGCCCCGGCCCTCGCGACGATGCTGTGCGTCATCACCACCGACGCCGTCGTCGACGCGGCCGCCGCGGACGCGGCGCTGCGGGCCGCGACCGCGCGCACGTTCGACCGCATCGACTCGGACGGCTGCATGTCGACGTCCGACACGGTCGTCCTGATGGTCTCCGGCGCGAGCGGCGTCCGGCCCGACCCCGCCGGGTTCCTCGCCGCGCTGGAGTCCGTGTGCGCCGACCTCGCGCGCCAGCTCGTCGCCGACGCCGAGGGTGCCAACCACGACATCGCGATCACCGTCAGCGGTGCGACGTCCGAGGCGGCCGCGGTCGCGGTCGGCCGTGCCATCGCGAGGTCCAACCTGTTCAAGACCGCGATCTACGGCAACGACCCGAACTGGGGGCGCGTGCTCGCCCAGGTGGGGACCGTCCCCGAGGACGTCGCGCCGTTCGACCCCGACCAGATCGACGTGACGATCAACGGCGTCCAGGTGTGCCGTGCGGGCGCCGGCTACGCGGACCGCAAGCTCGTCGACCTCGCCGCGGCACGCCTCGTCACGGTGTTCGTCGACCTGCACGCCGGCGACGCGATCGCGACCGTGTGGACCAACGACCTCACGCACGCCTACGTCTCCGAGAACAGCGAGTACTCCACGTGAGCGACGAGTTCGTGTTCAACACGCTGACCGACCTGCGCCCGGACCAGAAGGCGGAGGTGCTGATCCAGGCGCTGCCGTGGCTGCAGAAGTTCGCTGGTGCCCTCGTCGTGGTCAAGTACGGCGGCAACGCCATGATCGACGAGGACCTCAAGCGCGCCTTCGCGCAGGACATGGTGTTCCTGCGCCAGGTGGGGCTGCGCCCCGTCGTCGTGCACGGCGGCGGCCCGCAGATCAACGCGATGCTCGACCGGCTCGGCATCGCGTCCGAGTTCCGTGGCGGGCTCCGGGTGACCACCCCCGAGGCGATGGACGTGGTCCGGATGGTCCTCACGGGCCAGGTCTCGCGCGAGCTCGTCGGGCTGCTCAACGCGCACGGGCCGCACGCCGTCGGGCTCTCGGGCGAGGACGGCGGGCTGTTCCAGGCACGCCGCCGCACGGCCGTGGTCGACGGCGTGGAGGTCGACATCGGTCTCGTCGGCGACGTCGTGCACGTCAACCCGGGCGCGGTCCAGGACCTGCTCGACGCCGGCCGCATCCCCGTGGTCAGCACGGTCGCGCCGGACATCGACGACCCCACCCAGGTGCTCAACGTGAACGCCGACACCGCCGCCGCGGCGCTCGCGGTCGCGCTCGGTGCCCGCAAGCTCATCGTCCTGACCGACGTCGAGGGGCTCTACCTCAACTGGCCCGACAAGTCGTCGCTCGTGCGCCGGCTGCGGGCCGGCGCGCTCGCCGAGGTGCTGCCCGGGCTCGACGCCGGCATGCGCCCCAAGATGGAGGCCTGCTGGCGCGCCGTCGAGGGCGGTGTCGGCCGCGCCCACGTCATCGACGGCCGTCAGCCGCACTCGATCCTCGTCGAGGTCTTCACCTCGGACGGGATCGGAACGATGGTGCTCCCCGACGAGGAGCCCGCTGACGCCCCCTTCACCGCACCCGTCCCCAGAGTGCCGACCCCCGAGGTGACCCAGTGACCGAGCTCAGCACGGGCCGCCACCGCGCCGCCCTGCCCGTCGACGGAGCGGCCGACGCCGGCCTCGAGCCCGCGATCGACGGCTCGGGCGCGCAGTGGACCGACCGCTACGCACACGCCGTGATGGACACGTTCGGCACCCCGCAGCGCGTGCTCGTGCGCGGCGAGGGCCCGTACGTGTGGGACGCCGACGGCAAGCGCTACCTCGACCTGCTCGGCGGCATCGCGGTCAACGCGCTGGGCCACGCCCACCCGACGCTGACCGCGGCCATCAGCGCGCAGCTCGGCACGCTGGGGCACGTCTCGAACTTCTTCGCGAGCCCGACGCAGATCGCGTTCGCCGAGCGGCTCCTCGGCCTGGCCGGCGCCCCCGAGGGCTCGCGCGTGTTCCTCACCAACTCCGGCACGGAGGCCAACGAGGCGGCGTTCAAGCTCACGCGTCGCACGGGCCGCACGCGGGTGCTCGCGCTCGAGGGGGCCTTCCACGGCCGGTCGATGGGTGCGCTCGCGCTGACCCACAAGCAGGCCTATCGCGAGCCGTTCGAGCCGCTCCCCGGCGGGGTCGAGTTCCTGCCGTTCGGCGACACCGCCGCGCTCGAGGCCGCGTTCGAGGGCGAGCCGGTCGCGGCGCTCGTCGTCGAACCCATCCAGGGCGAGGCCGGCGTGCTGCCGCTGCCTCCGGGCTACCTCGTCCGCGCCCGCGAGCTGACCCGCGAGCACGGCGCGCTGCTGATCCTCGACGAGGTGCAGACCGGCATGGGTCGGACCGGCGCGTGGTTCGCTCACCAGCTGCCGCACATCGGCGGGGGCGTGCAGCCCGACGCTGTCACGGTCGCCAAGGGGCTGGGTGGCGGATTCCCCGTCGGCGCGCTGATCGCGTTCGGCGAGCCCGTCGCGACGCTGCTCGGCCGCGGCCAGCACGGCACGACGTTCGGCGGGAACCCCGTCGCCTCGGCCGCCGGGCTCGCGACGATCGGGGTCGTCGAGCGTGACGGCCTGCTCGAGCACGTGACCGCGCTGGGCGAGCGCCTGCGCGCCCGGATCGAGGGCCTCGGGCACCCGCTCGTCGCGACGGTCCGTGGCGAGGGTCTGCTCATCGGCATCGAGCTCACCGCTCCGGTCGCGCCGATCGTCGCGGCACGCGCCCTGGAGGCCGGCTTCATCGTCAACCCGTGCCGGCCGACGACCATCCGGCTCGCCCCGCCGTTCGTCCTGACCGACGACCAGGCCGGGACGTTCGTCGACTTCCTCGCCGCCCTGCCGAACGAGCTGGAGGAGGCAGCGTGACCCGCCACTTCCTGCGCGACGACGACCTGTCGCCGGCCGAGCAGCGCGACGTCCTCGAGCTCGCGCTCGCCTTCCGTGCCGATCGCTACATCCGCACGCCGCTCGCCGGCCCGCGCGCGGTGGCGGTCATCTTCGACAAGCCGACCCTGCGCACGCAGGTCTCCTTCAGCACGGGGATCGCCGAGCTGGGCGGCTTCCCGCTCGTCGTCGACGGCAACCTCGCGCAGATCGGCAAGCGAGAGTCCATCCCGGACACGGCGCACGTGCTCGGTCGTCAGGTCGCGTCCGTCGTCTGGCGGACCCACGCGCAGACGCGCCTGGAGCAGATGGCCGAGCACGCGGGCGTGCCCGTCGTGAACGCGCTCACCGACGAGTTCCACCCGTGCCAGATCCTCGCCGACCTGGCGACGGTCGCGCTGCACCGCGGCGGCACCGGCAAGCTCGCCGGGCAGACGCTCGCGTACATCGGCGACGGGTCCAACAACATGGCGCACTCGTACCTGCTGGGCGGCGCGACGGCGGGCCTGCACGTCCGGATCGGCACGCCGTCGCAGTTCCTGCCCGACGCGGGCGTCGTGGCTGATGCCGAGCGCATCGCCGCGACGACCGGTGGTTCGGTGACCGTGCTGCACGACCGTGCGGCAGCCGTGGCGGACGCCGACGTCGTGGCGACCGACACCTGGGTGTCGATGGGCAAGGAGGACCAGGCCGACGAGCGCCAGGCGCCGTTCGTCCCGTTCCAGCTCGACGGCGCGACGCTGGCGCTCGCCAAGCCCGACGCGATCGTGCTGCACTGCCTGCCCGCCTACCGCGGCAAGGAGATCACCGCAGAGGTGCTCGACGGCCCGCAGTCGGTGGTCTGGGACGAGGCCGAGTTCCGGCTGCACGCCCAGAAGGCCCTGCTGACGTGGCTGCTGGAGCGCGCGTGAGCACCGTGACAGTCCCGCAGACGAAGGCCGCCCGGCACGCGCTCATCAGCGCGCTGCTCACGCGCGGCGCGGTCGCGTCGCAGCAGCAGCTCGCGGAGCTGCTCGCCGACGAAGGCGTGTCCGTCACCCAGGCGACGTTGTCGCGCGACCTCGTCGAGCTGCGTGCCGTCAAGGTCCGCACTCCCTCCGGCGGCCTCGTCTACGCGGTCCCGGCCGAAGGGGCGGTCCGTCCCGTCGCCGCTGACCAGGAGATGCTGGCCGGCCGGCTCGCCCGCCTCTGCGAAGAGCTGCTGCTCACCGCCGAGGCGTCCGGAAACCTCGTCGTGCTGCGCACGCCGCCGGGCGCGGCGCAGTTCCTGGCCTCGGCCATCGACCACTCGGTGCTTCCCTCCGTGCTCGGCACCATCGCGGGCGACGACACGGTCCTGGTGATCGCCCGCGACGACCGAACCCAGGCCGGGGACGCGCTCGCCGCGCGATTCCTGGCCCTTGCCTCCGACGCGCGCCCCGACGCGCGACACTGATCCCACCACCACGCAGAAACGAAGGAAGAACCATGACTGAGCGCGTCGTCCTCGCCTACTCCGGCGGCCTGGACACCTCTGTCGGCATCGGCTGGATCGCCGAGGCCACCGGCGCCGAGGTGATCGCCGTCGCCGTCGACGTGGGCCAGGGCGGCGAGGACCTCGAGGTCATCCGCCGTCGTGCGCTCGACTGCGGAGCCGTCGAGGCCTACGTCGCGGACGCGCGCGACGAGTTCGCGTCCGAGTACTGCATGCCCGCGCTGCGCGCGAACGGCATGTACCTCGACCGCTACCCGCTGGTGTCGGCGATCTCGCGACCGGTCATCGTCAAGCACCTCGTGCGCGCCGCCCGCCAGTTCGGTGCGTCCGTCGTCGCGCACGGCTGCACCGGCAAGGGCAACGACCAGGTCCGCTTCGAGGTCGGCATCACGTCCCTCGCGCCCGACCTGACCTGCCTGGCGCCCGTGCGCGACCTGGCCCTGACGCGCGACAAGGCGATCGAGTTCGCCGAGAAGCACAAGCTCCCGATCGAGACCACCAAGCACAACCCGTTCTCGATCGACCAGAACGTGTGGGGCCGCGCGGTCGAGACCGGCTTCCTCGAGGACATCTGGAACGGCCCGACGAAGGACGTCTACACCTACACCGACGACCCGACGTTCCCGCCGGTTGCCGACGAGGTCGTCATCACGTTCGAGCAGGGCGTGCCGGTCGCGCTCGACGGCGTGCCGGTCACCCCGCTGCAGGCCATCCAGGAGATGAACCGCCGCGCGGGCGCCCAGGGCGTCGGCCGCATCGACATCGTCGAGGACCGGCTCGTCGGCATCAAGAGCCGCGAGGTCTACGAGGCGCCGGGCGCGATCGCGCTCATCGCCGCGCACCAGGAGCTCGAGAACGTCACGATCGAGCGCGAGCAGGCCCGGTTCAAGCGCCAGGTCGAGCAGCGCTGGTCCGAGCTCGTCTACGACGGCCAGTGGTTCAGCCCGCTGAAGAAGTCGCTCGACGTGTTCGTCGAGGACACCCAGCGCTACGTCTCCGGCGACGTCCGTCTCGTCCTGCACGGCGGGCGCGCGACGGTCACGGGCCGTCGGTCCGACGCCTCGCTGTACGACTTCAACCTCGCGACGTACGACACGGGCGACACGTTCGACCAGGCCGCCGCGAAGGGCTTCATCGAGATCTACGGCCTGTCGTCCAAGCTCGCCGCTGCGCGCGACGTCCGCTTCGGCAACGGTGTGGACCTCGGCTCGCAGGGCGGGATCGATGCCTGAGCTCGTACCGGGCGAGGACGCGCCGGTGGCGCAGGCCGGGAACGTGTCGCTGTGGGGCGGCCGGTTCGCCGGCGGCCCCTCGGCGGCGCTCCAGGCGCTGTCGCAGTCGACGCACTTCGACTGGCGGCTCGCCGACCTCGACATCTCGGGGTCGGTCGCGCACGCGCACGTGCTGGCCTCGGCCGGCCTGCTGTCGCAGGACGAGGTCGAGGGCATGGTCGCGGCGCTCGAGCAGCTGCGGGCAGACGTCGCCGCGGGCGACTTCCTGCCCGTGCTCGAGGACGAGGACGTGCACACCGCGCTCGAGCGCGGGCTGATCGACCGGGCCGGGGCAGAGCTGGGCGGCAAGCTGCGCGCCGGACGCTCGCGCAACGACCAGATCGCGACGCTCGTGCGGATGTACCTGCGGCGCGAAGCTCGTGCGCTCAGCGTCGCGGTGCTCGACGTCGTCGACGCGCTCGTCGCGCAGGCTGAGGCAGCGGGCGATGCGCCCATGCCCGGCCGCACGCACCTGCAGCACGCCCAGCCGGTGCTGGTCGCGCACCACCTGCTCGCCCACGCGTGGCCCCTGCTGCGCGACGTCGAGCGCTGGATCGACTGGGACCGCCGGGCCGCCGTGTCCCCGTACGGCTCGGGCGCGCTGGCCGGGTCGTCGCTCGGTCTCGACCCGGCGGCGGTCGCCGCCGAGCTCGGGTTCGACGGGCCCGTCGAGAACTCGATCGACGGAACCGCGTCCCGGGACGTCGTCGCGGAGTTCGCGTTCGTCGCCGCGATGCTCGCCGTGGACGTCTCCCGCCTGGCGGAGGAGGTCATCCTCTGGGCGACCAAGGAGTTCGGGTTCGTGCGCCTGCACGACTCGTACTCCACCGGGTCGAGCATCATGCCGCAGAAGAAGAACCCGGACATCGCCGAGCTCGCGCGCGGCAAGGCGGGCCGCCTCGTCGGCGACCTGACCGGGCTGCTCACGACCCTCAAGGGCCTCCCGCTCGCGTACAACCGCGACCTGCAGGAGGACAAGGAGCCGGTCTTCGACCAGGTCGACCAGCTCACGATCCTCCTGCCGGCCTTCGCCGGGATGATCGCGACGCTGACCTTCGACTACGACCGCCTGGCGGCCCTCGCGCCGCAGGGCTTCTCGCTCGCGACCGACATCGCCGAGTGGCTCGTGCGCGAAGGCGTCCCGTTCCGGGTGGCGCACGAGGTCGCCGGCGCGTGCGTGCGCGCCTGCGAGGAGCACTCGCCGGCGATCGAGCTGTGGGAGCTGACCGACGACGAGCTCGTCGCGATCTCCCCGCACCTGACCCCCCAGGTCCGGTCGGTGCTCAGCGTCGAGGGCTCGCTGGCCTCCAGGTCCGCCCACGGCGGGACGGCTCCGGTGCGCGTCGCCGAGCAGCTCGTCCGCGCTCGGGGCCGGGCGGCAGAGCTGCGCGGTTGGGCGTCCTGACGACCGCGGCGGTGGCCGAGTCCGTCGCCAGGGCTGCACTCGCGGCCCCGGCGCGGCTCGGCGCCGTCCGGCTCGTTGCCGTCGACGGCCCGGCCGGTTCCGGCAAGACGACGTTCGCGGCCGCACTCGCCGCGAGCGTTCCCGACGCGGTCGTCGTGCACCTGGACGACCTGTACGAAGGGTGGTCCGGGCTCGAAGGGTCGCTGTGGCCACGCCTGTCCGCCCAGGTGCTCGAGCCGCTGCGTCGTCGGCAGCCCGGACGCTTCCAGCGGTACGACTGGACGGCCGCCGCGTTCGCCGACTGGGTCGACGTCCCGGTGCCGCGGCTCCTCGTGCTCGAGGGCTGCGGCTCCGCGCGGCGCGCGGTCGACCCGATCGTGAACGTCCGCGTCTGGGTCGAGGCCGACGAGAGGCTGCGCCTTGCCAGGGGCCTCGCGCGCGACGGCGCCGAGGCGCAGGGGCACTGGGAGGCGTGGATGGTCGAGGAGTCGGCACACTTCGAGCGCGAGAGAACCCGGGAGCGCGCAGACGTGCGCCTCGATGCCCTCGGCGCAGTCACGTGGTCGCGGTGGCCGCTCGACCGGTGACCGCGGTGCCCCCAGCGGTGGAACTCTCGCGCAGGATCGTTCGGCCGTGCGGCAGGATGACCCTGTGAGCATCAGGCCGGGCGACATCCCGCGGCCGCCGGCGCCTGCCGAGCCGGCCGCGTTCGTCGCGGTCCCCGCGCGCGTCTGGTACGCACGCGACGTCAACCTCGTCGCGCGCGACCTCCTGGGCACCTACCTGACGTCCCGCTCGAAGGAGGGCGACGTCACGGTCCGGATCACCGAGGTCGAGGCGTACGGCGGCGCGGCAGACCCGGGCTCGCACGCCTTCCGCGGTCGCACCGCGCGCAACGCGATGATGTTCGCCGAACCCGGTCGCCTCTACGTGTACCGGCACCTGGGCCTGCACCACTGCCTCAACGTGGTCGCCGAGCCGACCGGCGTACCGGCCGCCGTGCTGATCCGCGCCGGCGAGGTCGTCGAGGGCGCAGATCTCGCGCGCGCACGTCGCGAGTACGTCGGCGTGGTCGACTCCGACCGGCAGCTCGCACGCGGGCCCGCTCGGCTCGCGGTCTGCCTCGGGCTGGACCGCAGCGCCAACGGGGCCGACGTCACCGAGGCCGGGGGAGCAGTCGTGCTCCACCGGCACGAGACGACGGTCCAGCCGGCGCACGCGAGCGGTCCGCGCGTCGGCGTGACGGGTGCTGGCGGCGAGGGCAACCGCTTCCCGTGGCGGTACTGGCTGACCGGCGAGCGGACGGTGTCGGCGTATCGGCCGGCGTATCCGCGGCCGACGTCGGTAGACGCCCCGTAGGGGTGTCGGCGTCGGCTCGGACCTCGCCCCTTTTCCTGTGCCTGAACACCCTGGAGTCACCGTGAACCACATCCTCGACGAGCTCGAGTGGCGCGGCTTGATCGCGCAGACCACCGACCTGGACGCGCTGCGCGCCGCGCTGTCCGACGGCCCGGTCAACCTCTACTGCGGGTTCGACCCGACGGCGCCGAGCCTGCACATCGGCAACCTCGTCCAGATCCTCACCGTGCGACGGCTGCAGGACGCGGGCCACCGACCGTTCGCCCTCGTCGGCGGTGCGACGGGCCTGATCGGCGACCCGAAGATGGCCGGCGAGCGCACGCTCAACTCGCCCGACGTCGTCGCCGGCTGGGTCGAGCGCATCCACGACCAGATCGCGCCGCTCCTGCGGTTCGACGGCGAGAACGCGGCCACCATGGTGAACAACCTGGACTGGACCGCCCCTCTGTCGGCGATCGACTTCCTGCGCGACGTCGGCAAGCACTACCGCCTCGGCACGATGCTCGCCAAGGACACCGTTGCGCGCCGTCTGAACAGCGACGCCGGCATCAGCTTCACGGAGTTCAGCTACCAGATCCTGCAGGGGATGGACTACCTCGAGCTGTTCCGGCGCCACGGAATCACGCTGCAGACCGGCGGCTCGGACCAGTGGGGCAACCTCCTGTCGGGGGTCGAGCTCATCCGCAAGGCCGAGGGCGTCGCCGCGCACGCGCTCACCACGCCGCTGATCACCAAGGCCGACGGCACCAAGTTCGGCAAGACCGAGTCGGGCACCGTCTGGCTCGACCCCGAGATGACGACGCCGTACGCGTTCTTCCAGTTCTGGCTCAACGCGGACGACGCCGACGTGCTGCGGTACCTCAAGGTCTTCACCTTCCGCACGCGCGAGGAGCTCGACGAGCTCGCGGTCGCCGTGGCGGAGCGGCCCGCTGCCCGCGAGGCGCAGCGGACGCTCGCGTACGACGTGACCGCACTGGTCCACGGCGCCGCGGCGGCCGACGCGGTCGTCGCTGCGAGCCAGGCGCTGTTCGGGCGCGGCGCGCTCGACGACCTCGACCCGGCAACCCTCGGCGCGGCGCTCGCCGAGCTCCCCACGACGACGGGGTCGGTAGGCGACCTGGTGGTCGACCTCTTCGCCTCCGCGGGGATCGTGGCGAGCAAGTCGGACGCACGGCGTGCGGTGAAGGAGGGCGGCGCCTCGGTCAACAACGTGCGGGTCGCCGCTGACGACGCCGTGCTCCGCACGGAGGACCTCCTGCACTCGCGCTGGGCCGTCCTGCGACGCGGCAAGCGCACGCTCGGCGTGGTCGACACCGCCGCATCCTGAGCGTTCCGGGGGTGGTGACCGGCGTCACCGCCCCCGGATTTGCGCCACCGGCCGGAGCGCGCGTAATGTTCTCGAGGTCGCCCGGCAGGGAGGAACGGACACCGAGGATCGAACCCCGGTGGCTGGTCCCGCAGGCGGCCGCCCCCGAACGAGATCCAGGTGCTTCGTGCGCCTCGGAGCCGGACGGGAGGGCAACGAGCGTCACAGACCGGATGGTCTGAGGAGCTGGAAAAGCCCGCTAGAGTAGTGAAGGCGGAAAACGAATCAAGGAATTGATTCGAAGAAAGCCCCCGGCAGACCAGGAAAAACAATCTGGTAGGCTGGAAAACGGAAAGCCTCTCGAGAAGGGCCTAAGGGTCCGGACGACAGAGCGTCTGTTCCTTGAGAACTCAACAGTGTGCCAAGTAGTCGATGCCATATGGCCT